>JAAZAD010000594.1 GCA_012514505.1 Rhodococcus sp. (in: high G+C Gram-positive bacteria) | reverse complement strand
GCCTCGAAAGTGACGGCTTTGACGTCGGATGAATCCTCGGTGTGGGCCGATGCGTGAACGGCGCGCCGCGCGTTGGTCAAGCGGGCGTGCAATGTTGACGTGGTTTCGCGCAGTACCGGAATCTCGATGAGGTTGCGGCCGAACGCACGTCGCGATGACAGATACAGCACCGTCCGGTCATGGGCGTACTGGGCACTTCCGATCGCCGCCGCGGCGACGGCATACCGGAAGAGCGCATCGGGGGTGCGCGCCACCGCTCCCGTTCGCAGGCCACGCAGGCCGACGGTAGAACGTGGTTGCCCGACTGTGCCGTCAGGCGCCACGACGAGCAGCGCAACGCTGGCGCAGGCCCGCGCGAGTTGTTCGATCACTGTCAACAGTGGCACCACATCAAGCTCGGCGGTGGTGAGCCCGACGAGGTCGAGTTCGCGCATCGCCTGCACGAGGTCGTCGGGGATTGCGTCGGCGGCATCGATGTCCGCCGACCTGGGTGCCACTTGGCGATCCGAAAAGGACCGCACCACGTCCAGCAGCAGGTCGCTCATGTCCAGAACTTCGTCGGGTCGGGTGGTTGCCTCTCCCGGAACGATCGGGACATCTCTTGTGCCTCTTCGGTTCTGAGATATTGAGTGAGCAGAAGATCGTGAGCCATCCGAGCCTGACCGACGATACCGGTGTGCCGGCCCGAGAACGCCGCCTTGAGTCCCGCGATCGCCTGCGGTCCGCGACCGAGCAGTTCGTCGATCACTTCATTGACCCGATCGGGCAGTTCGGCGTGCGGTGTCACCTCATTGACCAGCCCCATGGCCAGCGCCTGCTCCGCGGTGTATTTGCGATTGAGGTACCACATCTCTTTGGCCCGCTTGCGGCCGATGGTTTCTTCGAGATAGGCGGTGCCGTAACCGGCGTCGAAGCTGCCCACGCTCGGGCCGACTTGGCGGAACTGTGCCCGCTCAGAGGCGATGGACAGGTCGCATACGGTGTGCAAGACGTTGCCGCCGCCGACGGCGTACCCGTTGACCGCGGCGATGATCGGCTTGGGCACCGAATCGATCAGTTCGTATACGTCCACGATCGGCATGACGTTGCCGTAGTCATAGCTGTCGAACGGGTCGTGTTCGCCGCCGATGCAGAAGAATTTATCACCGGCACCGGTCAGCACAGCGACCCGAAGCTCACGCTGGGACCGGAAGCGGCGCAACACATCAGCGAGTTCGATCGCGGTGAGGTCGCGGAACTTGTTGCCCGCCTCGGGCCGGTTGATGGTGATCCGAAGTACCGGACTGTCGAATTCGACGAGCAGGTCTTGGTAGGCCGCTTCATCTGCGCTCATCGCGGGTCCTCGAGATCGGAAATCCCCGAACCGGTCTTGCGTCCCAGGCGGCCCGCCGCCACAAGTTCGCGCAGCAGGGCCGGCGCCGCGAATCCCGGGTCGGCGGTGTCCTCGTAGATGACTCCGGTGGCGTGTAGATGTGTGTCCAGTCCGATGCGGTCGAGAAGTTGCAGCGGCCCCATCGGATAGCCGAGCCCCAACTTCACCGCGGTTGCCAGGTCCGCGCAGGTGGCAAGCCCGTCGTCGTACTCTTGTATGGCCTGGTTGAGGTATGGGATGAGCAGGTGGTTGACCAGAAAACCCGGCCGGTCCTTGACGACCACCGGGTGGCGGTCGATCCGTTCGGCGAACGCGACCAGCGTGCCGACCGTGGCCTTGTCGGCCTGGATCGGCCGGATCACTTCCACGAGACGCATCAACTGGGCGGGGTTGAAGAAGTGCAAACCGCCAAAGCGCTCGGGGCGTGACACGTAGGTCGCCAACCGGGTGACCGACAGCCCCGATGTGTTCGAGGCGATCACACATTCCTCGCTCACGTGGGTCGCGACCCTGCCGAGAACCTCGGCCTTGACCCCTTCGTCTTCGGTGACGGCCTCGACGATCAGGTCGGCAGCGGCCAGGTCGGCGGGGTCGACGGTCCCGGTAATGCGCTGGGTAACCTGTTCGAGCAGAGCCGGATCGGTCAGACCGCGAGCGATTCCGGCGGCGTGGAACTCGGTTATCGCGCGATGGCCGGCGTCGAGCCGCTCCGGTGACTGATCCAGAACCAAAACCGACAGCCCGGCGCGGGCGCACAGATCTACGATGCCGGCCCCCATCGAACCGAATCCCAGAACTCCGATTGTCTGCAACTGAGCCTCCTTAGGCACCGAACGCCAACTTCTGCTCGTAGCTGTAAAAGCCCCTGCCCGTTTTTCGTCCGAGGTCGCCGGCCGCGATCATCTGGGTGACCAGGGGAGGGGGCGCGAAGCGCGGATTGTGAAGCTGTGTGAACAAGCTCATCGAGACCGCGTAGTGGATGTCCAGCCCGACCGTATCGAGCAGTTTGAACGGGCCCATCGGATACCCGAGGGCGAGCGTGACGGCGGCATCGATGGTTTCCACGTCGGCACGTCCGGCCTGCAAGGCTCTGATGCAATCGTTCTCGAACGGCACCAGGAGCCGGTTGACGATGAACCCGGGTACGTCCTTGGCCGTGACGATGGATTTTCCGATGGATTCGATGTAGGCGACGGAGCGGCGTATCGCCTCGTCCGCCGAACGGCGCCCCGGTACCACTTCGACCAGCTTCATCAGTGGAGCGGGGTTGCAGTAGTGGGTTCCCACGACCCGATCGGGCCGCTCCGAACCGGCGGCGATCGCCGTCACCGACAGCGTCGAGGTATTGGTGTGAAAGAGGGTGTCCGGTCGGCAGATCGCATCCAGCTCGCCGAAAAGCGCCTGCTTGACCTCGACGTCTTCGAACACCGCCTCGATGACGATGTCGGCGTCGCGGGCGGACTTCAGCGAAGTCGAGGCGCT
>JAAZAD010000593.1 GCA_012514505.1 Rhodococcus sp. (in: high G+C Gram-positive bacteria) | reverse complement strand
TCCTCGAAAGTGGCCCGTTCGGCCAGATCTTCGATCGAGTATCCGCGGTAGGTCAGGCCGACTCCTTCTTTACCAACCGTGGAAATGGCAGTTTTCCCCGCCACGACGCCGGCCAGCCCGCCCGTCTTTACTTTGGTTTGTTCCGTCATGATATGGCACCCCTTTCTTCAAATTCAGTGTCAACCTGCCGCTCATGGGCATGGTAATCGAGAGTTTCGTAGAGTTCGTCGCGCGTCTGCATCATGGGGATCGCTTCTCGCTGAGTTCCGTCACGACGAATGGCCTGGTAGACTTTTTGGGCCGCGGAATTCATCGCCCGGAACGCCGACAGGGGATACAGGGCCAACTGCACTCCCGCGCGTTTTAGTTCCTGCAACGTGAAGAGCGGCGTCCTGCCAAACTCGGTCAGATTCGCCAACACCGGGACATGGACTTCAGCGGTAAACTGTCGGTAGTCGTCGAGGCTGCCGAGCGCCTCGGCGAAAATCATGTCGGCACCGGCTTCGACATACCGGCAGGCACGGTCGATGGCGGCGGTCAAGCCCTCGACGCAGGCCGCGTCGGTACGGGCCATGACGATGAAATCGGAGTCCGTCCGAGCGTCGACGGCCGCGTGGATCCGGTCCGACATCTCGGCGATCGAGACGAGCACCTTCCCCGGCCGGTGGCCGCATCGCTTCGCCGCTACCTGGTCTTCCAGGTGCATTCCGGCCGCGGCGGCGTTTGCGAGCGCCTGCAGGGTACGAGCGGGATCCCCGAATCCGGTATCTGCATCGACCAGCAACGGCAAGTCGACGGCCTCGCAGATACGTCGCGTGTCGGTGACGACATCGTCCAGTGTGGTCCAGCCCAGGTCCGGCAGCCCGCGCGACGCGTTGGAGACGCCCGCCCCCGACAGATACAAGGCCCGGAAGCCCGCACGAAAAGCCAAGAGCGCGGAGTATGCGTTTACCACTCCAACCGTTTGAAGCGGCCGCTCCACAGCCAGGGCTTCTAGGAGGGTCGTTCGCGACCGCTGCCGATCGGGCATGAGGAGATCTCTGATAAGGAAATGGACATGGAATTCTAGGTGGGCGGGCTCGCCGAGGCAAAGGTGGCGCGGGTGTAGTTGCCTCCCCCTCTGGCACGCACACACGCTGGGTTGATCCTTTGCTTGAGGGCTCAATAATTCCCCTGGACACTTCATGTTGTCCGTTGCTGAAGGGAGCCATGACCACGCTGCTGGAACGCACCGGCGATCTCGAGACCCAGGACGACGCCATTCGTCGGGGGAGTGGCGAGGCGGGCAAACTGCGGCAGAAGCAACTCGGGCGGTTGACCGTTCGCGAGCGGCTCGACGAACTTTTGGATGAGGGTGCTCCGTTTTGGGAACTGGGGCTATGGGCCGCGTGGCGGATGTATGCGGAGTGGGGCGACGTGCCGGCAGCCGGTGTCGTCACCGGGATCGGAGCGATCCACCGGCGGCAGGTGATGGTCGTCGCGAATGATGCGACGGTCAAGGCCGGGGCCTTCTTCCCGCAGACCGTCAAAAAAGTCCTTCGCGCTCAGCGGATCGCGATGATGTTTCGGCTGCCGCTGGTGTATCTGGTCGATTCGGCCGGCGTGTTTCTGCCGCTTCAAGATGAGATTTTTCCCGATGAGGACGATTTCGGACGGATCTTTCGGAACAACGCCGTGATCTCCGCGATGGGGATTCCGCAGTACGCTGCCGTGATGGGCAACTGCGTGGCGGGCGGTGCGTATTTACCGGTGCTTTCCGACACACTTTTGATGACCGAGGGCAGCCAGCTTTACCTTGCCGGCCCTGCGCTGGTGAAGGCCGCCATCGGACAAGAGGTCGATCCGGAGGAACTCGGCGGCGCCCGCATGCACGCGGAGATCAG
>JAAZAD010000592.1 GCA_012514505.1 Rhodococcus sp. (in: high G+C Gram-positive bacteria) | reverse complement strand
TGACTTCTTCCAGGAACACGCCTCGGCCGCGATGGATCGGTACGCCACACCGGAATTGCAGGAGCGACTGTTCACGGCCATGCGCGGCTACATGCGGGAGGTCATCGAAGAGCGGCTTGCGTCGACGGAGGAGTCGACAGGGGTGATCTCGGAGTTCGCCGACAACATCCGGGCGGGCGAGATGACGATCGACGAAGGCGTTGCGCTTGCCAACGGGCTGCTGTCGGCAGGTCATGAGACGAGCGCAGGCATCATCTCGCTCGGAACGCTCGCACTCCTCCAGAATCCGGAACAGCTCGAGTACCTGCGCCACAACGACGATCCCAAGGACATCGCCACAGCGGTCGAGGAGCTACTGCGGTATCTGAGTATCGTCCACAACGGGCAGCGACGTATTGCTTTGGAAGACATCGAGATCGGTGATGTCGTGATCCGCGCCGGTGAGGGTGTCGTTCTCGACTATTCCGCCGGTAGCTGGGATGCCCGGACCTTCGAGGAGCCGCGGCACTTCGATGTGGCTCGGGTGTCGAACAAGCACCTCGCGTTCGGATTCGGCCCGCATGGATGCATCGGCCAACAGCTCGCCCGCGTCGAACTTCAGGTTGCTTTTGCCACGCTCATCCGCCGCATCCCGACCCTGAAGCTTGCCGTGCCGATCGAGCAGATCGAGTTCAAACACGACCGGCTCGCCTACGGTGTCTACTCCCTGCCGGTGAGCTGGTGACCGGCAGGGAATAGACCTGTGGCCCTGAGTCAGCTTTGCCCCGGCGTCGTCATCGTGCTGCCCGCGGCTGTGCCGCCGTCGACACGGAGGACGGCGCCGGTGACGTAGCGGGCGCGGTCGCTGGCCAGATAGACGGCGGCTTCGGCGGCGTCGTCGACGGTCCCCTCGCGGTTGAGGGGCCGCTTCTTCGACTGTGTGGTGCGCACGCTCGAAATCATCGCTTCACGCTCCTCGCCCTCGAGTTCGGTGGTCGACGACGCGAGCAATGTCGTCGGGATGCTCCCCGGTGCAAGGCAGTTCACGCGGATTCCGTGGACGCCGAGGTCGATGGCCGCAGATTTCGTGAAGTGGATGACCGCGGCCTTCGACGCTCGGTACGTGATCACTCCTCTGCCTGCCATGATGCCGCCGATCGAGGAGGTGTTGATAATGGCGCCGCCACCGTGCTCGGCCATGTACTTGGCTGCTGCTTGCGTCCCCACCATCACCGCACGCAGGTTGACGGCGAAGATCTTGTCGAAGGCCTCGAGGTCGTCGTCGAGGAAACTGGCGTGGATCGGGCCGGAGATTCCTGCGTTGTTGACCAGCACGTCGAGGCCGCCGAACGTGTGCACCGCGAAATCGACCAGCGCTCGCACCTCGTCGATGTCCGAGACGTCGGTTTCCCGAAACACGGCGGCGGGGGCGAGGGAGTCGGCCAGGGCCTTACCTTCGTCGCGGTTCACGTCGGCAATCACCACCTGGGCGCCTTCGCGGACGAAATGTTCGACCGTCGCGCGGCCGATTCCGGTGGCGCCGCCCGTGACAACGGCGATTTTGCCGGTGAGTTCTGAAGACATGTAAGCACTCTCGCATCTCGATCGGTTCGACGTCATGGCATCCATCTACTGGACGCATTGTCTATCAGTGGGGCGTGATCTGCCAAGGGCTCGCAGACGAGGGTGGGCGGTGATGGCCGACGATGGGGGGCACACTGGTGGTCGACCGACGCCGGGATGTGGAACAGGGGAGGGCGCATGATCGGAGACAGGTGGGGTGTCACAGTGAAGGCTCGGCCGGAGGCGGTGTGGCCCTGGGTGACGCAGATCCAGTGGGCGCCGTACTCGTACGACTGGAGGCGATCTCGTGATGGCGCGACGCCAACTACTCAATCTCAGGCGGCTCGCGGAGCGCGATCCGTCGTGATGCGGCCGCACGCTCGGGTCTTCACCGGTCCACCTCTACGGGACCCCAGCAGGTCGGTAGCTTCCGGTTACGGGACCGCTTTCGGCACACGCCGGTACGGGTTCCGCTTGCGGTATTCCTATCCTCAGGGTGGTTGATTCAAATCACTGGTACGGATCTGCGATTTCGCGGAGTTTTGTGAGCGCCTCTCGAAGGCATCCTGCCAGTTCAGGGCCGAGGTGGTCGTTCCATTCTTGCTCGACGCCCATCACCACCTCGCGAGCCCGCGTCGACGCCGCCTGCCCCTTTCGGGTGAACCGGATGATCTGCGCCCGGCCGTCCTGCGGATCCGGGATGCGCTCCACGAGTCCTTCCCGTTCCAGTGCCGCGACCAGCAGGCT
>JAAZAD010000591.1 GCA_012514505.1 Rhodococcus sp. (in: high G+C Gram-positive bacteria) | reverse complement strand
TGGTGCGGCTGCACAATCTGTACGGGCCCACCGAGGCTGCCATCGACGTCACGGCGTGGACGTGCGGCCGGGACACAGTGGTTCAGGGCACCGTGCCGATAGGACGACCGGTCGCCAACACCCGGATCAGCGTTGTCGACGAGCTGCTGCGCCGGGTGCCGATCGGTGTCCCCGGCGAGCTGTGCATCCACGGGGTCCAGCTTGCCGACGGATACCTCGGACGACCGGAACTGAACAGTGAGAGATTCGTGCAGGGCGGCGAACTCGGCGAGCGGGCATACCGCACCGGAGACGTGGTGCGGTGGACCGAAGGCGGTGTGCTCGAGTACCTGGGTCGTAACGACCATCAGGTGAAGATCCGTGGCCACCGTGTCGAACTCGGCGAGATCGAGGGACGGATCCAGCACATCGCCGGAGACATCGACGTTGTGGTTGTTCCGGAGCCCGGCCTCGCGAACGATCGGCTGATCGCTTTCGTGGCAGGCACATCGCGGCCTGTCGCGGATCTGCGCGAGGAGCTGAGACGCGAGCTACCCGACTACATGATTCCGGTGCGCTGGATCGCCCTCGAGGAAATTCCCCTGCTGCCGAACGGAAAACGGGATGTTGCGGGGTTGCAGGCGATCGTGATCGAGCGGACGGAGAGCGCGTCGGCGAATTCGGACGACGGGCCGGCAGCCGGCGTTCAACGTGCCTTCGCCACGGTGCTGGGGTGCACGTTCGTCCGCCCCGACGACGACTTCTTTGCACTCGGAGGCGATTCCATGCGCGCAGTCCGGCTGCGGTCGGTCGTCGAGGACGAACTGGATCTCACCTTCGCGATCGGGGACTTGTACGCGCACCCGACACCTGCCGCACTCGCACTCCACCTGGGGCGCAGTGCGGATCCGAGGGGCGTCACCCCGTTCGGCCTCGTTTCCCCCACCGATCGTGCGCGAATGCCCGATGCGGTCGTCGACGCGTATCCGCTCACGTCGATGCAACAGGGGATCCTGTACCAGTTTGCGAAGGATCAGAGCTCTACGGTGTACCGGGTCGTCACCAGCGTCGCAGTGCCGCAGCAGTACGACGCCGAGCGGCTGCGGCGGTCGTGCGATCTGGTTTTCGAACGTCACCCACAGCTGCGAATATCCGTCGATCTGACGTCGTACAGCGAACCGCTCCAGTTGGTGCATGCGACGGTCGACGTCCCGATCGTGGAGATCCGCGGACTGGAGGATCTCGACGAGGAGGAGGCAAGCAGGAGACTCGACGCGTTCGTCGGCGAAGCGCGCTCGGCCCATTTCGATCCGGATCGCCCTCCGCTGCTGCGGTTCGTGGTGCACCCGCTGGGTTCTCGCGGGTTCCAGTTGACGGCTGTCGAGCACCACGTCGTGCTCGACGGCTGGAGCGACGTCCTCCTGTTCGAAGAAATCGTTGCCGCATTCGGTGGTGATGCGCTGCGACCGGCGCCGGTCACGACTTTCGCCGACTACGTCGCGCTCGAGCAGCGACGCTCGAGCGAACCCGGATCGCGGGAGTTCTGGAGCACTGAACTGCATGATGCGCGGCTCCCGCAGCTCTTCGGACGGCGTCCGGTGGCCGAAACCGATGTCCGCAGCGAAATCACCCGTTTCCCCATCGCCATCTCGGCGGCCACGTCCGAGGAGATCCGGAAACTGGCCGCCCGGCACGGGGTCTCGGTGCGGACGGTCTTCGTCGCGGCGCACGTCCTTGCGGTGGCGGTCGCAAGCGGACAGAACGACGTCCTGACCGGAGTGATCGCGAATGCACGCCCCGAGACCGCAGACGCAGACCGGCTGATCGGGGTCTTCCTCAACACCCTTCCGCTGCGCGTGCACACGGACGATCGGTCGGTGAGCGAACTGATTGCCGAAGTGCACAAGTGGGATGCGCGTGTCGCGCCGCACCGGTACGTTCCGTTCGGGATCCTGGAGCGTGATCTGCGCGGCGACATCCACCTGGGCGACTTGCCGACCTACGTCAACTTCATGGACTTCCGGCGCGCAGACTACCGGGACGGGCCGGTTCGGATGAATGATGTCCGGGCGGTAGCCGACACGAATTTTCCTGCCGCAGTGGACTTCTTGATTACCGACGACGCAGAGTTCACCGGCTGGATCGATGGAAACCTCGGTGTCTTCTCGGCCGACGAGCTGTCTCGCCTGGCAGTACTTCACGAGCGTGCGCTGGAGGCACTGACCACGGTGGACGGTGCTGTGCCGGTTCGGTCCATCGACCTGCTCGACGCGGATGAAATCACCGAGCTCACGGGTCCGACGATCCGCCTGGCTCCCTCGGAAACCGTCCTGAGCCGCATCGACGAGAGCGTCCGACTCCGTCCCGACACACTCGCGGTGAGTCATCGTGACGGGTCGTGGACCTACGCCGAACTCGGGATGTGGTCCGATCGATACGCCCGGGGGCTGTCTCGGCTCGGCGTCCGGCGGGGCGATGCCGTGGCCATTCATCTGCCGCGCGGCAAGCATCTCGTCTCCGCGATTCTGGGGGTGTTCAAGGCGGGGGGCCACTACATCCCGCTGGACCCGGATTATCCGGTGGCGCGGCTCGCGGCGATCGTGGACGATGCTGCGCCGCGCGCGGTGATCACCGACGCGCATCCGGACTTCCTCGCCGACGTCGCGACGTTGCGACCGAACGACCTCGGCCTGGAGCCCGGCCCCGACGAGGCGCGGGTGACAGTGCAACCGGCCGATATCGCCTACGTGATCTACACCTCGGGATCGACCGGCGTCCCGAAGGGCGTGCAGATCACGCACCGCAACCTGGCGAACTTCCTGGCGGCGATGACCGGGGAGATCGGCTGCGCGCCGGACGACGTGATGCTCGCGGCGACGAGTGTGTCTTTCGACATCTCGGTCCTCGAACTGCTGTGGCCGTTGACCACCGGTGCACACGTGGTGGTCGCAGACGATCGGATTGCACAGCACATCACCTCGGACGATTCGACGGCCTCGCGGCGTGCCCCCCTGGACGTCAGTCTGTTCTTCTTCGCCGGCGGTGCATCGGATGCGGAGGCCGCGAGCGAGGGCTACCGGCTCCTTCTCGATGCCGCACTCTTCGCCGACACCCACGGTTTCCGTGCGGTGTGGACGCCGGAGCGACACTTCGATCCGTTCGGCGGTCTCTACCCGAATCCGGCGCTCACTTCGGCGGCGCTTGCGACGATCACGTCGAACGTCCACCTTCGCAGCGGCAGCGTGGTCGCGCCCCTGCACGATCCGCTCCGGCTGGCCGAGGAGTGGGCGGTCGTCGACCAGCTTTCCGGCGGCCGGATCGGACTGGCTTTCGCACCGGGGTGGAACTCCAACGACTTCGCACTCGCGCCGTCCGACTTCGGAGACCGGAAGGAGGTGCTCGCGGACCGGGTCGACGAGTTCTCGAGACTGTGGCGAGGCGAGCCGACCAGGCGGACAGGCGGCGACGGACAGGAGGTCGAACTCGTGACCTATCCGCGCCCCGTCCAGCCGCATCCGGAGCTGTGGTTGACCACGGTGGGCACGGAGGCCACCTTCGTCGATGCCGGTCGCCGCGGGGTGAACATTCTGACGCACCTGTTCGGTCAGGACCTCGACACGCTGACCGAGCGGATCAGGGTGTACCGGCGTGCGAGGGCCGAATCGGGTCACGAGGGTCCCGGCACGGTCACCCTGATGCTACACACCTATCTCGGTGCCACGGACGAGGACGCTCGGTCCGTGGCGCGAGAGCCGTTCAGGAACTACCTGCGGGGCGCCGGCGAATTGTGGCGCACCATGTTCGCCAGCACCGGGCAGGAGTTCCCCCACGAGGATGCCGAGGACTATCTCGACGCCGTCATCGACGTCGCCATCGACCGCTATTACCAGGACGCCGGGTTGTTCGGCGCCCCCGGGACGCGTACCGAGCTTCTCCGGCGAATCCAGGACGCGGGTGTGGACGAAGTGGCCGCGCTCATCGACTTCGGAGTGCCGCGCCAGGATGTTGTCTTCGGGCTCGACCGTCTGCACGAGCTGTTCAGCCTTCATCGGCACGATGTGGAGCGAGCCGGGTATTCGTTCAGTGAGCTCTGTCGCCGTTACGGAGTGACGATGTTCCAGGCGACGCCGTCCGTGATGTCGGCGATCGTGCAGGACGAGGACGGCGTGGCTGCGATGACGAACCTTCGATCGCTGCTCGTCGGGGGTGAGCAGTTCCCGAGTGGTCTTGCTGCCGAACTCGTCCGCACGTTGCCACGTACTCGGATCTACAACATGTACGGGCCGACCGAGACGACCATCTGGTCCACCTGTTGGCGTGTGGAGGAGCCCGAACGCGGTATCGTTATCGGACGGCCGATCGCCAACACGCAGGTCCATGTGGTCGACGATGCCGGCGCGCTCTGCCCCATCGGCGTTCCCGGCGAACTGTGGATCGGCGGGGACGGTCTCGCGACCGGCTATCTCGGTCGCCCGGAGCTCAC
>JAAZAD010000590.1 GCA_012514505.1 Rhodococcus sp. (in: high G+C Gram-positive bacteria) | reverse complement strand
GTGAAGTCGTCGGACCACAACCTGTACGTCGTGGGTGACCGGGTCTTCGAGTCCAACTACGGCAGCGGCCTGCGTGTGCTCGACATCAGCGACCGGGCCCGTCCGCGCGAGATCGGCTACTTCGACAGCGCGCCACTCAATGACGATGGCCCGGGACACAGCGCAGCCCAGAGTGGTGCGTGGAGCAACTACCCGTTCTTCAAGAGCGGTATCGTAGTGTTTACCAGCGTGCGCGAGGGATTGTTCGTTGTGCGGGTGGTCGACGTACCAACCAGTTGATCAGTTCCCGCTGCCCAAATACAATGCGGGGTCCCGATCGGGACCCCGCGTTGCTTGCCGGCGATCGGCTTGGTTCAGGCAGCGAAGCTGCTGCCGCACCCGCAACCGCCCACCGAGTTGGGGTTGCTGAAGGTGAAGCCGCTGCCCTGCATCGACGAGACGTAGTCGACGGTGACGCCGTTGAGGTACTGCGCCGAGAATTCGTCGATGAACACGCGCACACCGGTGATCTCGGCGACGATGTCGTCTTCGACCGGGTTGTCCTCGATGTTGAGCGAGTACTTGAATCCGGAGCAGCCGCCCGGAAGCACCGAGACTCGGAGGCCGGCGGTTTCCTGCGGGACGTCATCGCCCGCGAGGAACTTGCGCACCTCGCCCGCGGCGGTCTCGGTGATCGTGAGTACGAAGCCCTCGGGGAGGGTCTGGGTCGCGGTGTCGGACATGCATCACCTCGGGAACGAGTCGGTCCAGGTATACCCGTGTAAAATCGTCGGAATGGTCGGCTGAATCAAGCGCCACCCTCCCGGGGCGGTGCATCGGGGAACAACGCCTTCATGACGGCATCGGCCACCAGGGGCCGGACAGGGGTGAACTTGGGGGTCACCCGGGTCGGGTGGACCCGATTGGTGAGCAGCACGATGATGGCCCGCCGGGGCGGATCGATCCAGATCGAGGTGCCGGTGTAGCCGGTGTGTCCGAAGCTCCTGGCGCTCATGATCGTTCCCGAGCTGCTGCGGCCACTCGGCGTGTCCCAGCCGAGCGCTCGGGAGGATCCCTCGGGGCGATTCTGGGTCCGGGTCCATTCATCGAACAATCGCGGCGGCTGAATCGCCTCCGCGGATGGTTCACCCCTGACACCCGCGAGGGCCCATTCGCCGAACCGCAACAGGTCGTCGGCAGTGGAGAACAGTCCGGCGTGTCCCGACACACCTTCGAGCCGGGCGGTGTTCTCATCGTGGACCTCACCACGGAGCACGCGACCACGCCAGGGGTCGTTCTCGGTGGGTGCGATCTGGCCGCGCCAGGAACGGGGTGGCAGGTACCTGCTGCGAGTCATCCCAAGCGGTCCGGCCACCTTCTCCTCGAAGAGGCGATCGATACGCTTGTCGTAGAGTTTCTCGAGGATCGCAGTCAGCGTGATTGCACCGATGTCCGAGTAGACCATCTCGGTGCCCGGATCGGCGCGCAGGTCGGACGTGATGCTGCGGAGGATGCCGCCGCTTCGCACCACGGTCTCCTCCCACAGGCGACGATGCGCCGGCAGTCCACTGTCGTGCAACAGCAGGTCGCGCACCGTCACGGCGGACTTGGCGCCGAGGCCGCGACCGAATTCCGGCAGATAATCGACCACGG
>JAAZAD010000589.1 GCA_012514505.1 Rhodococcus sp. (in: high G+C Gram-positive bacteria) | reverse complement strand
GAGCTGTTCGTCGTAGAGCGTCTGGTAGGCCGACAGGTCGCGGGTGAGGACGCGCAGGAGATAGTCCGGGTCGCCGAACAAGCGTTGCGCCTGAATCACGTTGGGAATCGTCGCCACGGCCGTCTCGAATGCGTCGAGGGTGATGCGTTCCGCGGTGTGCATCGTGACGAACACCAGGGATTCGAAGGTGAGGCCGAGGGCATTCGCGTCGAGCTGGGCGTGGTAGCCGCTGATCGCTCCGTCGCGCTCCAGTGCGCGCAGGCGCCGGTGGCAGGGCGAGATGCTCAGACGCACGCGGTCGGCGAGCTCGGTGATGGTGAGGCGGCCGTCTTTCTGTAGCTCGGCAAGAATTTCCCTGTCGATTGCGTCCATGACGAAGATCTTCCCTCAAATGACCCTCGTCGAGGTAATACTCGCAAACACATTCCAGGCAAGGATTCCTAATCTTTCCTTGGGGCTGATCGTCCCGTTCAATTCACGGAAATGAGGTGACCATGGCTGCCGGTGTCGTTGCTGCGTTTTGGATGGTGTCGATACTGTTCGTACTGACGCCGGGGGCGGACTGGGCTTATGCGATCACTGCGGGACTGCGCTATCGGAGTGTCGTGCCTGCCGTCAGCGGAATGCTGCTCGGGCACCTTGCGATGACCGCGATCGTCGCGGCCGGTGTCGCGGCTGTGCTCGCACAGTCGCCGGTCCTGCTCGCGGTGCTGTCGACCATCGGTGCCGCATACCTGATCTGGCTCGGCGTGGGGATGTTCACGAGTCCGTCGGCTCCGCAGGAAGGCGGACCGGGTGGCGCCGACTCGTGGGCGCGGCAGACCGTCAAGGGTGTGGGGGTCAGCGGCCTCAACCCGAAGGTGTTTCTGTTGCTCCTGGCGCTGCTGCCGCAGTTCACCGATCCGGCGGGCCCGTGGCCGCTCGCCGCGCAGATCGATGCTCGGTGTGGTGCACGTGATCACGTGTGCTGTGGTGTATCTGGGTGTCGGTGCCGGCGCGAGAAGGGTGCTGCGCGCCCGTCCGTCGCTGGCGAGTGTCGTGAGCCGAGTGTCGGGCGTTGTGATGATCGTGCTCGGAGCGGTGCTGGTGATCGATCAGGCATTCCTCTAGCACCGACGAGAAATCGCGGACCATGTTTCCTGTGAGGGAGCATGATCCGCGATTTCTGTGTGGTTCCGGTTCGCGGCCGGATCAGGTCAGAGGCCGAGATCTTTCGCGATGATCGTCTTCATGACCTCGCTCGTGCCACCGTAGATCCGGGTGACGCGGGTATCCGCATACAACCGGGCGATCGGATATTCGGTGATGTAGCCGTATCCGCCGTGCAGCTGCAGGCACTTGTCGATGATCCGGCCGGCCGTCTCTGTTGCGAAGAGCTTCGCGCGAGCGGCATCCGGGACGGTGAGTTCGTCACGATCGTTGAGCTCGATCGCGTTGTCGACCATGATCTGCAACGCCTGAAGCTCCGCAGAGCACTCTGCGAGCACGAACTTCGAATTCTGGAACGACGCCACCGGCTTACCGAAAACCTT
>JAAZAD010000588.1 GCA_012514505.1 Rhodococcus sp. (in: high G+C Gram-positive bacteria) | reverse complement strand
GAGTTGGGCGCTCCTACTCCTGCGAACTCCCGGTCTTCTGAGCGCTGAGGGTCGCGCTGTGTGGATCTGGATGGCCGCGAACCGACTAGGTCAGGTGACTGGCTCGATACGCGAACGTACCGTTCTCGTCTGATCGGATGCGACGCGGCCCGCTGAGGCTTCGCACCGCGATGGCCGGCGCGTTCCGTCGTCAGTCGAGGGCGGCCTTGCGGATGAATGCGATTCCCGGGTGGACGTGCACCTCCGCGACGCCGGGATGCACGAGGACATCGGGTCGCTGTCCCCACTCCGGGTGCTTGCCATAGATCGGGTCCCCAACCTGGGCGTCGCTCACGAGAGCGCCGAGGAGACCGACAGCCGTTGTGGAGTCGGCGGGGATCATGCCCCCCCAGTTGGGCCAGTAGCTCGTCGCAAGATCCTCAACGACGTACCAGCCGCCCGCGCTGATCGATGGAAAGAGGGCCTGGAAGCTTGCCCACTGGTGCTCGCCGACGTGCGACCCGTCGTCGATGACCACGTCCAGTTGGCCGCCGAGCGCAGCCACGACACCAGCCAGGTCTTCGGGCGAAGACTGGTCGGCCTGGAAGAACCGCACCCTTGGCCCGAGCTGCACCACCTTGGGGTAGATGTCGACACCTGCAACGACCGAGCGGGGGAAGTAGTCGCGCCACAGCTTGAGCGACCCGCTAGGCACCGACGACTCGTAGTTGCCCACGCCAATCTCGACGACGACATTGCGGCTCATCCGCATCGACCCGAGGTAGCGCGCGTACAGGGGCAGGTAACCATGCTCGGTCTTGTCGGTGCCGCCATAGCACCGAGCGGTCCAGTAAGGCTGGTTGACGGCACCGAGCGTCAGCCCGACCGAGCGGTGGCGGACGGCATTCCTGACAAGACGACGAACAGAGCGTTGCATATGCGCATGCTGGCATAGCCGCTCATGCTTCGGGGCTCGTATCGGCGGACGACCTGCCAGGCTCGTCCACCTACGCGCACCCCTACCCTTAACACGATTGTCGCGGGAGGTTGAGCGGGTAAACCTTTCAGAGGCAGATGAGGGGGTGAACGTGCCGGGGATCCACGAAGGCCGGCCCCCCTCGCGCCCTGGTTGGAGCGTGAGGAGGGCCGGCCTTCGGAGGGGGCCGTCTGAGGGTCCGGTCTACGTTTTCCGCAAGAGCGATCGTGTTCGTCGCGCCGCGCGTCGGATGAAGCCGAACCTGCTCCACCACCAGGCGTTTTCCTCGCGCAGCCTGCGCACCTCGTCAAGCAGGTCGTCGACCCGGTCGAGAGCGGGCCCAGCGATTGCAGGCGTGTTCCGTGCCATGGCAGCGCGAGTGATGCGTCGTGACGTCCGGAAGTCGGCCATGATCAGGGCGCTCAGCGAGTTGGGGCGGACACGATGATGGAACAGCTCTCCGGGAATGCGGCGCGCCTCACCCCCAAGGGCCAGAAGCCGGACCCAGAACTCGTAGTCCTCTGAAGCACCGAAGAGATCCTCGTCGAAGCCACCTACGCTCTCCCAATCACTCCGGTGGAACATCGACGCTGAGCCGATCAGGTTGGTGTCCACCATGTCTGCCAAGATCGTGCGATCGGGGATCCGGTGAAGATAGTTGGCTTCGCCGAACAGTTGCGTGTCAGCAGCGGCAATCCGAGCGCCGGCGGTGAGGGCGGCCGCCGCGGCTTCGACGAAGCCGGGGGTGAGCCAGTCGTCGGCGTCGAGCACCTGGATGTAATCGGTGTCCAGTGATGCGATACCGACGTTTCGAGCGTTGGAGAGTCCGGCATTGGGCTGGTGGATGACGTTTACCGACTCGGGGAGCTCTGAGAACGCTGCCAGGGTCTCGGCACGGGTCGTGCCGTCATTCACGACGACGACGTTTGCGGGCATGCTCTGGTGGAGTGCGGACTGGACTGCTTCGCGGAGGTGGTCCGGGTCGTCGTTGTGGCAGGGGATGACGATTCCGACTCGGGGGTGATTCATGGGTGTGAGATTACCCCCGAAGCGTGGAGGCATCGACAATGAGGATTGCGATGTCAGAGAAGAGAACGAAGTACGACCGGGAGTTCCGTGATGGGGCGGTCCGGATCGTCGGAGAAACCAAGAAGCCGATGGTCGAGTTGCGGGTGCGGAAGAAGAGCGCGGAAGGCCGGCTGGGCCCTTTGCGGACCTCGAGGTAATCCGTGTCGAGGCGGGGATGCCGACCACGAGGTTCTGTGCTCTGCTCGGCATCCCCGTGCGCTCCTACCGGCGTTGGCAGGCCAAGGCCCGGGGCCGGGCATCCGCCCAAGGGACCCTGGCCGGCGCCGGTGCGGGCGCGGCACCGCGAGACGCTGGTCGAGATCGCCAAGAGTAAGCCGACGTGGGGGCATCGGAAGGTGTGGGCGACCGCCCGCCATCGTGCCCACCGGTTGTCGATGTCGAGCGTGTTGCGGATGCTCACCGAGGCGGATCTGGTTCAGCCGGCCGACTATCAGCGGGAACGGCGGAAGTTCGCCGAGGAGCGCAAGGCGGCGTTCGCGGTCACCCCGACCCGGCCGGCCCAGGTGTGGCAGTTCGACTTCAGCGAGTTCGAGACGATCGCCGGGGGCACCTGGCGGGTCGCCGGGGTCGCGGACTACTGG
>JAAZAD010000587.1 GCA_012514505.1 Rhodococcus sp. (in: high G+C Gram-positive bacteria) | reverse complement strand
TGCACCCCGGCGTCCTTGGCGGCCACGGCCAGGCGATTCGGCAGCTCGGGATCGGCCGCGACGCCCTGCACGAAGTCCAGCTTCTCCTCGTTCGGGACCGACGGATCCAGCGCGGTGTTGAGCTTGTCGTTGAGCTCGGCCACCGTCGGCACCGCCGGAAGGTTCGCGGCGGGCGTAGCGGCCACCGAGCTCTTGGTGCTCGTGGTGGGCTTGGCGACGGTCTCGCCCTTGTCATCGCTGCACGCACTCATCCCGAGCGCGGCAACCACAGCCAGGCCAGCGATCGCCACACGTCCGGTCCTACGAAACGTCATCCACTCGTCCTTTACATCGGGTCGTTCGTCTCTCGCCCTACGGGCGAACGGCACGAACCGCGCCTTATCAGGCGGGCCACCATGCCAGAGCCCGGACATTACACAGCGATGATGAGGAAACTCTGAAAGCGTGCCCCCGACCCCGACCGGGTCCCGGGCACCGCCCTTCTCGGGCGTCGTCCGTTTACGCCCCAACCGGGGCGCAAGCATCAGTTTCCGCGTCAACCGAGCCGGTTTCACCGACAGCAGTGTGTCGGTCAGCGCCTTCCCGTCGGCGGACTTTGGTAACCCGGCCTCCTGCTCGGGGGTCCGGGGTTCGGAGGAAATCTTGCTCGACAGCAGGCCACTGTGCAAGGTTGGTCGCCGCATTGCGGTCCCGGTCAGCACGGAATCCACAGGCGCAGACGAACACTCGATCAGCCAAGCTCAGACCGCGATTGATCGTCCCGCAACTGGAACACCTCTTGCTGGAGGGGTACCAGCGATCTGCGGTCACCACGATTCCACTTCGCCAAGCCTGCTTATAGGCCAGCAGGCGGGCGAAGTCGGACCATCCGGCATCGCTGATCGCACGTGCCAACCGCCGGTTTCCGAGCATCCCCGACACATGTAGGTCTTCGATAACGAGCCGGTCGTGGGTTTTGACCAGCTTGTTGGCGACTTGGTGTGCGAAGTGCCGGCGGATATTCGCAACGCGATGGTGGTGGCGCGCCAGCCGAGCAGCCGCTTCTCGATGGTTCCGCGAGCCTTTCTGCTTTCTTGCCAGTGACCGCGCGAGAAGGCCTTGTCGAACCAGCCCAGCAGTCAATGGTTTAGGTGCAGTGTCGATACGGGCGGTCTCGATGCCGTCGGCAGCCGCGGCGACGGCGAACACTGCCAATCCCCGATCGATACCCACCCAACCACCGCTGTCACCCCGCTCACGCGGCCGATGATGGTGCGCAGGATGTAGATCTGCGGCGTCCAACGCGATGCTGACCCACCAGCGTCCCGCCCGATAGGAGACCGTCGCGTAGAGAACCTTCGCCCGACCCTTGGCAACCAGGCGGCGCAATCGGCGAGTGTCTTCGTGGACACGAATCATGCCGATGCCGGGCAACGTCACCGATCGAGGCAAGTCACTGTCACCGACCCGAATTCCCGACCGCCCCGACTTGGATGGTTTGCTCCGGATCCGAAACGACGGGACGCTCTTGCTCTTCCGCTTGAAACGAGGAAACCCGACCCGATTGCCCGCACGACTACCTTTGCGGGAATCAGAGAATGCAGCCAGCGCACGGGCACAGTCGACGGCGGCCTCTTCGAACACCTGCTGACACACCTGAGTACGCCAAACCAGCCCGGTCGCTCGAACTTCGGTGACCCCGTCCG
>JAAZAD010000586.1 GCA_012514505.1 Rhodococcus sp. (in: high G+C Gram-positive bacteria) | reverse complement strand
CTGGTCGTCGAGGTCCGAGTACGACCAGGTTCCTGAGGCGGCGTCGACGGCGGGCGCATTCGGGCGCTCCGCGAGCGCGGCATCGAGGACTCTGTCGATCGTTCCCGGGATGGCGGTGTTTTCGTCCACCCACCAGTCATACCACTATCCTTGTAAAGATTCATCTGATAGTTTGGCGCCCACCCGGACGGATGCGCATCCGGGACTTCTGACCCGACGCAGCGAGGTTTCGCCGATGAAACACCCAGGTCCCCTGTCCGGAGTGCGTGTCGTCGATCTCACGGCGATGGTGATGGGTCCGTACTGCACCCAGATCATGGCCGACATGGGAGCGGACGTCGTCAAGATCGAACCGCCGGCCGGCGACAACACTCGATACATTTCGGTCGGGCCGGAGCCGGGAATGGGTGGCGTGTTCGTCAATGTCAACCGGGGCAAGCGCAGCGTCGTCCTCGATCTTCGATCCGACGAGGGTGCAGCGGCCCTGCGCGAACTCATCGCCGATGCCGACGTGTTCATCCACTCGATGCGCGCTACCGCGATCGCGCACCTCGGATTCGGATACGACGAGGTGACGGCCCTGAACCCGTCGATCGTGTACACGAATTGCTACGGGTACGGACGCGGCGGCCCCGACTCGAATCTCACCGCATACGACGACACCATCCAGGCGGAATGCGGGCTGCCGTCCGTGCAGGAGCAGCTGACCGGCGAATCCGGCTACGTCGGAACCATCATTGCGGACAAAGTGGCCGGACTGACCGCCCTGTACGCCACCATGATGGCGCTGTTCCACCGTGAACGGGCAGGGGAGGGTCAAGAGGTCGAGGTCGCCATGTTCGAGACCATGGCGGCCTTCATGCTCGTCGAACACGGCAACGGGGCGATGTTCACGCCGCCGTTGGGCCCCGCGGTGTATCCCCGAGTGGTGGCGCCCAACCGGAAGCCCTACCGCACCAAGGACGGTCGGATCGCAGCGCTCGTCTACAACGACAAGCAGTGGAGCGCGTTCGTCGACGCTGTGAAACCATCCTGGGCCGGAGAACATTTCGCGACGCTTGCCCAGCGAGCCGCGCGCATCGACGAGGTCTACCGGCTGCTCGGCGACACCTTCCTCGAACGCACGACACAGGAATGGCTCGATCTGCTGCGCTCCCATGACATTCCGGCGGCGCCCGTCAGAACGCTCGACGAGCTGTTCGAGAACCCGCATCTCGAGGAAGTCGGCTTTTTCGAGGAGGTCGAATCGCCCTACGGCACAGTTAGATTCCCCGGGCCCCCGGCCTGGTTCTCGCGCACACCCGGCCGCATCTCGGGACCCGCGCCCAGGCTCGGTGCGCACACCGACGAGATCGTCGACGACCTTTGTGCTCCCGCCTCGGTGCCGAATGCGAATGCCGAGCGCGACGCATGAACGTCCTGGCGGCACCGGACATCGACCTCCGCGAGTTTCTGCGCCCCGGCGACCACATCGTCATCGGGCAGGCATGCGGCGAACCCACGACCCTCATCGAAGCCCTGGTCGCCCAGGGCAACGATATCGGCGACCTCACGGCGTTCGTCGCGACCAGCTTCTCCGGGATCTTCTCCCCGGAGACGGCGGG
>JAAZAD010000063.1 GCA_012514505.1 Rhodococcus sp. (in: high G+C Gram-positive bacteria) | reverse complement strand
GGTCTTGGGGCGGTCCTTCTTGTAGATCTCCCACTGTTCCGGGTTGTCGAGGAAGGCAACCATGCCGTGGGTGATGGCATTACGGGTGGTCTCGTTGCCGGCGACCGCAAGCAGAATGACGAAGAATCCGAACTCTTCGGGCGCGAGTTCGTCGCCGTCGATGTCGGCTTCGATGAGCTTGGTGACGATGTCGTCTGCGGGGCACTTCTTGCGCTCGTCCGCCATTTGGTAGGCGTAGCCGAGGATTTCCATCGATGCGGTGACGGGGTCGATGTCGAGCTCGGGGTCGTCGTAGCCCGTCATCTGGTTGGACCAGTCGAAGACCTTCCCGCGATCTTCCTGCGGGACACCGAGAAGTTCGGCGATGGCCTGCAGCGGAAGTTCACATGCCACCTGTGTGACGAAGTCACCGGACCCGGATTCCGCCGCGTCCTTGACGATCTTTTCCGCGCGCTCGGTCAGTTCCTGACGAAGACTGTTGATGGCGCGCGGGGTGAAACCACGGGAGATGAGCTTGCGTAGCTTGGTGTGCTCGGGTGCGTCCTTGAACAGCAGGATCGACCGTTGCATCTCGATGTTCTCGCGCGGAATGTCGTCTTGGAACCGCGGAATCGCGGTGTTCTCGTGGGTGGAGAAGGCATCGCTGCGACGCGACACCTCTTTCACGTCCTCGAGCCTGCTCACCACCCAGTACCCGTCGTCATGGAAACCGCCGACCTCGGGCGGCTGCGGGCACCACCAGATCGGGGCCGCTTTCCGCAACTCGGCGAACTCCTCGAGAGGGAACCGCTGCTCGTAGATATCCGGATCGGTGGGATCGAAACCCTCTAGAAGGTTGGGCTGCGCCACTGCTGTCTCCTGCCCTAAGCCATACACCACTCAGTGATGTGGAACACGTTCTACTTACATTGAAGCACAAGCAGAGGCACTAGCAAAGGAATGCGCCGTCAGCCTTGCTTAACCGCAGGAACCTGTTCTACTTTTTGAGTAACAGGAAAGGAGCCCGCCGTGGGCACACCAGTAATCGTCGAGGCCGTCCGCACCCCCATCGGGAAGCGTGGAGGTTGGTTGGCCGGACTACACGCCGCCGAGATCCTCGGCGCAGCGCAGAGTGGCATCCTCGACCGCAGTGGGATAGACCCCGAGTTGGTGGAACAGGTGATCGGCGGCTGCGTCACCCAGCACGGCGCACAGTCCAACAACATCACGCGAACAGCGTGGCTGCACGCAGGGCTTCCGTGGCAGACGGGTGCGACCACCATCGACTGCCAGTGCGGTTCCGCGCAGCAGGCCAACCACTTGATCGCCGGACTCATCGCCACCGACACCATCGATGTGGGTATCGCCTGCGGTATCGAGGCCATGAGCCAGGTTCCGCTCGGCGCCAATGTCGGCGACACCGCGGGGCCGCGCAGACCAGCAGACTGGAACATCGACCTACCCAACCAGTTCGAGGCCGCCGAGCGGATCGCGAAGCGGCGGGGCATCACCCGTGCGGACATCGAGGCTCTCGGCGTCCGCTCGCAGGCCAGGGCCAAGCAGGCATGGGAGGAAGGCCGCTTCGACCGCGAGGTGTTGACGATGACGGCCCCCGAGGTGGACAAGGAGGGCAACCCGACCGGCGAGACCCTGACGGTCACTCGCGATCAGGGTCTACGCGACACCACGGCGGAGTCCCTGGCCGAACTGAAGCCGGTCATCGAAGGCGGAATCCACACCGCGGGCACCTCGTCACAGATCTCCGACGGTGCGGCGGCCGTGATGCTGATGGACGAGGACAGGGCTCGTGCGCTCGGCCTGAAGCCTCGCGCACGGATCGTCTCGCAGGCACTTGTGGGCGCCGAACCCGAGTTCCACCTCGACGGGCCGGTCCAGGCAACAGCCCGTGTTCTCGAGCGTAGCGGCATGAAGATGGGTGACCTCGATCTGTTCGAGGTGAACGAGGCATTTGCTTCGGTGTTGCTCTCGTGGGCGTCCGTCCACGGCCCGGACATGGACAAGGTGAACGTCAACGGCGGCGCCTTGGCACTCGGACATCCGGTGGGCAGCACCGGGTCTCGTCTGATCACCACCGCACTGCACGAACTGGAACGGACGGACCAGTCGACCGCGCTCATCACCATGTGCGCCGGCGGTGCACTGTCGACCGGCACCATCATCGAGCGGATCTGACGGCATGACCGCCCGCCCCTCCCATCTGGACTCTCCGGCCACCGTGCACATCATCAAGTGGATGTCACGGATCAACGTGGTCCTGTATCGCCGGACGGGCGGGCTGCTCGGCAGCAAGTGGCGCGTGGGCAGCGCATTCCCGTGGGGTCTGCCCGTATGCCTGCTGACCACCACCGGCCGCAAGAGCGGCGAACCCCGCACCACCCCGTTGTTGTTTCTCGAGGATGGCGACAACGTCGTCCTCGTCGCCTCCCAGGGCGGTCTCCCCCAACATCCGATGTGGTATCTCAACCTGACGGCCGATCCGCAGGTGACCGTGCAGATCAAGCGCAACGTCAGGGCCATGACCGCGCGGATCGCCACCGATGCGGAGAGGGGCGAATTGTGGCCCCGATTGACCTCGATGTACCCGGATCTCGACAACTATCAGTCGTGGACCGAACGCACGATTCCGGTCGTCATCTGTCTACCCACCAGTAGTGGAACACCTACCCGCCAGTAGTTGAAGCAAGGGGATGCCGCGGTGGCTCCCGTCTTGCAGTATGGACATGTACAGTCGGCCTCACAGCAAGGGATTCGCACACATGAGCACACAGCTTCAAGATCAGATCCACGACCGCCGCGAGCTCACCGCGGCACTGATCCGCGCACTCGAACGCCGTCACGAGGTTCTGGATGCCGTCGTGGACAGTGCGGATCACGGCGAGGCCCTGCGAACGGTGGCTGCGCTCCTCGACACGTCCGAGGCGTATGCGGATGCCGTTCTGAGCTTGCAGTTCCGCCGCCTGACCAAATCAGAACGCCGAAAGACGCAGGCCGAACTCGACGACCTCGACGCGACGTTGCAGTGGACGGCGGTCGACCGCCCGGCAAGCACCGGTGAGCAGTTTCGCCTCCGCAAGTTCTCGGGCAGTGCGGAGGATGTGGATCTGTTCCGCAAACGCTGTGCGGAGCAGACCGACGAATCGGGTAAGCCGTGGAGTGCCGACCGCATCGAGAAGGAACGCGCCGACGGCATCTCCCGCGTCGACGACGAGTCTGCGGCGTGGTTCGTCGCCGAGAGCACCACGGACTCGTCCCGCGTGGGGCTCGTGTTCGGCGAGCTCTCGGGCCACGAGGTCGATGTCGCGATCTGGATCGCACCGGAACACCGAAAGAAGGGCTACGGCACCGCAGCCGTCAAGCACAGTCGGCGTGAGCTGGCTGCCGAGTTCCCTGGCACGATCCTCGTCGTACGCGCGCCCGCCTGAGACCACCCCCTGTGAGTGGTTAAGGAGTCCAGGGACTCCTTAACCACTCACAGGGGGTGAGCGGCCCGCTAGCTCTCGACCTTGCTGCTATGCACTTCGTGAGTGGGTTCGGATTTCTCCGTGGCGGCGTGTGCCCAGCGGTAGTCGGGTTTGCCGCTCGGAGTCCGTTCAACCAGGTCGACCACCCACACAAGACGAGGAATCTTGTACCCCGCCAGGTTGGCGCGGGTATGCGCCTCGAGATCGGCGAAGTCGACACCGCCACCGTCACGGGCCTGCACCACTGCAGCGACTCTTTGACCCCACTTGTCGTCCGGCACCCCGACGACGATCGCGTCGTAGACGTCGCGGTGTGACTTCACGACGCCCTCGACCTCCTCGGCGAACACCTTCTCGCCGCCGGTATTGATCACCATGTTTCCCCGACCCAACAACGTGATCGAGCCGTCTTCTTCTATACGTGCGCGGTCTCCGGTCACGACCACACGCTTTCCGTCGACCTCACGGAAGATCTCTTTGGTCTTCTCGGGGTCGTTGTAATAGCCGATCGGAACGTAGCCGCCCTTCGCGAACCAACCCTCGACGCCCGACCCCGGCTCCACCATCGCGTTGCCGTCGTCGACGACCATGGCGTATCGGCCGGCAGGTACGCGCGGCCCCCCGACCTGCTTTTGCCCCTTCGAAGCGATCCCGATACCTCCGAAACCGGTTTCGGACGAGCCGATCGAATCAGACACCACGAGCCCGGGGAACGCTTCCAGGAAGGCGTCCTTGATCTGTGACGAGAACAATGCCGCACCCGATGCCACGACGAAGAGACTGGAGGCGTCCACATCCAACTTCCGGTATGCCTCGATGAGCGGACGGCCCATCGCGTCACCGGTGATGATCATGATCTGCATCCGATGCTTCTCCACCAGCTTCCATGTGCGCACGGGATCGAACTTCGAATCGAACAACACGGTATTTCCGCTGAACAGTGCGGAGAATGTCGGCATCATGGCCGCAGCGTGAATCAGCGGGGGCAACGCGAACCAGCGCGACGGCTCGCCTTCCGACCCGACCCGCGACTGCTGGTGCTCGTCCTCTATCGCTTCGCCGGTATAGAAGTCGAGTCCACCACCGAGTACCCGCCAGATGCCCTCTTGCGTCCACACCACGCCCTTGGGTCGACCGGTGGTGCCGCCGGTGTACATGATGAAGTGGTCTCTGCTGCTGCGTTCGCCGAAGTCTCGGTCTGCGGACATTCCGGCCAGCGCGTCCTCGTACGGTCGCGCATCGCTGAAGACTCCCGTGCCGCCCAGGTCGTCTTCGACCACCAGGGTGGTATGGATTCGCGGGAGGTCCGGTAGTACTTCTGCGATCTGTTGCGCATAGATCCTGTGATGGACCACGGCATCGAGCTGCGCGTTGTCGTATATGTACTGCAGTTCGTCACACGTGTAGCGGTAGTTGATGTTGATGGCGACGGCCCGAATCTTGAACGCGGCGATGAGCGCTTCCATCGTTTCGATCGCGTTGTGGAGGTGGATGCCGATATGGGAGCCCTCTCCCAGCCCGACGCTCAGAAAATAGTGCGCGAGCTTGTTGGATCGCTCCTCGAGTTCGCGGTACGTCACCTCCCGCGACGGATCGATGAGCGCGATACGATCGGGCATCAGATCGACCGAATGCTCGAACAGGTCAGCCAGGTTGTACGCCACGAATGGTCCTCTCCTTCGGGAGAATGGTCTCGGGTTTCGCTACTGAACGACGGTGAGAGGTAGGGGCGTTCCCCGACCGGAGAACGCGAATCCTGCACCGGTACTGAATCGCGTCAATGCCACCTCGGAAGCCTCCTTCGACGGCGCTTCGCCCACGACGACCTCTATGGACAGGGAGTCTGGCAGATCTTCGACGACGTGGAGATCGAATGCCGGATTCACTCCTCGCACGAGCGCAACAAGCGGTTCGAGGTGGTCCGCCGTGATCCAGGACGGCCATGCATTGTCACGATCGGCGCCCGCGCGACGCCCCAACACGATCCGAAGACCCTCGCCTCCAACACTATCGACTTCGACGTCGACATACTGTCGCGGATTCAGCGCCGGGTGCAGAGCCAGTACGGTGGCCAGGCCGTCGAGAGTGTCCGACAGACCCAGCGCGTCCCGGAGTCGTTCCGCCGTCAGACCCGCGATGCCGGTGAGTTGCTTCCTCCCGATCTCGAGCGCGTCGTTCTCGTCGCAACGTTCCCGCACTGCGAGCATGAATCCCAGCGCGAGGAGATGCTGCTGAATGCACACTTCTTCCGCGATACGCACGAGGGCCGACCGAGAGAAGTCCTCGAACCGCAGGTCGCTGAGCAGCGGTCCGCGATAGTCTCCGCAACCTTCCTCGGAATGGTCGATCGGGGTGAGCGTGACCGTCGCGGCTTCCGAGCGCCCCAACAGTGTGGCCCGCTCCGGATAAGGCTGCGGCTCGTTGCCCGGATCGATCGTGACCTGCCACGCGCAGTGCGGGTGCCGATCGGCCGGCCGTCGGGGTGGGCGATGGATCGGGCGCACCTGTGCGTGCGGGTTGGTCGCCAACGCCGTCGCATCGAACGTGGGGTCTTCCACGTCGTGGCACATGGCGGTGACGTACTCGTCTCCCATCGGCTCGACATCCATGAGCGCACCACAATGATCGAGCTGGAACTCGCCGTGATCGTGATCGGTCACGCTGTACCGGAAGTCCATGAACTGTGGCGGTGCACCGATCTCGATCTGCATGCCTTTGAACAACGTGTCCACGCCGTCACCCTCGAAATCCAGGGCTTTCTGCATTCTGCGCGTGTACACCGGGCTGGCCGCCATCCACTCCTCGATTGCGACCGCTGTCATACCTTCTCTGCCGAATGCACCGATGAGATGCGGCATTCCGGAACGGTCGATCAGGTGCCCGCACAGAAGCAGCTCGGGAACCAGCACGGCAAGTTCCGACCGGGACAACGCTGCGAAGGAAGGTGACGTCACCACAACGAGACCGGACCCTTCCCTGCCGGATACCACCCAGGAAGACGGCCGCCGGAGGACCGCTGGATGCGCGCATTCATGCCATCCGACAACGCATCGTTGGTGATCATCTCCAGGAACAATGCAGACACGTTGCCGAAGTCGAAGAAGTCCCGCTGCCACGACCACTGAAAGTTTCCGCCGTACCGGAACCAGCTGCCACCGATGCCATGCACCTGGTAGTGCGTTCCGTCTTCCCTGGTCTCGTCTGCGGTCTGCTTCCAGAATCCGATACAGTCACCGGTCCGCTCGTCGATGACGAACTGCTGGTACGGGTATTGCCACCCCTCGAGGCCATCCATTTCCTGCCCCAGCGCCAGGTCACGGATCTCGTCCCGCCCTACGGCCATGAAGTCGTCCTTGGGACCGTAGTTCCAGCCGTACGTCGCATCCTCGGTGTACATCTGCGCCAACGGCTTCCAGTCGCCGATCGATTCGCAGCGTTTGTTCTCGTCGATCCACTTCTGGACCATCTCGTCCAGTTCCGCCCGATCGAACGGCGGGGTGCTCGTAGACATCACTTGTCTCCTTCGGATTCGAGCAGTCGTAAGGCTTGGGTGGGACAGAACCGCACAGCACTCTCCACTTCGGTCCGAGCCGACTCCGGAGGGTTGCTGTCGAGAATCTCGACCTGGCCGTGTTTGGGCACCGCGAACACATCGGGTGCTTCCAGCTCGCACATGGCGTGCCCCTGGCACAGATCCAAGTCGGCTTCGACCTTCATCACTTGCTCCGTTTCCGGTACCTGACCTTGCAGGGCTGCGCCAGTTGGACAACCATCTTGCTGTGGTCGTTGCGATATGTTTCCGACGGCTGAGACATCTCGAACTCCCAGTCCTGCAGGAGAATCGAGAAGATCGCTTTGAGCTGCATCAAGGCGAAGGCGGCACCCACACAGCGGTGACGGCCTGCCCCGAACGGGATCCACGTCCACCTGTTGACGATGTCTTCCTGGTTCGGATCGATGTACCGTCCCGGGTCGAATGCGTCCGGATTCGGGAAGTCCTCGGGGATACGGTTCGACACGGCGGGGGTAACGGCGACAAGGTCGTTCTCGGCGATCTCGTATCCCCCTACCTCGAACTCGCCGCGGGCGAGGCGGAGCAGGATGATCAGCGGTGGATGCAGGCGCAGCGTCTCCTTGAGTCCCGCTTCGAGGTTGGGGATCTGCCGTAGCGCACCGAAACTGATGTCCGAACCATCCGAGTACAACTCGTCGAGTTCGGTCACCACCTGCTTCATGAAGTCCGGATGCCGCAGGAGTTCGATCAACGTCCAGGCGGCGGTGCCGCTGGTCGTGTGATGGCCGGCGAACATCATCGAGATGAACATGCCGGTGATCTCGTCCGCGCTGAACCGCTCGCGTCCCTCGTCGTCCTTGATGGACACGAGGACGTCGAGCATGTCGCGGTCGTCCTTGCCTTCCGGCGGATGCGCGATGCGCCCGTCCATGATCTCCTGAACGAGTGCTACGAGTTGGACCCGCGCTTCGTCACGACGGCGAAAGCTCTCGATGTCCGCGTACGGATCGACGAAAGCGAGTGCGTCCGTGCCCTGTTCGAGCTCGTGGTACAGACGAGCGAACCGGTCGTCCAACTGGTCCCTGAACTTCTTGCCGATCAGGCATGCCGACGACGTGTAGATGGTCAGCTCCGCAAAGAACTCGAGGAGATCGATCTCGCCTTCGTCGTCCCACTTGGCCACCATGTCGTCGACCTCCGCGGCGATGGTCGCGGCGTGGCCCCTCATCTGCTCACCACGCAGAGCTTGGTTGTGGAGCATTTCCTTACGACGCTCGGGGCTGGCGTCGAACACCACACCCTCACCGAAGATCGGCTTCATGAACGGGTATGCGGCCTGCTGGTCGAGATCTTCGTCGTTCGAACGGAAGAAGAATTCGTTCGCCTCGGCGCCCGACAGCAACACCACGTCACGGTCGGCCAGTTGGAACACGCCTACGTCGCCGCATTCCTCGCGCACACGACGCATGAGCGCGATCGGATCGGTGCGCAGCTCTTCGAGATGCCCGTGCTCCAGCTGTCCGCCGGACACACGTGGTGGTTTCGTGATCGTCACAGTCTCAGTCCTTCGCAGTAGTGTCGGTGCTCAACGGCGCTTCGGGCTGTACCTCGGTCAACACGATGTGGGTGCCACGCGCTGCACTCACCGTCGCCGCTACGGCATCGGCGATTGCAGAGGCTCGCAGGAAGTACGGGTGACGCGCGAATCCCCACTTCGTCCAGTCGTCGAGGACCGGGCCGATGATCTCGGGGGTGGTATCCATCCCCATTGCGGTCTGGGTCGGGCCCGGCCGCACTATCGACGCACGAACACCCGTGCCTTCCAGTTCCATCCGCATCTGACGGCCCATCGCCTCGAGTCCGGTCTTCGCGGCGTTGTATGCGCCTGTGCGTGGCCGTGGGGCATCCGCACAGTCCGAGCCGATGAGCACGAAGTCGCCGCGGCGGCGTTCGATCATGCCCGGCACGATCCGATGCGCGAGACGCTGCGCGCCGACGAGATGCACGTTCACCTGGGTGAGGAAGTCATCCGGGTCCATCGCGTGCGCCTGTCCGAATGCCAAGTCCCCCGCTCCCGAGAGCACGATTTCCGTTGCACCGAGGGCTTCCTCTGCGGCGGTGACGAACTCGTCGACCGAGGCCGTGTCCGTCACGTCGAGGAAGTGTGCGAACGCCTCACCTCCGTTGCTGCGGATCTTCTCGGCGATCGCCTCGCATTCGGAGACTCGGCGGGCGCCCAACGCAACCGGATGCCCGAGCTGCGCGAGGGCATATGCCGTCGCAGTTCCGATTCCGGACGAGGCGCCACTGACGACGGCAGGACGCCGCTGCGGATTGGGTTCGAATCTAGGCACCGCGCACCTGCACTTTCACGGGGAGTTTCGCGAATCCCCGAACGTTGGTGGAATGAACACGCTCGGCACCCGACTCGTCGACGTCGAACTCGCGCACCTTGTCGGCGAACCTGGTGAGCGCGATCTTCGCTTCGAGTCGTGCCATGTGAGCGCCGAGGCAGAAGTGGGTGCCTCCGCCGAAGCTGGCGATCTTCGTGGAACTGTCTCTCCCGATACGGAATTCGTCAGCGTCTTCGAACGCATCGGAGTCCCGGTTCGCGGACCCGATGAGAATCAGAACCTTGTCACCCGCGGGGATGGTCTGCCCGTAGTAGTCGAGGTCGACTGCCGCGGTACGCGCAACGATCTGGCTGGACGTGTCGTACCGCAGCGTCTCCTCCACCCAATCGGTGACGTGCTCCGGCTCGTCGAGCACGGGTCGCACTTCGTCGGGATTTCGCGATCCCCAGTACAGGGCGTTCCCGAGCAGCTTCGTGGTGGTCTCGTTGCCGGCGACGACCATCAGGAACATGAACCCGATGATCTCGTCGTCGGTGAGCCGATCGCCGTCGATCTCGGCCTCCAGCAGTGCAGACGTCAGGTCGTCGGTCGGCTTCTTCCGCCTCTCCGCGAGCATGTCGGCGTAGTAGACGACGAGCTGAAGCGAGGATTCCATCGCCGCCACCGGAACGTCCTGCACACCGTCCTCGCGGTGCACCACCAGGTCGGCAAGTCTGCGCAATTCGGCGCGATCCGGTTCGGGTACGCCCATCAACTCGGAGATCACGTCCATCGGCAGCTTGCCGGCGAACTCGGTGATCCAGTCGAACTCGCCCGATGCGAGGGCCGGGTCGAGATATCGGTCGGTCAACTCGAGAATCCGGTCCTCGAGTTCGTTCACTCGACGCGGCGTGAAACCCCGGGATACCAACTGGCGCATGCGCATGTGCCGAGGATCGTCCATGGCGAGGAACGACATCGTCTTGTGCGCATGGGGTCCGTACGCGGCCGGGTCCAACGACACACCGTTCGCGCTCGAAAGTCGCTTGCTGTCACGGAAAGCGGCGGTCACATCCGCGTGGCGGGACAGTGCCCAGAACTTCAGCTCCGGGTTGTAGTAGAGCGGCGACTCCTCGCGGAGTTGCCGGTACATCGCGTACGGGTCGTCGTGAAAGTCGTAGTCGTACGGATTGAACGTCAAGGACGCTGCGGTCATCGCGATTACTCCATTATGAGTTTGGCGGAGGTTTCCAGTCGGTCGGCGAACTTCTCGTAGGTCCCGTAGCCCATGCCGGCGCGCACCAGCCCGCCGGAATAGAGCAGTTCCAGCGCTTCCAGGACGTCGGGATCGTGGTCCGGGCCGAGTGCGTCTGCCAGGCGCCGACGGATCTCGAGTCCGATCCGGCCGCGCAGGTGCTCGACGTCCGGGTCACGCCCGAGCAGCGCACTCGTGACGGCACCGGCGAGTTCCGGTTCGTCCGCCATCAACAGCGCGGTGTCACGAAGTACTGCAACGACGCGGGCCGTCGCGTCCGCACCGTCGTTTGCGGGCGGTGTCGACGCCGCGAGCCGGCGCCAGAACACCTCGGCCACGAGGTGTTCCTTCGACGAGAAGTAGGTGTAGGCCGTCGCGGGCGCCACTCCGGCGATACTCGCGACGGATCGAACGGTGAGTCCGGCGAATCCTTCGCCACGCAGCACCTCTACCGCCGCCTTCGTCAGACGATCGACGGTGTCGGCTTGCTTCTCTGTCAGACGGCGGCGGGTGGACTCGAAATTCACATTACTGGACACGTGTCTGGACGCTACTACAGACAGGGACCATTGGCAACGAAATCGCGCGTCGCTTACCGCGGATGGATCCGAACCGGCATCTCTTTGATGCCGTTGATGAAGTTGGACCGCAGTCGCCGGACCGGGCCGGTCGGCTCCACCCTGTCGATACGTTCGGCCATGGTCTCGAAGAGGATCTTCAGCTCCAGGCGCGCCAGGTGCACACCGAGGCAGTAGTGCGCCCCGCCGCCACCGAATGCAAGGTGCGAGTTCGGGCTCCGCTCGATATCGAACTCGTACGGATCGGTGAACACCGACTCGTCACGATTCGCGCTCGGGTAGTAGAGGACCACCTTGTCCCCCGCCTTCACAGGCTGCTCTCCGATGAACGTGTCGCGGGTCGCGGTCCGCCGGAAGTCCATGACGGGGGTGACCCACCTCAGAATCTCGTCGACCGCCTTGCCGCCGAGCTCGGGGTCTTCCTGAAGGCGGCGCCATTGTTCTGGATGGTCGATGAACGCCTGCATTCCCCCGGCCGTTGCGTTCCTCGATGTTTCGTTCCCCGCCACCACCAACAGCACGAAGAACATGTCGAGTTCCATCTCGGTGAGAACGTCGCCGTCCTCGTCCGTCGCGACAAGAGCCGTGACGATGTCGTCTTTGGGTTCGACACGACGCTGGGCTGCAAGATCATTCGCATACATGAAGATCTCCGCTGCGGCCATTTCACCGTCGCTTTGAGTGGTTGCGAAGTCCGGATCGTCGAATCCGATCATGCGGTTGGACCAGTCGTAAAGTTTGCCGACGTCTTCCCGGGGCGCACCGAGCAAGGCCGCGATCACCTCGAGGGGCAGCGGAGCCGCCGCCTCGGCAACGAAGTCGACCTCCTCCTTCTCCACGAGCGAGTCGACGAGTTCGCTACAGATCTTTCGGATGTGCCCTTCGAGACTCGCGACCGTCTTTGGGGTAAACCCGCGACTGACGAGCTTCCGCAACCGGGTGTGGTCGGGTGGATCCAGGTTGATGAGCATCGCCGACTGCTTGGCCCTGGTCTCCTCGTCGAAGTCGTCGACCTGCGTGGTGCCCGCGGCACACGAGAAAGTCTCGATGTCACGGGAGACTGCCACGACGTCGTCGTGGCCGGTGACCGCCCAGAAACCGCTGCCGTCCGTTTCGGGTTGCCAATACACCGGACACGACCTTCGGAGGTCATCGAAGAACTCGTGCGGCACCCCCTCCAGATACAGGTCGGGACTCTTCAGGTCGGGACCCTTCGGGCTGGGTCGGGGCGTGCTGGATTCGTCCACTGCGGAGTTGGTCATTCGTGCCGCCTACATGTCGGATGTGAATGCTATTTCTTTCAAACTACACACATTCGTTTAGTCGGAAACCCGATACGGTGAACCCATGACGTCAGGCAGCCAGAACCTTCCGCGACGGCGAACGCGCACACTGAGCCGCGCGAAGATCGTCGATGCCGCCATCGCGATCATCGACGACGACGGGCCCGAACAGTTGTCGATGACCAAACTTTCCGCCCGCGTCGGAGTGGCCGCCGCCTCCCTCTACAACCACGTCAAGAACCTCGACGACGTCCGCGGCGCCGTACAGGTTCACACCATGGAAGAGCTGGGTCACGATCTTCGCGTCGCCGCCATGGGACGGTCCGGACTCGACGGCATGCATGCCCTGACGGACGCGCATCGGCGGTTCGCGGCGGCGCATCCGAGGCGTTATCGCGAGCTCACAGCTGCCCCTGCAAACCGGGATGCCTTCGTTCTCGCCGCCCTCGACGGCAATGTCGCGCTCACCGCGATGCTCCGTTCGTGCGGCCTCGAACACGACGATGCTCTCCCGGCAGCGGTCGCCATCTTCGCGGCGCTACACGGATTCGCGATGCTCGAGACCACCGACTTCCTGGGCGGCGAAATGGACGCGGACTCCATCTACACGGCCGTGCGGGACGGCGCACTGAACTCGGTCGGAATCACCGCCGGCTGAGGAAGTCCCCGATCTCGTCCAGAGTCCACGGCGGATTCGTGTCGTGATCGCGGTACGCCAGCAGGGTCGGATTCCGTCGCTCGAAACTCCCGAGAAAACACCCTGATCCAGCCAATATCTGCCCGGTGATGTCCGCGCCGCGGTCACTCGCGAGAAACGTGTACAACTGTGCGACGTACTCCGGCGGGGCGGGATTGAGCGAGCCGTGGCGAGTCGCGTCGTCGAGCATCCCCCTCTTGTGCAAGTCCTCGATGTGCTCCTCGTACTCGCTGCCTTCCGACAGCCGCGTCTTCGCTCCGGGACACACCACATTGGCCCGGACACCGCTGTCCTTCAGTTCTGCAGCAATGGCCATGGTCAGGCTGTTCACGGCCCCCTTGCCCGCCGGGTAGCCGGTTCCGCCGTAATCGCCGAGGAATGCGAACGAACTGGTGTTCACGATCGAGCCTCTGCCCTGCTTCGCCATCACACGTGCGGCGGCCCTGCAGGTGAAGAACGCCGTGTTCAGGTGCGCATCGATGAGCTGACGCCACTCGTCCGTCGCAATCGTGAGGATCGACGAGCCGGCGGGTTCGCTCACTCCGGCACAGTTCACGAGAACGTCGATCGGCCCGAACTCGTCATTGCAGGTCTCGACCAGGCGCTCTGCCACCGCTTCGTTCGCCGCGGAGCCGGCGACACCGATCGCTCGCCCACCCGTCGCCTCGATCTCGGCCACAACAGCCTCCACCGCATCGGCCTCTCGGCCGTTGACCACTACGGCAGCACCTTCCGCAGCGAGAGCCAGCGCCACGGCGCGGCCGATGCCCCTACTCGACCCCGTCACTACCGCCCCACGCCCGGCAAGCGCGCGCGAACCCGTCATTGCGTCTCCGATTCTCCCTTGTGCCACCACGCATTTCCTGCATCACCATTGCGTGTCACACGTGATACCTAACATGGCCCAAACAGATGTCCAGAGATACAGGTATCGGATGACCGGCAAGATCGATTTCAAGAAATCCCTCGACACCTACCAGGCGCGCCACGGTCGGTTCCGGGTGATGGATGTGCCCGTCATGCAGTATCTGATGGGCGACGGCCACGGTGACCCCAACACGTCTCCCGTCTACACCGAAGCCCTCGAGGCGCTCTACCCGGTTGCCTACAAGCTCAAGTTCGCCAGTAAGCGGGACCTCGGCCGCGACTACGTCGTCCCGCCCCTGGAAGGGCTGTGGTGGGCCGAGGACATGGACTCGTTCACTTCGGACCGCGACAAATCACAGTGGGACTGGACCATGATGCTCATGGTCCCGGATTGGGTAGACCACGCCATGTTCGCGGACAGCATCGACCACATCCGATCGTCGAAACGCCCCGCACGCCTCGACGACGTCCGGTTCGAGACGCTGTCCGAGGGCCTGTGCGTGCAGACTCTGCACGTCGGATCGTTCGACGACGAGGCCGACGTGCTGGCAGAACTGCATCACGAGTTCATTCCCGGCCACGATCTGAGGATGGATGGCAAGCATCACGAGGTGTACCTCAGCGATTTCCGAAAGGTCACACCCGAAAAGCTGCGCACCATCCTCAGACAGCCGGTTGTCAGGAATCAGGCAGGCTGATCAGCCCGGCATCGGGAAGCACAACTGACCGGAGCCAACCGCGGCCATGTTCACCTCGACTGTCGTATGTGGACTGAACGTCCCGTACTCCTGATAGGCGTCCAACGTGTACGTCCCCATGACCTCGGGTGTCCACGCGATGGTCGCCACTCCGTCGACCGGGTCCACCGGGTCGCCGTAGTCGATCCAGGCGCTATCCCCTTCCTTCTCGGCGAACTGCACCGGATCTTCGGAGTCCACGGGCACGCTCAACTGATACTCGCATCCAGCGGCGTAGACGTCCGCAGACATCGAGCCGAGCAACCCCGGCGTCACCTCGACAGCTCCGGTTGGATGAGCCGACGCGGCCGGGGCGAACAACAGCATCACGCAAGCCGAAGTCCCGACCACCACTGCCGGGACTCGACTGCGACGCAGTCTTTGATGCATGACGAATCCTCTCGAAGCCTTACCGATTAGTTTGCGAATCAAGCCTCTACCAGCATAAATCGTGGGAGGTCTCGGTGAATAGCCCTCCTCCGCTGACGCCCGCCCTGACCAATGTCACCTCGGTTCAGCTCACACGAACTGGTGTGACATTCGTCGGGGCCACCCGCTGCCATAGACCCTCCGAAAACATCGACTTCCCGCCAAACCATTGCCGCTCATCCGTGGGCATACTAGAGTCCAGACACATGTCCAGAAATGAAGGCGGTGCACGATGACGCTGCGCCCCACAGACAGCTCGGCACTACTCGTCGACGGCAAGCTCGTACCCGGATCGGCCGGGGTCTTCGACATCCTGAATCCCGCCACGGAAGAAGTGATCGGCCAGGCGGCCGACGCGAACGCCGCCGACATGGATTCGGCGATCGAGGCGGCCCGCCGGGCCTTCGACACCACGTCGTGGTCCCGCGATCATGCGTTCCGGGCGCGCTGCCTGCGCCAGCTACGCGATGCCCTGCAAGGTCATATCGAGGAACTCCGCGACATCACCATCGCCGAAGTGGGCGCACCCCGCTTCCTCACGAACGGCCCACAGCTCGAAGGCCCGATCACCGACCTCGACTACTTCGCCGACCTTGCCGAATCGTATTCGTGGGAACAGGATCTCGGACTCGCTTCGCCGATGGGAATCAAGACACACCGTCGCGTACTCAAGGAGGCCGTGGGAGTCGTCGGGGCCATCACCCCGTGGAACTTTCCCCACCAGATCAACTTCGCCAAGATCGGCCCGGCACTCGCCGCAGGCAACACGGTCGTCCTCAAGCCCGCACCGGACACACCCTGGTGCGCGGCCCTCGTCGGCAAGGTCGTCGCCGAGGAAACGGACATACCGCCGGGTGTGCTCAACATCGTCACGTCCAGCGACCATGCACTGGGTGCCCAGCTCACGACGGATCTTCGCGTCGACCTCGTGTCCTTCACCGGATCGACCGCCACGGGCAAGGCAGTCATGGCGGCCGCCGCCGAGTCGCTGAAGAAGGTGTTCCTCGAGCTCGGCGGAAAGTCCGCCTTCATCGTGCTCGACGATGCCGACCTGAATGGTGCGTGCTCTATCGCTGCGTTCACGGTGTGCACGCACGCGGGCCAGGGCTGCGCGATCACCACCAGGCTGCTGGTGCCACGCGAGAAATACGACGAAGCGGTGGCAGCCACGAAGAATGGCCTGTCCGGGCTCGCCGCCGCTGACCCCAACGATGGCGGAACCATCTGTGGGCCACTGATCTCGGCGAAGCAACGCGATCGCGTCGAGGGCTACCTGAAACTGGCCTTGGAGGAAGGCGGCACCATCGAATCCGGTGGTGTTCGGCCCGCCGACAAGGAGAAGGGGTTCTTCATCTCCCCCACCCTGATCTCGGGATTGACCAACGACGCCCGCGTAGCCCAGGAAGAGATCTTCGGTCCCGTCCTGGTCATCCTGCCCCACGACGGCGACGACGACGCGGTGCGTATCGCCAACGATTCGCCCTACGGACTGTCGGGTTCCGTATGGGGTACCGACCCCGAGCGGATCGAACGGGTCGTCGCCGGCGTGCGTACCGGCACCCTCAGCGTCAACGGAGGCGTCTGGTATTCGGCCGACGCCCCGTTCGGCGGATACAAGCAGTCCGGAATCGGCCGCGAGATGGGTGTGGCCGGATTCGAGGAGTACCTGGAAACCAAGCTCGTCGCGGCTCCCGCGCAATAGACGCAGCGGCTTTCACGCAATAGACACAGGAGAATCACATGGGACGTTTCGAAGGCAAGACCGCCATCGTCACCGGTGCTGCTCAGGGCATCGGCGAAATCTATGCCAAGGCCCTGGCCGCCGAAGGTGCAAATGTAGTGGTGGCCGACCTCAACGCAGAGCTCGGTGAGGCGGTGGCCAAGCAGATCACCGCAGACGGCGGCACCGCAGCATTCAAGGATGTCGACGTCTCCGACGAGCAGTCCGCGAAGGACCTCGCAGAGTTCACGATCGAGAAGCACGGCCGCATCGACCATCTGGTGAACAACGCCGCGATCTACGGCGACATGAAGCTGGATCTGTTGATCACCGTGCCGTGGGACTACTACAAGAAGTTCATGAGTGTGAACTTCGACGGGGCGCTCAACGTGTCGCGCGCGGTGTGGCCGAACATGAACGAGAACGGTGGCGGCTCGATCGTCAACCAGTCATCCACCGCGGCATGGCTGTACTCGGGGTTCTATGGTCTCGCCAAGGTCGGAGTCAACGGCATCACGCAGCAACTCGCCCACGAGATGGGCGGGATGAACATTCGCGTCAACGCGATCGCGCCCGGACCGATCGACACCGAGGCGACCCGCACCGTGACCCCGGGAAACATGGTGGCCGACATGGTGAAGACACTGCCACTCAAGAGAATGGGAACCCCGGACGATCTGGTGGGCGCCTGCCTCTTCCTTCTCTCGGACGAGGCGAGCTGGGTCACCGGCCAGATCGTCAACGTCGACGGCGGACAGATCTTCCGCTCATGAACGAAGCAGCAGTCGGCTACATCGGGCTCGGCAACATGGGTGCGCCCATGGCGAAGCGCCTGCTCGAGTGGCCCGCAGGACTCGTCGTCCACGACACCCGCCCGGAGGCGGCCGAGAAGTTCGTGGCCGCAGGGGCGAAGCTGGCATCGAATCCCCGAGAGGTGGCCGAGAACTCGGAAGTCGTATCGGTCACGGTGCTCAACGACGAACAGGTGCGGGAGGTCATCACCGGGGACGACGGAATCCTGGCCGGCGCGAAGCCTGGCACCGTCGTCGCCGTGCATTCCACCATCAGTGACGTCACCGCGACGGAGCTTGCGGAGCTGTGCAGCAAGCAGGGTGTCGAGTTCGTGGACGCGCCGGTCAGCGGCGGTGCTCCCGGCGCGAACCAGGGAAAGTTGGCCGTGATGGTCGGTGCGACCGATGCGGCGTTCGCGAAGGTGCGTGAACCGTTCGGATACTGGGCGGAGCTCGTGGTCCACGCGGGTCCGGTCGGTGCCGGGACACAGATGAAGCTGGCGCGTAACCTTCTGCACTTCGTCTCGTTCACCGCAGTGTCCGAAGCACAACGCCTTGCGGAGGCTGCGGGAATCGACCTCGTCGAACTGGGCAAGGTGGTTCGACATACGGACGCGATCACAGGCGGCGCCGGAGCAATCATGCTGCGCGACACGGCTGCACCGCTCCCGGAGGGAGACAACTGGTTCCCCATTTTCAGTCACGTCCGAGACCTGGGCGAGAAGGACCTCGCTCTTGCGCTCGATCTCGGGCAGAGATTCGACGTCGAGCTTCCGCTTGCGGCGCTCGCACTCGAAAATCTCGGCCCTGGACTCGGAGTGGGACGAGGAGATCACACGACGACCACAGAGGAGAATTCATGACGGACGATGTTCGTACGCCCGATGTTCGGCAAAAGGGCCTCGAGATGATGTCGAAGGTGTACGGCTTCGAGTTGCAGGACGGTCCGGGAGACCACTTCGCCGTCACCGCGGACCACCTCTTCGCCGACATCTGGTCGCGGCCGGGGCTGAGCATTCGAGACCGCCGGCTGCTGCTCCTGGGCGCCCTCACCGCGCAGGGCTTGGTGGATGTTGCGGAGATTCAGATCGGTGCCGCCCTGCACAACGACGAACTGACCGAAGAACAGTTGAAGGAGATTTCGCTGTTCCTCTGCCATTATGTTGGTTGGCCGCTGGGCACCAAACTCGATTCGACCATCGGGAAGGTGCTACACCAGCGCAAGAAGGCCGCTCGTCAATCGAACGCAGAGAAGTCGGAGTAGTCGTCACCGTGCTGACCGCAGAGTTGCTCGATCTCGTCCACGCCACCCCGGGCTTCATGCCTGACGACGAAGGAGCAGCCCTCCACAGCGCGGTCGGTGAGTACCTGCGCGGCGGCGTAGGCGTCGAAATCGGTACGTACTGTGGACGTTCGACGATCTACCTCGGGGACGTTGCTCGACGCGTCGGAGCCACTGTCGTCACGCTCGATCATCATCACGGGTCGGAAGAGCATCAGCCCGGCTGGGAGTACCACGATCCGACGTTCGTCGATGCGCATACCGGGCGCCTCGACACCGTCGGGCGGTTCCGGCACACGTTGGCGGACGCGGATCTCGAAGAGCACGTGGTCGCGATCGTGGGCGCTTCTGCCATGGTGTCGAACTTCTGGCGCACTCCACTCGAATTCGTGTTCATCGACGGCGGACATTCATCGGAAGCAGCGCAAGCCGACCTCGACGGGTGGGCTCCCTGGGTGAAAATGGGCGGCGCCTTGATCATCCACGACGTCTTCCCGGACCCGGCCGACGGCGGCCGCCCGCCGTTCGAAATCTACGAACGCGCCCTTGCCACAGGCCAGTTCAAGGAAACATCGGCGTATGGATCGCTGCGGGTGCTCGAACGGATCAGCGGTCAGACCGGGGAACCACTCGCCTGACAGTGCTGCCCGCACGCGTCCGCTCCTACCGGCAACCCGATCGGCAGTGCAGCGTCACGGAAGATTCCGTTTCCGAGCGTGGTCCGCGACAGTGCGTCGGCGGCCAGGATCATGGCGCCGCCGGTCCACGTGGTCTGTTCCACCGGCCACCGCTTGCCGTCGCTGTACACCAGACCGGTCCAGTAGGAGCCGTCCGGATCGCGAAGGTGCTGCATGTTGGTGAACTGCGTGGTGGCACGATCCCGGTCCCCCATGGCGTCCAATGCGAGTACCAGCTCGCACGTTTCGGCTCCGGTGACCCAAGGACGGTGGTCCACACACCGAATCCCCAGGCCGTCCACCACGAAGTCGTCCCACCGTTCGTCGATCCGGCCGACCGCCTGCGAACCACGCATCGCACCACCGAGAACCGGGTAGTACCAGTCCATCGAGTACTCGTCCTTCGCCGCGAAAGACTCCGGGTGCCGACGAATAGCGTGGCCCAGCTGGTACTTCGCGAACTCCCACTCGGGCTGAGGATCTCCCACGAGTTCCGCGAGCCGAAGACCGCAGTACAGGCTGTGGTGAATGCTCGAGTTCCCGGTGACCAGAGCCTCCGCAACGGCTTCGCCGGTCGCCGCCCCCCTGGCCCAGTAGACCTCGCCGGAGAGTGCTTGCATGTCGACCACGAAGTCGAGCGCCGCGCGAATGGTCGGCCACAACTCGTGCGCGAAACCGCGGTCGCCGGTGATCAGATAGTGATGCCAGACCCCGACCGCCGGATACGCACAAAAATTGGAATCCGCACCATCGTCTTCCACCACCCCGCGCCGAAACTGCATGGGCCACGAACCGTCGGCACGCTGGGTGTTGCGCAGCCAGCGGTACCCGGCCTCGGCTTCCTCCCGAAATCCGGCCGCAAGTAGCGCCATCGCCGATTCGACGTGGTCCCACGGGTCGGTGTGACCACCGGAGAACCACGGGATCGCCCCCGAGGGTTCCTGAACCGCGCCGATCGAACGCGCGGTCTGCCGGCACTGCTCGGCGGTCAGAGCCCCGGGAACCGAGGGGATCTCAGGAGACCGCAACGGGAACTTCCGGCTTCTCCAGGTAGAACACCACGCTCTTGCCGATCACCGGGTCCAGGAGCCGCTCGGTAGTCCGGGTCAGCCACGGCGCCTTCATCATGTCCCACACGAGGAGTCGGTGATATGCCTTTACCAGCGGGTGATCGTTCTCCTCGACGCCCACAGCGCATTTGAGCCACCAGTAGGGGGAATGCAGTGCGTGCGCATGATCCTGGCCGGTGACCCTCAGACCCGCTGTCGACAGCTTTTCGGACAGCTCGTCGGCCTCGTAGATACGGACGTGCCCACCCTCGACCTCGTGATAGGCATCGGACAACGACCAGCAGATCCATTCCGGCAGCCAGCGTGGAACCGTCACCGCTGCAACGCCTCCGGGCTTGAGGATTCGTGTGAGCTCGGCGATGGCTCGCCCGTCCTCCGGAACGTGTTCGAGTACCTCGGAGATCAATACGACGTCGAACGACGCATCCGCGTACGGCAGGTTCAGCGCATCACCCACCTCGGTGCGCGCGGACGCCCCCGCGGGCGCCTCCCCCACCTCTGCCATTGCGATGAACATCTTCTCGACGTCGGCCAGTTCGTCGGCGTTCTGATCGAAGGCGATCACGTCCGCGCCACGCCGGTACAGCTCGAACGAGTGCCGACCGGCGCCGGCGCCGATGTCGATGACCTTGTCACCCGGCGAGATACCGAGCCTGTCGAAATCCACGGTCAGCACGCCTTTTCCCCGTTCTGTTCGTTCTTACCGTTCACCGTTGTGTCGATGACCCTGCGATAAGTTTCGGCGGTCTTGGCCGCGACCGCGGCCCAGCTGTATCTCTCGAGTACACGGTTGCGGCCACCGGCGCCGAGTTGTGCTCGCCGATCGGAATCGTCGAGCAGATCGGTGAGGACAGCGGCCAGTTCGTCAGCATTTCCCGGCTCCACCAGAAGTGCCGCCTCCTCCTCGGTGCCGACCACCTCTGGAATGGCACCTGCACGACTCGCGACCAGTGGCGTTCCACAGGACATCGCCTCCACGGCAGGCAGCGAGAACCCTTCGTACAGAGAGGGGACGCACGCTACTTCTGCGGACGCCATCAGCCCCGCGAGTTCGTCGTCGTCGATTCCACTCACGGTGCGGACCACGTCGCCGATTGCGAGTTCCTCGATCAGGTTTTCGGCCACGCCGCCCGGCACGAGTTTCGTGACCAGGACAAGTTCGATACTGCGCTCCGTATGCACCTTGGCGACCGCCTGTAGCAGCGTGGACACACCTTTCAGCGGCATATCGGCGCTCGCAACACACACGATGCGGCCGGGAACCCGAGCGTCTTCTCGCGGGCGGAAGACCTCCGTGTCCACTCCGAGCGGGATGGTGGTCAGGTTCGCCGCGGGAACCCCGAAGGCGCGAACGATGTCGTCGGCCGACGATGTCGACACGGTGAGCAAAGCGGGGATCCGACGAGCCACTCGCTTCTGCATCCTCAGAAAGCCGTACCACCGCCGCACGGTGAGTCGCCGCCACCGCCGCGCCTGCGCGATGTCGAGTTCGCGATCACGTGTGATCGGATGGTGAATCGTCGCTACCAAGGGCAGTCCGGATTCCTGAATTTTCAGCAGACCGGACCCGAGGCACTGGTTGTCGTGCACGATGTCGAAATCCTGAGAGCGGCCCCGCAGTATCCGCGCCATGCGCATGCTGAAGGTTCTCGGTTCCGGAAAACCCGCCGTCCACATCGTCACCAGTTCGAGAACGTCGATCCGATCGCGAATTTCCCGAATGTGCGGCGTCCGAAATGGATCCGAGTCGCGGTACAGATCCAGACTCGGCACCTTGGTGAGCACCACACCGGGATCCAGTTCCGGGTACGGCTGACCGGAGAAGACCTCTACGTAGTGCCCCAGAGCGGCGAGTTCCCGACTCAGGTGCCGTACGTACACACCCTGTCCACCACAGTGCGGCTTGCTTCGGTACGACAACAGTGCAATTCGCACAGCATTGGGCCTCTCGTGAACAGTTGTTGTCAGACCACGTTATCGCGATGCCACCGTTGCCGCGTCACTGCCTTCGCGCAGACCGGCCAGCTTTCCGGAGAGCCGGTCCAGGTATGCCAGTACCTCGTCCTCGCTCTTGTCGGGCATGCCGTAGACGACTTCGGTGACACCGAGGTCACGCCAGCGCGCCAGCTTCTCCACGTCCGGTTTGCCGTCCAGCACCACGATCTGCGGCTCCCCGTCCCGGTCTGCCGCTGCCCACTTGTCCTGCAGCAACTTCACTCGGTCGTCGACGTTCTGCTCGATCGGGGTGGTGATCCAGCCGTCGGCGGAGCGCACGATCCAGTTGAAGTTCTTCTCGTTTCCCGCAGCCCCGACCAGGACCGGCGGGACGCGTTTCGGCTTGGGCCACGCCCAGCTGGGGCCGAACTTCACGAACTCGCCGTCGTACGCCGCTTCCTCCTCGGTCCAGAGTGCGCGCATCGCTTCGAGGTATTCACGCAGCATGGTCCGCCGCCGCCCTGCGGGCACGTTGTGGTCGGCGAGTTCGTCGAGATTCCAGCCGTACCCGACACCGAGTACCACCCGACCGTCGCTGAGATGGTCCAGCGTCGCAATGGTCTTGGCGAGCGTGATCGGGTCGTGTTCCACAGGCAGCGCCACTGCCGTTCCGAGCTCGATCCGCTGCGTGACAGCAGCAATCGAGCCGAGCGTGACCCACGGGTCGAGCGTGCGCATGTACCGGTCGTCGGGCAGCGTCTCATCACCCGTCTGAGGATGCGCCGCATCGCGTTTGACAGGAATGTGCGTGTGTTCGGGAACGTAGAAGGTGTCGAATCCACAGTCTTCGGCACCGCGCGCCGCTGCTGTCGGGCTGATCCCACGGTCGCTGGTGAAAAGCGTGATTCCGAACTTCATGATTCTCCTCAGGCGCCGTATACGGGAGTGGGGGTTTCGGCTTTCGCGAGCAATTCGGATACCACCGGTCCGATTTCCTTCGGATCCCAGCGGTCACCCTTGTCCTGCGACGGTCCGTGCCGCCAACCCTCGGCCACCGTGATCTTGCCGCCCTCCACCTCGAAGATGCGGCCCGTGACGTCGGCGGATTCGGCGCTGGCCAACCACACCACGAGCGGGGAAATGTTCTCCGGCGCCATCGCATCGAAGCCCTCTTCGGGTGCTGCCATCGCCTCGGCCATCGCACCACCTGCCCCGACGGTCATCCGGGTACGTGCGGCAGGCGCAATCGCGTTCACGCGGATTCCGTAGTTCTTCATCTCGGCTGCGGCCTGGATGGTCATCTCGGCGATACCGGCCTTCGCGGCGGCGTAGTTTCCCTGGCCGATCGAACCCTGCAGTCCTGCACCGGAGCTCGTATTGATGATTCGTGCGTCGACCGGCCGTCCCGCCTTGGACTCGGCCCGCCAATAAGCTGCGGCGTGACGAAGCGGAGCAAAATGACCCTTGAGGTGCACCCGTGTGACCGCGTCCCACTCCTCCTCGCTCATGCCGACCAGCATCCGATCCCGCAGGAAGCCGGCGTTGTTGACCAGAACGTCGAGACGTCCGAACTCGTCGAGCGCAGTCTTGATCAGATTCTCGGCACCGGCCCAGTCGGCAACGTCGTCACCGTTGATCACTGCCTCGCCACCGGCATCCTTGATTTCCTGCACGACCTGCTCGGCAGGGCTGTCACCCGTTGCCGAGCCGTCGATGCCGGCGCCGATGTCGTTGACCACGACCTTCGCGCCTTCCGCCGCAAAAGCCAGGGCGTGCGCACGACCGATACCGCGCCCTGCTCCGGTCACGATGACGACGCGTCCGTCCACCAATCCGCTCATGAGTTCTCCTTGTTCGTGTCTGAAGTAGATGCCGCAAGAAATGCGGGACGTTCACCGCCGCCATGGACGGTCAATGTGGAGCCGCTGACGTATTCCGCCAGGGAGGAGGCCAGGAACACGGCACTGTTGCCGATGTCTGCCGGGCGGGCCATGCGCCCGAGCGGGATGGTTTCACCCACGGCCGCAACGCCGCTTTCGTCTCCGTAGTGCAGGTGAGCCAGTTCGGTCTCGACGAGCCCGACCACGACCGCGTTGACGCGCACTTTCGGTGCCCACTCGACGGCGAGCGAAGTGGTGAGGCTGTCGACGCCTGCCTTCGCCGCTCCGTATGCGGCGGTGCCGGGCGACGGCCTCGAACCACTCACGCTCGAGATGTTCACGATGGCACCGCCGGACTCCTGCTCCTGCATGATCGCGTTCGCAGCCTGGGAGACGAGGAGCGGTGCCAGCAGGTTCAGCTCGACGATCTTCGAGTGGAATTTCGCGCTCGCATCGGCTGCGAGCGCGAAGGGTGCACCACCGGCATTGTTCACCAGGACGTCGAGTCGCCCGTGCATCTGCATGATGCCCCCGATCATCGCGTGCACCTGCTCCGGATCACGGATGTCGCACGGCACGTATTCCACTCCGTGTGACGTCCCGTCCGGCGCAACCCACTCGATCGGGTCGTCCGCCGGCCGGCGAGCGCATGTCACGACGGTGGCGCCTGCCTGGAGGAACGCCCGGCTGATACCGGCGCCCACCCCGCGAACACCCCCTGTGACCAGCACGATTGCGCCGTCAAGACCTGTTTCCACCGATACCTCCGCGTTTGGGCGTCTGCGTGGCCGAGCCGAAAGCCCCGAAACCGCACATGTGCTAACTTACCAAGCAATCGCTTGGTTTGGTCAACAGACGTAAGGAACATGCCATGGGCATCACCTCCACCACCGACGGAGCCGGCATCACGACGGTCACCGTCGACTACCCGCCCGTGAACGCACTCCCGTCCAAGGGCTGGTTCGAACTTGCCGACGTGATCCTCGAAGCGGGTAAAGACATGCGCACGCACGTCGTGATCCTGCGAGCCGAGGGACGTGGCTTCAACGCGGGTGTGGACATCAAGGAAATGCAGGCCACCGAGGGGTACGACGCCCTCATCGCCGCCAACCGCGGATGCGCCGCCGCTTTTGCCGCCGTCTACGACTGCGCGGTGCCCGTCGTGGTTGCCGTGAACGGTTTCTGCGTCGGCGGCGGAATCGGTCTCGTCGGCAACGCGGATGTCATCGTCGCGTCCGACGACGCCGTCTTCGGCCTGCCCGAGGTCGACCGCGGAGCACTCGGCGCCGCAACACATCTCGCCCGACTGGTCCCCCAGCACATGATGCGGACGCTCTACTACACGGCACAGAACGTCACCGCCCAACAGTTGCAGCATTTCGGTTCGGTGTACGACGTGGTGCCACGCGACAAACTCGACGAGACGGCGCGCGACATCGCGGCGAAGATCGCAGCGAAAGACACCCGTATCATCCGCTGCGCCAAGGAAGCCATCAACGGCATCGACCCCGTCGACGTCAAAACCAGTTACCGCCTCGAACAGGGCTACACATTCGAACTCAATCTGTCCGGCGTCTCCGACGAGCACCGTGACGAGTTCGTCGAAACCGGTAAGCCCCGCACCAACTCGAACAAGAAAGAAGGCTGACTCGACATGGCCGGCAAGCGTGACAAGAGGATGTCACTCGACGACGTGGTCGGCGAGTTGCGCAGCGGAATGACCATCGGCATCGGCGGCTGGGGATCACGTCGCAAGCCGATGGCCTTGATCCGCGCAATCCTGCGTTCGGACCTCAAAGATCTCACCGTCGTCACCTATGGTGGCCCGGACATAGGGCTGCTGTGCTCCGCGGGCAAGGTCAAGAAGGCGTACTACGGCTTCGTATCGCTCGACTCGAAGCCGTTCTACGATCCGTGGTTCGCCAAGGCACGCACCGGCGGCGAGATCGAGGTCCGCGAGATGGACGAGGGCATGATCAAATGTGGCCTCGAGGCGGCCGGAGCACGGTTGCCGTTCCTGCCGATCCGCGCCGGACTCGGCTCCGACGTCCGCACGTTCTGGGGCGACGAACTGAAAACAGTCGAGTCGCCGTACCCGAACGCCGACGGCAGGACCGAAACCCTGATCGCCATGCCCGCACTGAATCTCGATGCGGCGCTGGTTCATCTGAACCTCGGCGACAAGCACGGCAACGCGGCCTACACCGGTGTCGACCCCTACTTCGACGACCTCTACTGCGCAGCGGCCGAGAAGCGCTACGTGTCCGTCGAGCGAGTCGTGGAAACCGAAGAGCTGGTCAAGACCGTCCCGCTGCCCAATCTGATCCTCAACCGCATGATGGTCGACGGTGTCGTCGAGGCACCCGGGGGCGCGCACTTCACCCTCGCCGGCGACAGCTACGGCCGTGACGAGAAATTCCAACGTCACTACGCCGAGTCCGCGAAGGACCCCGAGTCGTGGCAGACGTTCGTCGACAGCTACCTCTCCGGCAGCGAGGACGACTACCAGGCCGCCGCGGCGAAGTTCGGACAGGAGAACCAGGCATGAGCGAGACCACCACCGCCGTCACCCGCGCCGAGTACTGCGTCATTGCGTGTGCCGAAATATTCTCCGGTGCAGGCGAAATCATGGCCAGCCCGATGGCGACGGTGCCACTCATCGGTGCCCGACTCGCCCGGTTGACCACAGAACCGGACCTCCTCATCACCGACGGCGAGGCACTGATCTTTGCCGACACTCCCCCCGTCGGCGCGAAGGCCGACATCGAAGGGTGGATGCCGTTCCGCAAGGTGTTCGACGTCGTCGCCTCCGGGCGTCGTCACGTCGTGATGGGTGCCAACCAACTCGATCGGTACGGCAATCAGAACCTCTCGGCATTCGGTCCGCTCCAGCAGCCCACCCGTCAGATGTTCGGAGTGCGCGGCGCCCCCGGAAACACCATCAACCACCCCACCAGCTACTGGGTGGGCAAGCACTCGTCACGAGTATTCTGCGACAAGGTGGACATCGTGTCGGGCGTCGGTTACGACCAGGTCGATCCGGACAACCCGGCGTACCGCTTCCTCGATCTGCATCGGGTGGTCACCAACCTCGGTGTCTTCGACTTCGGTGGACCCGACCGCACCTTGCGGGCGTTGACGCTGCACCCCGGCGTGACGGCGGATCAGGTCGCCGACAACACTTCGTTCGAGGTGGCCGGACTCGCGGAAGCCGGTGTCACCCGCGAACCCACCGAAGAGGAACTGACCATCATCCGCGAGGTTCTCGACCCACGCAGCCTGCGCGACCGCGAGGTCACGGTATGAGCGTCCTGAAGACCCCGCTCACCGAGTTGGTGGGCATCCAACACCCGGTCGTGCAGACCGGGATGGGCTGGGTTTCCGGCCCCCGCCTCACCGCGGCGACCGCCAACGCCGGCGGCCTCGGCATTCTGGCGTCCGCGACCATGACGTACGACGAACTCGAAGCGGCCGTTGCCAAAACCAAGCAGCTCACCGACAAGCCGTTCGGCGTGAACATGCGCGCCGACGCATCCGACGCTCCGCAGCGCTGCGACCTGCTGATCCGCGAAGGTGTCAAGGTCGCCTCCTTCGCTCTGGCGCCGAAGAAGGACCTGATCGCAAAACTCAAGGACAACGGTGTCGTCGTCGTGCCGTCGATCGGTGCCGCCAAGCACGCGGTGAAGGTGGCGTCCTGGGGTGCGGACGCCGTCATCGTGCAGGGCGGCGAAGGCGGCGGGCACACCGGCGGCGTCGCCACCACCCTGCTGCTGCCGTCCGTCCTCGATGCCGTCGACATACCCGTCATCGCGGCGGGCGGGTTCTTCGACGGTCGCGGGCTTGCCGCTGCGCTGTCCTACGGTGCGGCCGGCGTGGCGATGGGCACCCGGTTCCTACTTACCAGCGACAGCTCGGTGCCGGATTCGGTCAAGCAGGAATACCTGGCCCGTGGGTTGCAGGACACCACGGTGTCCCGCAAGGTCGATGGCATGCCGCACCGCGTGCTGAACACCGACTTGGTGAACAGCCTCGAACACTCGGGCAACGTGCGCGGCTTCGCCGCTGCCGCGAAGAACGCCACGAAGTTCAAGGCGATGACCGGGATGAAGTGGTCGGCGCTGGTCAAGGATGGCCTGGCGATGAAGAAGTCGGGTGATCGCACCTGGCAGCAGATCATCATGGCCGCCAACACTCCGATGCTCCTCAAAGCCGGGCTGGTCGAGGGCAACACCGAAGCCGGTGTCCTCGCGTCCGGTCAGGTGGTCGGGATGCTCGACGACCTGCCGTCGTGCCAGGAACTCATCGACTCGATCGTCGCCGACGCAGTGAAGCGCATCGACGCCGTGGCGGCCCTGCGCGCCTGAAATCCCCCCCCCACTTCCCCCGACGAATGTCACACCGGTTCGCGTGAGGCGGGGTCAACCGGTCGATGCACCACGGCTCCTGATCAGGGGGTAGGTGGTGTGTCGTGACGGGAAGTGCGCCGACACTCGAGGCAGTGCGCGATAGTTTCTTCGCCATGATCGATTCCGGTGTGT
>JAAZAD010000585.1 GCA_012514505.1 Rhodococcus sp. (in: high G+C Gram-positive bacteria) | reverse complement strand
CCGCCACACGGTGTCGGGGCGCCAGGACTCGTCGACCGTCTGATAGAAGACGTGACTGTGGTCGAGTGCCCACGTGGCGCCGGGTGCGGTGCCGGGGATCTCGTCGGCGAGGAGTTCACCGGTGGTGAGGTCCTTGAATTTGAGTGTGTACCGCTCGTCGCCCACCACGTCGGTCGAGTACGCGAGCATTGTGCCGTCATGACTGAGTGAGAACGCGCCGACCGAGAAGAAGTCGTGCCCCTCGGACTCCACGTTGCCGTCGAGCAGCACCTGTTCGCCGGGCAGTTCGGTGCCGACGGCGACCTCCGGAGGCGTCCAGTCCTCCGGGTCGGTGATGGGGCACCGGCATTGGATTCCGTACTGCTTGCCCTCGACCGTGCGGGCGTAGTACCACCACTCGCCCATGCGGGTGGGGACCGACATGTCGGTCTCCTGAGTCCGGGACTTGATCTCCTCGAAGATCGACTCCCGCACCGGTGCCAGATGCGCGGTCTGCGCCTCGGTGTACGCGTTCTCCGCTTCGAGGTACGCGATCACCTCCGGGTTGTCCTTGTCGCGCAGCCACTCGTAGTCGTCGACGAACGTGTGACCGTGATGGGTGCGCTCGTGCGGAACCTTCGTGGCAACGGGCGGGGTCGGGGAGGTCATCGTGGTCAGCCGATCCAATCGTCGAAGGACAGTCCGGAAATGCGTTCGTAGGCCTCGATGTAGCGCGCACGGGTCTTGTCGACGATGTGCTGCGGCAGTGCGGGCGGCGGCGTGTCCGATGCGCGATCCCATCCGGATTCGTCACTGGTCAGCCAGTTACGGACGATCTGCTTGTCGAAACTCGGCTGGACTTTGCCTACCTCGTACTCGGCCAGGTCCCAGTACCGGGACGAATCCGGGGTGAGCACCTCGTCGGCCAGCACAAGATTGCCTGCCTTGTCGAGACCGAACTCGAACTTGGTATCGGCGAGCATGATGCCGCGCTCGTAGGCGTAGATCGAGGCGCGGTCGTAGATGTCCAGGGTGTCCTGACGCAGCTGCATCGCCAGGTTCAGCCCGATCTTCTCTGCGACCTGTTCGAAGCTGATGTTCTCGTCGTGATCGCCGAGATCGGCCTTCGTCGCGGGTGTGAAGATCGGCTCGGGAAGCCTGGATGCCTCGACCAGTCCGTCCGGCAGTTCGACGCCGCATACCGATCCGGTGGCGTTGTAGTCGGTGAGACCGGACCCGGTGAGATATCCGCGGGCCACACACTCCACCGGCACCATCTCGAGGCGCTTGACGATCAACGCGCGTCCGAGCACCTCGGCGGGAATCCGCTCGTCGTCGGGCTCACCTGCGAGGTGATTGTTCGCGTCGAGAAGGTCGAAGAAGAACACGCTCATCGCGGTGAGGACCCGCCCCTTGTCGGGGATCGAGGTCTCCAGGACGTGGTCGTAGGCCGAGATCCGGTCGCTGGCTACGAGCAGCAGGTGCTCGTCGTCGACGATGTAGAGGTCGCGGACCTTGCCGCCTGCCAGGTGTGAGTAGGACTCGAGTGAAGGACGCACGATGACACCCTAGTGGTCGACACCGACGAGTACCGCACGCCGTGGCGTATGTCCCATCGACCACAATTGCGAGAACAGGCCACGAAGATCGCTCCCCCGGACGACGACGCGGCAGAACAACGGAAGGTGTGATGGCCGTGTCGGACCGTGTGGACGTCGGCTTCCGGTCGGAGCGAGGGCCGATCCTGATCGCTCTGATGCTCGCCACCGCGCTGGTGGCACTCGAAAGCACGATCCTGGCAACCGCGATACCCACGATCGTCGACGATCTGGGTGGATTCACCCAGTTCCCCTGGCTGTTCTCGAGTTATCTGCTCGCTCAGGCCGTCCTCGTACCCGTGTACGGCAAGCTGTCCGATATTTTCGGGCGCACGCCGGTCCTGTTGTTCGGCATCGGTGTGTTCGCTGCAGGTTCGGTGCTGTGCGCGATGGCGTGGAGCATGCCTGCGCTGATCGCCTTCCGCGCCTTGCAGGGGATCGGGGCGGGCGCGGTACTACCGATGGCGCAGACCATCGCGGGTGACATCTACACGGTGGCGGAGCGCGCAAAGGCCCAGGGTTATCTAGCCAGCGTGTGGGGAATGTCGTCGATTGTCGGCCCCACGGTCGGTGGGATGTTCTCCGATTTTCTGTCGTGGCGGTGGATCTTCTGGGTGAACGTACCGCTGTGTGCGGTCGCGGCGTGGGTGCTCGTGCGCAGTTTCCACGAGTCGAAACCCGATGGACCGCGACGCTCCGTGGACTGGGCAGGCGCCACCACGCTGGCCGTCGGAGCGGCGCTGGTGATCCTCGGGCTACTCGAGGGCGGGCAGTCGTGGGCATGGGTGTCGACAACGAGCATTGCCATCTTCGCCACCGGTGCGGTCCTGCTCGTGTCGTTCGTCGTGATCGAGACGCGGGTGCCCGATCCGATCCTGCCGGTGTGGGTGCTGACCCGCCGGGTTCTGATCACCACCAGCGCGGTGTCGTGCCTGGTCGGCGCCGTAGTGCTGGGCCTCACGTCGTACGTGCCGTCGTTCGTACAGGGTTCGCTGGGCACCACCGCCCTGGTCGCGGGGTTCACACTTGCCGCGATGACGCTGGGCTGGCCGATAGCGGCCGCGCAGTCGGGACGCCTGTACCTGCGTCTCGGATTCCGCACCACAGGCTTCATCGGTGCGGTCCCGCTCCTGACCGGTACCGCCCTACTGACGCAGACGGGTCCGGATTCGACACCGTGGCGGGTCGCGGGCTGCTGCGTCGTCATCGGTCTGGGCATGGGTCTGATCGCGAGTCCATCGCTCATCGCCGCCCAGTCCAGCGTGAAGTGGGGTGAGCGCGGCGTCGTCACCGGCGCAAACGCCTTCGCCCGTTCGATCGGCAGCGCTGTGGGCGTTGCGGTGTTCGGCGCTCTCGCGAACGCTGCGCTGGCTCGTTCCGGCGCGACCGAGGGCTCCGCACCGAACTCCGAGCAGCTCGCCGCGTCCGTCTCTCCCGTGTTCACAGCCGTTCTGGTGTGTGCGCTCGTGCTCGCCGTCTGCGTAGCGTCGATTCCTAACCGTATCGGTCGAGACGAAAACCGTACTGGCCATGCGTAAGTGGTCGCGACAAGATACGAGGTTCGACCGCAGGTCCACCCTGGTGATCGGATATCGGCGGCGTGGCCTGCCGGAGGCCGGGTACGGCAACACCGGGGACATGCCCACACTCACTGACCGGGTGCGGGACCGATCTGGAACCGCGTGTTCCGTTCTGCCTCGTAATCAGGCACCATCTCTGCGGTGAGGACCAGACGCGGCGACAACAGATCCATCGACGACATCACGTACATCCCGCTCGGCTCGTCCGGCCACGCGTCGAGCCAGCTCCAGCATGCGACGGCGATGCAGGAGACGACGGACTACGAGTCATTGCGCGCAGCGATGGACGCGGAGTACTACTGGCGCGGGGTAACGGAGACGTTCATGATCGCGGACGACTCGTTCACCTCGGTATCGCGGGAGACCCGCGATCGTCTCGACATCTCCGCCGCAGTCATGGCGCGTGCCTCCCACTGGGTCAGCACTATCGAGCTGGCCACTGAAGGAGCGCACCTGTACGGGGCCCTCGTTGCCTACACGCAGGGCGTCGGCGACAGCTACTCCGCGATCGAGTCGTGGGCACGCACGACGAAGAACGCTCTGCGCCCCTGAGACACGACCGGCTCGTTCGTGCACGCCTGAACGGCCCCCGGATCCGGGGGCCGTTCAGGCGTGCGTTGCCGCGGGGTCGCAGCCGCGATGAAGTACTACTGCTGCGACTGGTTGGCGGGCAGCTTCTCGAGTTCCTCATCGATGGAATCGAGTGCGAGGAGAGCGGTTTGGTAGGTCGCCGCGTTGGCGTGCTCGACGGCGACGAGGTTACCCGCCTTCACTGCGGGCAGCTCCTTCCACAGCGGTGAGTCGAACAGTTCCTGCAAGGCCGGTGTAACCGATCCGTCCGCTTCGATGCCGTAGACGATCACGTCCGCGTCACCGAGGTTCTCCGGCAGCTGCTCGAACGAGAGGTACTCGCCGTGAGTGATTGCGGGGTCGGCCGGCGTGCCGGGGAAGTCGAAGCCGAGGTCGTCGAACAGGTTCGTGGTGTAGGACGACTTGTATTCGCGCATGTATTCGCCGGGGTTCGTGCCACATTCACTGCACACACCCGCGAACTTCAGGCTGCCGAGAGTACCGGCGTATTTCTCGGCGAGTTCCGCAGCGCGCGCGTCGTACTCGTCCTTGAACTCACCGTACGAATCGCTCACGTTGGCTGCAT
>JAAZAD010000584.1 GCA_012514505.1 Rhodococcus sp. (in: high G+C Gram-positive bacteria) | reverse complement strand
GATGGCGGGGCGTTCTCGTGTCTACTCCGTACTACCTCGGCAGTTGCTGATATGCAGCCACTGCCTTCTGCACCCGATCGAGCGCCTCGCCGTATGCGGCGAAGTCACCGCTGCGCTGCGCAGTCTCGAGTGCCTGGAGCGAGGCATCGAGCTCGGCGACCACAGCCGCCTCGTCACCGCTCGGCGGCGCCGGTGCCGGTGTCGGCGCGGGCGCCGGAACACCCGCCTCGGCCGGCGGAGGTGTGGGCTCCTGGGGCTGCGGGTCCGCATCGGGACTCGGGGCGGTCGCCGCAGATCCCGTACCTGCACCGAAGACCTGGTCGAGGGCTTCAGCCAACGTGGGCGCATACCCCACGCGCACACTGTTGCTCGGCGGCGGCTCGCGATAGCTCACGAGCACACGTGACAGCTGCGGGAACGTCGACGAATTCGGGGATGTCGTCTTCCGTTCCGTGTACATCGGCTCGACGTACAGAATTCCGCCGTCCGCGATCGGCAAGGTCAGCAGATTGCCGTAATGAATGTCGTTCGATCGCTCGAGCAGGGTCCGCTCCGACGCCACACGAGGATCGGAAATCATCGAGTTCTGGGTCTGCTGCGGACCCTGGGTCGTGGTATCCGTCGGCAGCTGAAGCACCGTGAAATCGCCGTAGTTGTCGGGACCGGACTTCACGGACAGATATGCCGACAAGAACTCACGGTTGTAACCGACCATCGCACTCGTCAGATTGAACGATGCCTCCCCCGTTTCCGGGTCGCCGACCAACACGTAGTACGGCGGCTGGCTGGCATTCGTGTCGATGGTGGGATCGCTCGGCACCGACCAGAAGGCGTTGTTGGTGAAGAACTCCCTCGGGTCGTCCACGTGGTACTTCGCGAGCATCTCGCGCTGCACCTTGAACAGGTCTTCCGGGTAACGGAAGTGCTCGCCGAGTGCCGACGGAATCTCACTCTTCGGTTCCACCGCATCCGGGAAGACGCCCATCCAAGCGTCGAGCACCGGATCCTTCTCGTCGAACTCGTACAACGTGACGGATCCGTCGTAGGCGTCGACCGTCGCCTTCACCGAGTTACGGATGTACGACACTTCCTTGCGGGGAAGCGGCCGGCCGGTGCTCTCGTCGATGCTGTCCTCGAGCAGCCCTTCCAACGAACTCCGCTGCGCATACGGGTAATTGTCGAGTGTCGTGTACGCGTCGACGATCCAGACGAGATTGCCATCCACGACGGCCGGGTAGGAATCGCCGTCCGCAGTCAGCCACGGCGCAACCTTCTTGACGCGCTCGCGCGGATCACGGTCGTAGATGATCTTCGAGTTCTCGCCGATCACGCTGGAGAACAGGATGTTTCGTTCGGTGTATTTCGCCGCGTAGGCGAGCCGGTTGAACCAGTTCCCGATCGGCACACCACCGTCACCGGTGTAGGTGTACGTGGCCTCGTCCGTGTCGTATTCGCGTGGCGTGCCACCCTCGGTGTTTCCGACGATCGAGTAATCGTCGGGAACGTCCGCGATGACCTCGCCGTAGTAGATACGCGGCTGGTCGACCGGGATCAACTGATCCTCGTCCTGAGAAGCGATGTCGCTGACCCGATAGACGGGGTAGCCGCTGTTGCTGTTCGCCGCTTCCTCGGCAGAGTCGGCGGCCGCAGCGTTCACACGGTTTGCGGGTGCGTACACCAGACCGTTTCCGTGTGTGTACACGGTGTGCCGGTTGATCCAGTCGGTCTGGTTGCCCTGAAGACTCTTCGGTGACAACTCACGAGCAGCCACGATGTAGTCGCGGAGCTCACCGTCGATCGTGTACCGATCCACGTCCAGACTCGGCGGGAACCCGTAGAAGTTCTTGAGCTGCTGCTGCTGGGTGAACG
>JAAZAD010000583.1 GCA_012514505.1 Rhodococcus sp. (in: high G+C Gram-positive bacteria) | reverse complement strand
CCGACTGGACGAGTCTCGATGGCGAGGGCGGCTGTATCTCCACGAAGGACTCGATCTGGAGTCGGCGATGGAGCACTGGGTCGGCCTGTTGGGGATCCAGCCCGGTCAGTTCCAAAAGCCCTACCTGTGGGTGGCCACCAGGATTTGCCCGTTGGCGGCCAACAACGACTGCCCAGTGACGGCCAAGACTTTCACGTTCCGTGGTCAGGTGGGTGGCGGGACGACAGCACTCGAGTCGCCATCCACCGGCACATAGGTGACGCAGTTACACGGGTGATCCCCGAGCGTTATGTGACGGGTCGGCGGTGATCGATCCATTTTGTGGAAGCGATCATGCCCGCCGCCGTCCTGGTTGCTTCCACAGAGTTGACCCAGGAACTCTGTGGAAGCAATCATGCCCTCCCGACGTCATGATCGCTTCCACAAAGTTCTGGCCGCTCCTCCGAGCCGCGCCGCAGGACTGCCCCGAAGCGCCGGTTCCTGGGCCGGTTTGAGTCGCTCGCCAACGGATTTCCCGACGCTGCACGTAGCGCGTGCTCACCGTGCTCGACCGCATTCCGGAGCGCACGTTGTTCTTGGTCGACCTTGAGCAGTGTGCCGGTTCAGGGTGCTTGCGCCCTCGTCCGGGGCCTGGATCTATGGTCGGGTACCGTTCTCGATCTTGGGAACAGGCTCGGGACTTCAAGCGTCTGACTTCGTATGAAGCGTCCAATCGCGCTCGTCTTCGGGATCGTCGCGGTGTCGGGTGCCTGCGGCGCCGATGAAGGGACGCCCGACCAGCAAGCGTTGAGCGAGCGCGGTCTGAGCGAGGTCACGTCAGACATGGTGACCGCTGGCTACGACTGCTCTGCGGACGAGATCGATTCGGGTGGACTCGTCGCGGTCCTGCCCGAGTCCGCCCAGTGGATGCTCCTGGATCGACCGCCAACTGTCACTGAGCACGTCACCGTCGACGGGACGCCAGCCGCCAAGATGGCGTTCAGCGGCGCCGTGACCCGCCTCCGCCGTGTCGACGAGCCGAATGGCCTGCTCAGCATTCCCGAGCGCGCTTCTTCGACCGTCGAGCAGGAACACGTCGAGGAACTGCTGGTCAGCTCGCGCCTCGCGACTTCGCTGGACTCGCTGCCCGATGACACCTCGGTCGTGGTGGCACTCGATCGTGACCCGATGCCACTCGGACGCCCGATCGGCACAGCGTTCGCTGTCGGCGAAGGCGAGCGGCTGGTGTTGCTGTACGCGTGTGCTGATTCAGCGTTCGCCGCGACCGACCTGCTCGCCAATGCGCCCAGCAACTTCGCCGGCACCGAACTGGACCTGATCACCGGCAACAGCCCGGAGCTGTTGTCCAAGCTGGAGAGCGGTCCCTACACACCGCCGCCGACCGCCCCCACGCCGGGCGGACTCCCAGCCGGACCGCCCGACACGCCCTGAACTTCACAGCGCCCAGAATCACGTCCCTACGGTCGACTCGATGCCACAGAGCGGCACGTCGGTGTTCGCTCAGGTGACTCCTAACACGCGCCGCCAATGCCGTTCGTCGGTGCCACCAAACGCCGGCTGAAGGTCGCTCTGCTGATCTGACTACGGCCACTCACCGTAGCCGTCGACATCGCCAGCAGTTGGCCTCCAGCGGGCAGATCGCAGTGGCCACCGACACCAGAGGCCTTGCCCTCTGCCGTTGCTCCCACGCCGTCGGCGTCCCCGTGACGCGAGGAAGCCCCACGTCCTGGAACGCCGACAGACCTTGCGGACTCACT
>JAAZAD010000582.1 GCA_012514505.1 Rhodococcus sp. (in: high G+C Gram-positive bacteria) | reverse complement strand
TGCAGCGGCACATCGACAACTGCACGAAGTGTGATCCGGCCTACGGGGAGGGTGTGGCGAAGGCGATCGCCGCTCTCGCGGGGTAGCGATCGCATCATCGGACGGGACCGGCGGGGTCGTCGGCTGCGAACGCGGCCGGCGGCCCCGCCCGTCGTCGTGGTCGCGACCCATCGAGCCTTTTCTTGACTAATTCCAGAAAAGGGGCATACTGGTAACCATGAAACACACGGACGCATCTCACTTCGACCCCACCGGACAGCTTCGTTCCGTGGGGCTGCGAGTGACAGCTCCGCGTGTTGCCGTACTGAACATGGTTGCCCGGCATCCACATTCGGATGCCGACGACATTGCCGCCGCCGTCCGAGCCGAACTCGGTTCGGTCTCCACCCAGGCGGTGTACGACGTCCTCAAAGCATGCGTGGGGGCGGGTCTGCTCCGCCGGATCGAACCGGCGGGCTCCCCGGCGCGGTACGAAACCCGCACCGGCGACAACCACCACCATCTCGTCTGCCGCGCCTGCGGCACCGTCGTCGACGTCGACTGCGTGGTCGGTTCGGCGCCCTGCCTCACCGCCTCGGACACCCACGGATTTGCCCTCGACGAAGCCGAGGTCACGTTCTGGGGTCTGTGCCCGAACTGCCGATAGCCACCCCTCGATCGAACGACGCGGATTCCGACCGGAACCCGCGTCCCACTTCCCGCACCCCCGCCGGGCTGCCTCCCGCACCCCGCACCCGGGTCGATTTCGCGTACCCACCAGGAGGTCACAACATGACGAACGCCGGTTACACCACCAACAACGTGGGCAACCCGGTCGGAAGCGACAACGAATCGCTGACCGCCGGCACCCAGGGGCCGATCCTGCTGCACGACCACTACCTCATCGAGAAGCTCGCCCACTTCAACCGTGAACGCGTCCCGGAGCGGGTCGTGCACGCCAAGGGCGGCGGCGCGTTCGGCGAACTGGTCGTCACCGGCGACGTCAGCGCCTACACCAAGGCCGGCCTGTTCCAGCCCGGCGCGAAAACCGAATCCATGGTGCGGTTCTCGACCGTCGCCGGTGAACAGGGCAGCCCCGACACCTGGCGCGACCCGCGCGGATTCGCCGTGAAGTTCTACACCGAGGACGGCAACTACGACCTGGTCGGCAACAACACCCCGGTCTTCTTCATCAAGGACCCGATCAAGTTCCCCGACTTCATCCACTCGCAGAAGCGGCTGCGTGCATCGGGACTGCGCGACCACACCATGCAGTGGGACTTCTGGACCCTGCGGCCGGAAAGCGCGCACCAGGTGACGTGGCTGATGGGTGACCGCGGAATCCCGAAGACGTGGCGCCACATGGACGGATTCGGATCGCACACCTACCAGTGGATCAACGCCGCCGGGGAACGCTTCTGGGTCAAGTACCACTTCAAGACGAACCAGGGCATCGAGTTCCTCACGCAGGCGGAGGCCGACGCACTCGCCGGCTCGAACCCGGACTACCACCGCGCCGACCTGTTCGACGCGATCGCACGCGGCGACTTCCCGAGCTGGACGCTGAAGGTTCAGGTCATGCCCGTCGCCGAAGCCGAAGGCTACCGGTTCAATCCGTTCGACCTGAC
>JAAZAD010000062.1 GCA_012514505.1 Rhodococcus sp. (in: high G+C Gram-positive bacteria) | reverse complement strand
GATGACGCTGCGGTGAAGGAGCTACGCGACTCGCTCGACAAACGGGGCGTCGACTGCATCGTCACGCAGGGCGACGTCCGCGACCCCGACGCGCTGACGGCGCTGTTCGAGCAGGTCGACGAGCGTTGGGGCCGGGTCGACTCCCTCGTCAACATCGTCGGAGGCACGTTTCGGGCGCAGTTCGTCGACACCGGCGCGAAGGGGTGGGACGCGATTCTGCGCACCAACCTCTCGCACGTGCTCCACGCGTGTTCGCTCGCAGTGCCCCGGATGCAGGCCGGTGGTCGCGGTGGCAGCATCATCAATCTCACGACGATCGAAGCGCACCGGGCGGCGCCGGGTTTCGCTGTCTACTCGGCGGCGAAGGCGGCTGTCGAGCAGTTCGCGCGAACGCTCTCGATCGAGGTTGCCCCTGACGGCATCCGGGTCAACAATGTGGCGCCCGACTACGTTCCGACTCCCAACCTCGCCAAGCTGGCCTCCCTCGGCGGCGGTGATTCGTCCCTGTCGACTCCCGACGGGCTCCGTGTCGCGATCCCGATGGGCCGGGCAGGACACGTCACCGATGTGTCGAACAGTGTGGTTTTCCTTGCATCGAAGTTGTCGGCATTCATCACCGGGACGACGTTGCACCCGGACGGCGGGACCTTCGCATCGTCAGGTTGGTTCAATTGGCCCGAATCCGGCTGGGCGAACCATGTTCCGTCGCGAATCCTGGCCGGCGCAGGCCCGGCCGACGCAACCGGCGCATAGCTGAAACCGCGGAGAAGTTCGTCGGCGACGCCGTTCTGACGCCAAGGGATTGAGGTTGCGTAGTGTCTCACTTCCTTGGTTTCGAGACGGTCTCATGCCCGACATTGTGCGACACACCGAGCTGCCGCCGGATGCTCTGCCGCGTAAATGCCGTCGTCTTCGCCGATTCCGTGTTCGAGTGCGGATCGATACGCCTTCACGCGACCTGAGTCCAGGCGCGCACAGCTTCTCGAATCGCCTCGGATCGGGAGACCTGCTCCTGCTCGGCACGTGCGTTCAACGCCTCCAGTAAGGCCGCATCCATCCGCACCGGCACCACCGCGCCAGGGCCGGTGCCTACGGTCGGTCGGCCACGTTTGCGCAGTTTCTCGACGTCGTAGCCGACCTCGGCCTCGTCGGCCCACTTTTGGATCATCTCGTCCGTAACGGGTGCTCCGTTGACCCTTTCCTCAGCCATGCACATTATTGTAATACGAAAATCCGGTTAATTGCTGGGTCGACCCGGCCGGAGGTCTCCGTCGCCGAGCCAGCTTTTGCTGGCCTGATTGGAACGGTCCGACCTCTTGACGCAGGCTGTGTGACGTAGCTAACATCGATATTGCGAATCGAGCAGACGTCCGAGGACGACAGAGGCTCGTGAAGCAGAGATCCGGCCCGGAGAACGCGAAAGCGTATCGACGGGCCGAACCCCTGTTCAGGGGGCGGTCGGGGAGGAGTTCGGTGGGGGAGCGAATCGATACTGTCATGCGCGACGGCCTGACATTCGACGTGCGTGATCAAGGCCCGATCGACGGCGAACCGGTCGTTCTTCTGCACGGCTTCCCGCAGGATTCGCGGTCGTGGGACGGCGTTGCGGCGAAATTGAACGAGGCCGGATATCGCACGATCACGCCCGATCAGCGCGGCTACTCCCCATCTGCGCGCCCCCTGCGTCGGCGCGACTATCGCCTCTTCCATCTCGTCGCCGATGTGGCGGCCCTCATCGCGAAGGCGGGGGGAGGTCCCGTTCACCTGGTGGGCCACGACTGGGGTGCGGCCGTCGCATGGGCGTCGGCCGCGCGGCATCCGGATCTGGTGCGCACGCTGACCGCGGTGTCGGTACCCCACCCCGCCGCTTTCCTGCGGTCGATGGTCACCAGCACGCAATTGTTCAAGTCCTGGTACATGTTGGCTTTCCAGTTGCCGTGGATTCCGGAAAGGTTGCTGACCGTCCCGGCGGTGAGCAGCGCTGTTCTGCGGAGGACGGGACAGTCACCAGCTGCCGCCGCGCGCGACGTGGAGCGCATGCGTGATCGCCCTACGGTCCGAGGCGGGCTGAACTGGTACCGCTCGCTACCGCTGACCGATCCGCGTTCGAGCCTCGGCCGTGTCGAGGTGCCCACACTGATGGTGTGGAGCGACGCCGACGTTGCGATCGGGCGCGCCGCGGTCGACGCCAACCCCCGCTACGTCGCGGCGCCCTATCGCCTCGAAATACTCGCCGGGGTCAGTCACTGGATCCCCGATGAGGTGCCGGACGAACTGGCCGGCCTGATTCTCGGACACATCGCACAGAACTGAGACCTCTACGCGCGCAGTCGCTCCCGTCGGAGCTGCTCGACCACCGGCAGGTCGAGCGGAGGCAAAGACTCGACGTTCAGCGCGCGAGCGAGCAGGTGGTCGGCGAACTCGGGGTTACGTGCCAGCACAGGGCCGTGCAGATATGTTCCGTAGACCGAACCCTGCACCGCGCCTTCGTTTCCGTCGCCGACGCCGTTGCCCACACCTCGGGTCACCTTGCCGAGGGGTTTCGTATCGGGTCCTAGTGT
>JAAZAD010000581.1 GCA_012514505.1 Rhodococcus sp. (in: high G+C Gram-positive bacteria) | reverse complement strand
GGGGGGGCGACCTTGATCCCGGAGGTCACCAGCCCGGAAGATCTCGACGGTGTCGTGGCGGGCTCGGGCGGTGCACTCGGAACCGGTGGGATGGCGACCAAGCTTTCCGCGGCGCGGCTCGCCGCAGACTCCGGGGTCCCGGTGTTGCTGGCTGCCGCGTCGGATGCGGCACGGGCATTGGGCGCTGCCGACGTGGGCACCGCCTTCGCTGCGCGGCCCGAGCGAATGTCGGCTCGCCACTTCTGGGTTCGGCACGCGGCCGATACGGTCGGTACCTTGCACCTCGATGCGGGGGCAGTGCGTGCCATCGTCGAACGACGCAGGTCGCTGCTCGCAGCGGGCGTGACGGGTATGAGCGGCAGCTTCCATGCCGGCGACGTGGTCGCGCTCGTGGGCCCCGACGACCGCACTGTCGCGCGTGGTGTTGTGGCCTACGACCCGAGCGAACTCGACTTCATGATCGGCTTCTCCACGAGGCAGTTGCCTCAGGATCTGCAGCGACCGGTCGTGCACGCCGACGACCTGGTACGCATTTAGTCCGAAGATTCTCGGCGGGCCCTGAAAGGTGTAGCCGCGCGATGTAGTGCGGCGCTCACTGCGGCAAAGGCCGGCCGGTGCTTGCTGCCCGAGCGGTACGCGATGCGGGTTCGTCTCCCGGCAGGGAGGGCTGTGAGCGACACTCCCGGAGGGACATCGATCGCGCCGAGTTGCGGTACCAATGCGACACCGGCTCCTGCTGCAACCAGTCGCAGGACCGTCGCGAAATCGTCGATCCGGTGGGTTACCTGCGGCTCGAAGCCCTGCGATTGGCAGGTGCGCACGGCCATGGTGTGGCACAGGGTTCCGCAGTTTCCGAGAATCCAGCGACTCTCGGCGTGGTCACGCACCACTGCAAGACCGGTCGCGTTCGGGCGGATGGAGGAGGCCAGGTACACGACCTCGTCGAGGAGCGGCTCGAGCTCGATGCCGGATCCCATCGTGGAGGGAACATTGTCGTACTCGTGCACAAGTGCCATCTCCAAGTGCCCTCCGCGCAGGAGATCCGGCACATCGGCTGGGTCGACTTCGACGATCGTCACCTCCAATTCCCTTTCTGAACGGCCGATTTCCAGCATCGCGGGGAGAGCAATCGACTGTAGGGCGGTGGGGAACGTCCCCAAACGGACCGACCCCGACAGCCCCCGCGCGCTCGCGGCGAGCGCAGCCTCGGCCCGTTCCAATTCGGCAAGAAGGGTCTCGGCGTGCTCGACGAGAGTGACCCCCGCCGCAGTAAGGCTCACTCGACGCCCCGTGCGAACCAGGAGAGGCCTCTTCACCTCGCGTTCGAGTGCGGAAAGCTGTTGCGACACCGCTGACGGCGTATACGAGAGAGCGTCAGCCACGGCCGCAATGGTGCCTCGATGGGCGAGCTCGCGGAGCAGTCGGAGTTTGCGGACGTCGAGCATCAGAACAGCTTATGCTAAAAAGCCTGAATGCTAACTGGATCTGTAGTGCATGAGCATCGAAACTAGGTGCATGACTTTTCGACCATCC
>JAAZAD010000061.1 GCA_012514505.1 Rhodococcus sp. (in: high G+C Gram-positive bacteria) | reverse complement strand
TGGGCAGCGTACTCGTCGGGCGTGAGGTAGCCCAGCGATGAATGCCGATGTCGGGTGTTGTGGTCCTCCTTGTAGTCAGCGATCGCGACCCGTGCCTCGAGCAGGCACGTCCAGTGGTTGCGGTTGAGCAGTTCGCGGCGCATCCGGCTGTTGAACGATTCGGCGGTGCCGTTGTTCCACGGCGTGCCTGGTGGGATGTAGTCCAGGCCCACCCGACCGTCGCAGAAGCCCCTGAGAACCTGGGAGATGAACTCCGGGCCGTTGTCGAGTCGCAGCACCTGCGGCGGCTCTCCCGCGGCGGTAAACGCCTTCTCCAGCTCTTGAACGAGCCGCGGCGCGTCGACGGAACGCTCGACGATGTTGAGCACCGACTGCTTGGTGTGCTCATCGACCGCGGACGCGATCTTGATTGCCTTCCCGTCGATGGTGGAATCGAACTGGAAATCGATGGCCCACACCACCTTCGGGGCATCCGCCTCGATGAACGGGGGCGCGGACGACTCGCCGGCGCGTTTACGGGCGGAGCGGATCTTGCGCTGCAACCCTTCGTCGGTCCACAACCGGTGGACCTTCTTGCGGTTGATCTGCCGGCCCTCGTCGTGACGCAAAGCCGCCCACGCCCGGCGGAACCCATGACAGGGATGTTTCGTCGAGTAATCACGGAGCCAGCCCCGCAGTTCCGCGTCTGGATCCTGTGGTGTGTCAGTGATTTTCGGGGTGCGGTAGGTGGAGCGGGAGAGCCCGACCGTCTTGCACGCCATCCGTTCCGACATGCCCTTGACCCGCTTGAGCATGTCGACGGCGGCGCGTTTGGCGTCCGGGCTCAGAATTTTCCCTTAGCCACCTCCCGCAGAGCGTCCTTCTCCAACTCCGCGTCCGCGAGCAGCCGCTTGAGCCGGTTGTTCTGCTCCCGCAGGTCCTTGAGCTCCTTCGCCGCGTCCAGGTCCATCCCGCCGTACGAGCGTCGCCAGTTGTAGAGCGTTGCCGCCGACACCTCCAACTCGGCGGCGATCTCCTCGCCCGTCGATCCCGCCGCAGCGAGCTCATCGGCCTTGCGCAGCTTGCGGACGATCTCGTCCGCCGAGTGCCTCTTCCGTCCAGCCATACCGATCATTGTCCTATCCCGCCCCGCCTTCGGGGGCGATCACGGACTCAGTACCGAGCGGACCAATCTACAGGGAACACGCCAGGCCCCACGCGGTGTCGCGGCGTGCACAACTGGTTTCGTTGGTGAACAGTGCCGATTCGTCCGGTCCAGTGCGTGCCTGACCACTCGCCGTAGTAAGTAGTGCCCCATAGAGTGGTGTAGCCCGGTGACCGGGATCGTGCCGAGCAGTGTGTCGCTGCTGGACATGGAAGCGGTCACCGCGTGATCCTTCGAGTGATCTCTCACAACCGACTCGAGAAGGAACCAACGCGATGACCGCACCTCACATTGTCGACCCTGCGGGCTTGTTGAGCCAAGCCCTGACCGACGCTTCCCCGGATCTGATGCGCGAACTGCTGCAGACGATGATCAACGCTCTGCTCTCGGCCGAGGCCGATGCTGTCTGCGGCGCCGAGTGGGGCACCCGCTCAACCGAGCGCACCAACCAGCGCAACGGCTATCGGCGCCGTCCCCTCGATACCCGGGTCGGCACGGTCGATGTCGCTGTGCCGAAAC
>JAAZAD010000580.1 GCA_012514505.1 Rhodococcus sp. (in: high G+C Gram-positive bacteria) | reverse complement strand
GAACTCGGGCTTCTTGGGAACCGAGAGGTTGCCGCCGCCGGAGATGAACCACCGGGCCGTCACGGTCTCGCCGGTGTCGGTGCGGACCGTCCACCACGAGTTCTCGTCGTCCCAGTGCACACCGATCACCCGAGTGCCGAATGTGATTCCCTTCCGCAGGTCGAAGCGGTCGGCCACATGGTTCAGGTAGCGGAGGATCTCCGGCTGCCCGGCGAACTTCTAGCTCCACTGCCACTCCTGCTGCAGGTCCTCGTCGAACGAGTACGAGTAGTGGATCGACTCGATGTCGCAGCGGGCGCCGGGATAGCGGTTCCAGTACCAGGTGCCACCCACATCGTCGCCGGCCTCGAAGACCCGCACGGACATGTTCATCCGGTCGCGCAGTCTGTGCAGCGCGTACAGGCCGGCGAATCCGGCTCCTACGACGACGACGTCGGTGTCGGGGGTGGTGGAGGAAGTGGTCATCTGTCCTGGCTCCTCGGTATCGGGGATGTCGCTCCGGCGTCGAACCGGAGGTCTGCATCGACGATGACGTGGATCACACACGAGGACGCGGGGTGAATTACCCCATTGGTTACCTGTGTTGGCCGTCACACGACCACCCGGGTATGTTGGGCCCACTATCTCTGAGAAGCGTGACGATGGAATCTGCCCTGCCGGAATCTGCACCACCCCGCACCCCGGGGCCCACCCGTTCGGTGACGACCTTCATCGGTCGCCGTCGCGAGATCGACGAGGCCCGGTCGTGTCTCCAGCGGACCCGGTTGCTGACGATCCTCGGTCCGGGTGGTGTGGGAAAGACCCGGGTGGCGGAGGAACTGGCGGTGCGCACCTCGCGTGCGTTCCGCGATTCGTTCCGCTGGATCGATCTGGCGGTGGTGCGGGATCCGGAGTCCGTTCCCTCGGCTGCAGCGGCCGCTCTGGGGGTGACCGACCAGTCCACCAGGCCTGTGATGGACAAGATCATCGACCGTCTCCGCGACGAGCACATGCTGATCGTGGTCGACAACTGCGAACACCTGATCGCGACCGTGGCCGATTTCGTCGCTGCCGTCCTCGGTGGCGCGCCAGAGGTGCGGATCCTCGCGACCAGTCGTGAGCCGCTCGCGGTGGCGGGGGAGGCGGAGTACGTGCTTCCCCCGCTGACGACACCGGACGGATCGACGGGGAACCGGGCGGCCGATCTCGGGCGGTTCGAAGCGGTGGGTCTTCTCGTGGAACGGGCCCGGCAGGTGGTCCCGGGCTTCGAGGTGACCGACGGCAATGCCGATGCCGTTGCGCAACTGTGCATCGCGCTCGACGGCGTGCCGCTCGCTCTCGAACTCGCGGCCACCCGGCTGCGTTCGTTGTCTCCGGCGCAACTCGTCGACCGACTCGATCGTCGTTTCGCGCTGCTCACCGGAGGCAGTCGCGTGGCGGTGCCGCGGCAGCAGACGTTGCGTGCGCTGATCGACTGGAGCTACGAACTGTGCTCCGATGCCGAGCGGACGCTGTGGGCGCGATTGTCGGTGTTCACCGGCAGTTTCGACCTCGAAGCCGCGGAGACCGTCTGCGCCGACGACGATCTCCAGAGCGAGCAGGTCATCGACCTGCTCGACAGGTTGATCGCGAAATCACTTGTGGGAGTCGATCGGTCGTCTGCCGTGTTGAGGTACTCGCAACTGGTGACCGTGCGCGAGTACGGTCACGAACTGCTCGACGCCCGCGGGGAGCGCGAGCAGCTGTACCGGCGGCATTGCGAGCACTATCTCGACCGCGCCCGTCGCTGCGCCGAGAGTTGGTACGGGCCGAAGCAATCCGCCCTCCTGTCCTCCATGCGCGCCGACCATGCGGATTTCATGGCAGCGCTCGACCGGTCGATCCGGGACGACGACGAACTCGCCTCGGGGGCGGCGCTCGCCGTCGCGCTGCGCTATCACTGGATCGCGGGCGGCTACCTGTCCACCGGACGGGCCCGGCTCGAACGACTCCTGCAGCGACTTCCGCGCTCGAACAGCGAGCGCGGTAACGTGCTGTGGGTGACCGCGTGGACGGCCCTCATCCAGGGAGACCGCGACGGGGCGGCGGTCCACCTCGACGAGTGTCGTTCGATCGCAGACGAATGCGACGACGTACGGTTGCGGGCCCACTGCGATCACTGGAGTGCCCTGCACGCACTGTTCTGCGGGGCGACGGCCGAGGCGATCGACCTCTACCTCCGTGCGGCCCGGGTCCATCGTGCGCACGGCGACCACGCCGCCCACCTGACCTGCCTGTTCCAGCTGGCCATGGCGCAGACCTACGACGGACGACTCGACGACGCGCTGGAGACGTGCGCTCGTGTCGTCGAGATGGCGGACCAGCACGGTGAGCGGTGGAACAAGGCCTACGCGCTGTGGGTTTCGGGACTCGCGCATTTCCATCTCGGACGCCTCGACTCTGCGGTCGGAGCGGCGAACGGCGCGCTCGTCGTCCAGCGCGATTTCGAGGACAAGATCTGCACGGCGCTGTCGCTCGAACTGCTGGCCTGGTCGGCGGGCGCCGAAGGCGATACGGAGAAGGCAACAAGCCTGTTCGGGGCTGCACGGACGGTGTGGCAACGTCTCGGTACGACGATCGCAGCATTCGGGCCGCACATCGAGCAGGACTCGATCGCAGCGGAGCGTCGTCTCCGGGAAAGGGTGGGGGAGACGGACACCGTCGGCTCTCCTCACCCGCAGTCCG
>JAAZAD010000579.1 GCA_012514505.1 Rhodococcus sp. (in: high G+C Gram-positive bacteria) | reverse complement strand
GGGTCGCTGTTCGTGTCGGGTATCGACCCGGGGTGGGGCAACGACGTGCTGCCGTTGCTGCTCAGCGGACTCGGCACGACAGTCGAGGGCATCCGCTGCCAGGAGATCTTCGATTACTCGACCTACGACCAGCCCGACTCGGTGCGGTACCTCGTCGGGATGGGGCAGCCGATGGACTACGAACCACCGATGCTCGCGCCGTCGATCCCGACGATGGTGTGGGGCGGACAGGTGCGGTTGATGGCGCGAGGCCTCGGCGTCGAACTCGACGAGATCCGTGAAGTCTTCGACCGGCGTGCCCTCGACACCACCATCACTACTGCGACGATGGGCGACTTCGAGGCGGGCACACAGGGCGCGGTGCGATTCGAACTGCAGGGTATCGTCGGCGGACGACCCCGAATCGTCATCGAACACGTCACCCGCATCCACCCGAATTGTGCGCCGGACTGGCCGGTTCCACCCGGCGGCGGTGCGGGTGCACACCGGGTGATCATCGAGGGACGACCTCGCATCGAAGTCAGTATCGAGGCCGACGACGAAGGCGGGAGCCGGGCGGCCGGCGGCAATGCGACGGCGGTGGGTCGGCTCGTCGGCGCGATCGACTGGCTCGTCGAGCACGAACCCGGCCTCTACGACGCGCTCGAAGTTCCGCTGCGCCCCGCGATCGGCAAACTCACCGCTCCGGAAGGAGCCCCCGCATGATCATCGACATCCCCGAGGACAAGGACCCGATCGGCTATGTCTGGGCCGAGATGGTCCCCGGGATCGGGATCCCCGCCTCCCAGTTCTCGCTCTCCGTGTACGAGCGCTCGACCATCGACCTGCGCGCGTTCGAAGCCGCGCGGCTGCGGATCGCGCAGATCAACGGATGTGTTTTCTGCCAGGACTGGCGCACCGAACGGGACGGAGTCAAGGTCGAGCCCGGTTTCGACCGAGACGTCGAGAACTGGCGCACCACCGAACACTTCGACGAGCGAACACGACTCGCAACCGAGTACGCCGAGCGATACGCGCTCGATCACCACGGTCTCGACGACGCGTTCTGGATTCGGATGAAGGCCCAGTACACCGACGCCGAGATCGTCGAGTTGTCGATGAGCATCGGATCGTGGCTGGCGTTCGGCCGACTCAATCACGTGCTCGGGTTGGACTCCGCCTGTGTACTACCCGGGCACTGATCGACACGACGAATGATCAGGGTGCGCCGAACACCACGTTGCCCGTGTAGCCGATCATCCACTGCACGCCGTACTTGTAGGTGCACATGCCGAAGCGCTCCGCCCATTCCACCTTCCCCAGTGGCATGGACACCTCACCGCCCTCGGACAGTCCGCCGAACACCCGGTCGGCTTCCTCGGCGCTGTCGGCGTCGATCGAGATCGCGAAATTCGTTCCGGCGGTGACGGTACCCATCGCCTCGGGTACGTCGGATCCCATGAGCATGCTGTCGCCCAACGGGAGCGCGACGTGGGCGACGCCGTTCTTCTGTTCCTCGGTCAGCTCCATGTCGCCGGTGTCCATGTCGCTGAAGCGTGCCAACTGTAGTTCGCCGCCGAAGACGGATCGGTAGAAGGTGAATACTTCTTCGGTGTTGCCGTTGAAATTCAGGTACGGGTCGACTGATTTCATGGTGTGCTCCCATGTCGCTGTGCGGACGGTCGAGCACCCGCAGTCTAGTGCGCCGATACCCCACACAACAGCCGACGCCTCGAGGCCGATGGCGTGAACCGCATATGGAAACCTCGCCGACACGTCATGCTGAAAGCGCGCCGCTGTCCCAGCGCCTTGGTGGACGACACGACTGGGGATGTCGCATGACCATCGATCTGCACGGTACGGTGCGACTCTCGCGCTCACTGATCACCCTCGCCTCCGCGGCGACGGTCGCCGTCCTCGCCGCGGGGTGCCTGCCGTCCCCGGCCGACGACCGGGTACCAGACCGGTCGGCCACTGTCACCCGTCCGGCTGCGCCCGAGGGGACGCTTCCCGACCCCCTCCGGACAGCACTGCAGGGCGCACTCGATCGGACGATGACCGAATACGGGGTGCCCGGAGCCGCCGTGGGCGTATG
>JAAZAD010000060.1 GCA_012514505.1 Rhodococcus sp. (in: high G+C Gram-positive bacteria) | reverse complement strand
TCAGCAGGATCGGGGCGACGAGCGCGCGCAGCAGCACGATGAGCACCAGCAGCACCACGAGTGCCACCATCGGAATGATCAGTGTGCGGTCGCGGGTGGCGGTGTCCTTAGTGTCGAGATCGACCGCGGTCGGACCACCGACGAGGGCATCGGATCCGGGGACCGCGTGCACGGCGTCGCGGAGGCGTTCGACGGTCCGCTCGGCGTCCAGCGAGTCGGCGGGGTCGGAAAGGGTGGCCTGCACGGCGATCCTTCCGTCGACGACCGTCGGGGCGCCGTCCGGTCCGGTAACTGGTTCGACGGTGGTGACACCCTCGATTCGGGCAGCGCTGGTGACTGAATCGAGTGACGATTCGCTTGCGACGATCACGGTTGGGGAGCCGCTGCCAGCGTCGAAGTGCTCACCGAGAACCTGCTGTCCCGACTGCGAATCGGTCTGCAGGAGGAACAAATCGGAAGCGGCGACACCGCTCGCCTTGAACTGCGGAAGCAGCAGGGCGAATGCGACGAGGACGAGACTGCACACGACCCAGATCGGGCGGGGTTTCGATCCCACCCAACTGGCGACCCGGCTCCAAAAGCGGTGCGCCTGTTCAAGGTTCTCGTGTTCGAGGTTCGGCTCGTACTTCGGCCGGTTCGGCCAGAAGGAGACGCGTCCGAGCAGGACGAGCGCGGCGGGCAGGAACGTCATCGACGCGAGGAAAGACGTCGCGATCCCGATGGCCGCGACCGGGCCGAGCCCGCGGTTGGAGTTCAGATCGGACAGCAACAGGCACAGCACCCCGAGGATCACCGTGCCAGCCGACGCCGCGATGGGTTCAAGCGATGCGCGCCACGCGATGCGCATCGCGGCATACTTATCTTCCTGTATTCGCAACTCCTCCCGGAAACGGGAGACGAGCAGTAGGGCGTAGTCGGTGGCGGCGCCGAACACCAGAATGAACATGATGCCCTGGCTCTGCCCGTTGAGTGCGATCACGTCAGCATCAGCGAGCAGGTAGACGATCAGGCTCGCGAGCGCGAGCGCGAACACGGCCGAGATGATGACGATGAACGGCAGCAGGGGGCTGCGGTAGACGACGATCAGGATGAGCAGCACCACGCTGCCCGCGACAAGCAACAGCAGTCCGTCGATGCCGGCGAACGCAGCCGACAGATCAGCGGCCTGGCCAGCAGGACCGGTGACATACACGGTTAGGCCGTCGGGGGCGCCCTCCAATGCGGTCCGCAAATCTTCGACGGCGTCCTTGACCTCGACACTGCTGTCGATCGGCACGATCATCTGCGCCGCTTGCCCGTCCTCGGAAAGAATGGGAGGCGGGCCCGCCGATTCGGTGGCGAGGAACGCGAGGTCGTCCGGGGTGATCCTGTCGGCACGCTCGGCGACGACGATGGCCGGGATGGCATCGCTTTGCCTGAACTCGGCATAGATTTCGTCGGCGCGGGTGGATTCCGCCGATGCGGGGAGGAAAGTACTCGCGTCGTTCGACGCGACCTCGCTGAGCTTGCCAGCAAACGGACCGCCCGCGCCGGCGACGCCGAGCCACACCAAGAGCAGCAGTGCAGGCACCAGCCACCGTAGGTGCTTGCGCCTGAGATTGCGGGTTGGTGTGGTGCTCAAGGTCTACTCCTGATCGGTCGCCGCGAACGCGTGCTGCCCTCATGTTGCCTCATCCGTGAGTGCAGACCCCCATGTGCGTTAGAAACTTTTTTTTGGATCCCACCCATCCGCATAGCGAGCAGCGGCGAATGCCCATTGACACACTTCATCAAGCGGCCTCCGCGCCGCGAGTCCCGAAGGGAAGAAGACGATGGCGAATCGAACCCGAACGAGCTTGGCCCTTGTCGGTATCGGCGCTGCTGCGGTGCTGAGCATCTCCGCATGTACGTCGGACGACAGTTCCGATACTTCGATGGACACGACGACCACGGCGGAAACGACAACGCCAATGGAGACCACCACCTCCGGCGCCGCGGAACCGGCCAGCCTGGTCGGACCGGGATGCGCCGCCTACGCCGAGCAGGTGCCGACAGGGCCCGGCTCCATTGAGGCCATGGCCGGAGAGAACGTGACGACCGCAGCCTCAAACAACCCGCTGCTCACGACCCTCACCGCGGCCGTGTCCGGGCAGCTGAACCCGGAGGTCAATCTCGTCGAGACGCTCAACGGCGGCGAGTTCACCGTATTCGCGCCCGTAGACGATGCGTTCGCGATGGTCGATCCCGCAACCATCGAGACACTGAAGACGGACTCGGCGCTGCTAACAGACATCCTTACCTACCATGTCGTTCCCGGACAGATCGCGCCAGCGGACATCGCCGGCGAAAAGACCACCGTTCAGGGCGGCACCGTTGAGGTGACCGGTTCGGGTGACAACTGGACAGTCAACGGCGCGAACGTGGTCTGCGGTGGCGTCGAAACCGAGAACGCAACCGTGTACCTCATTGACGGCGTGCTGCTGCCGCAGTAACCAGCGGCAAGAGATCCGTGCAGGGTGTGAGCGGAACATAGAAGGCCGGTGGCATCAAATGTCACCGGCCTTCCCGTGCCTTTCCCGCAATGTTCTCAAGCATGTCGGCGAAGATGATTCCGTGGAACGGCATTAGCGAGTACCAATAGACCCGTCCCGCCAGCCCTTTAGGAAAGAATGTCGCGCGCTGATGTAACCGGGTGCGATCCGTATCCAGCGATTCGAGCCGCCATTCGAGCCACGCGCCTCCCGGCGTACGCATCTCCGCACGCAACCGCAACAACTCCGGCCGGTCGATCTGCTCGACCCGCCAAAAGTCGAGGGCGTCGCCGGTGTGCAGTGTGCGCGGATTTCGCCGTCCGCGGGTTAGGCCTACTCCGCCGACGAACCGATCGAACCAGCCGCGGATCGTCCACGCCAGTGGAAAGGAATACCAGCCGTTCTCGCCCCCGATGCCCTCGACCACTTCCCACACGGCCGTCACGTCGGTGTCGCAATCGATATTGCGTTCGTCCGTGAAGACGACCTCCCCCGCCCAGTCGGGGTCTGACGGCAGAGGATCGGCGGGAGCGCCCAGTACCGAGGCGTTCGCCCATGTGGTTTCAACCTCGCCGCGTCCGATCCGTCTGAGGGCCAGTTGGACGGCGTCGCGGTAGCCGGTGAGCCCACCGCTCGGTGGTGCGATGACCGCGTCGATGTCGTGGTTGTCCATCACCGCGTCATTGTTCAGCGATTCGATCAGAGAACGACCCAGGGACGGCGGGATCGGTGTGACCAATCCGATCCACAGTCCGGCCAATTTCGGGGTGAGTACCGGAAGCACCAGGATCCTGCGCCGACGTAGCCCCGCGACCTCGGCGTACACCTGCATCATTTCGCCGTACCGCAGCACGTCGGGTCCACCGATGTCGTAGACGCGACTGTGTGGCAGCGGTGCGGTCGCCGCCAGAATCAGATAGTGAAGCACGTCGCGGATTGCGATCGGCTGGATTCGGTTGTTGACCCAGCGCGGCGTGGTCATCACAGGTAGGCGGTTGCTCAGGTGGCGGATCATTTCGAACGACGCCGAACCCGAACCGATCACCACTCC
>JAAZAD010000578.1 GCA_012514505.1 Rhodococcus sp. (in: high G+C Gram-positive bacteria) | reverse complement strand
CGAGTTCGTCGGCAGTCCTCAAGTCGCTGCCGCTACGTGAGGAGACGGAACGCCCCCCGAATTCTCCTTCCCCCTGGATCGATGCGAAGTCACCGTCAGGAACCTCCGGCCGGACATCACCGGGGTCACGTTCACGGCGGGGTGTCCGGCCGGCTGCTTCGTTGACCACGTCGTCGATGACGCCGCTGACGTCATCAGCTGTTGCCCGTTTCCCGCGCGACACCTCCTCGACGCGATCAGCGATCCGGTCGACCAGGTCCCGGTCGCCTACCCTGTCCACGCCTTGCGAGATCTCGCGCAGCGGTCGCTCGGGGATGTCCAGCTCGGTCATATCGATGCCGGTGCGTTCGGCGACTGCCCACGTCAGCCACGCCACACGCGCCATGCGGTGTACGTGCGAATCCCCGTAGGGGGCGCCGGTGCGCGGATTGATCAGCGACCCTTTGAATTCACCGAGCAGCATCTCTCGGGGAGTCGGGTAGCCCAGTGCCTCGTGTGCTCGGCGACGGAACAGCTCACGCATCGTCGACTGGAATGTGTCCGCAGCGTCGATTGCCTTGCCGATCAGCGCGCGTGCTTCCTCGGGACTGCAGGGCCCTTCGTCTGCGGACCGAATATCGGGGTCGAGGACATCGATGTCGCCTACTGCGGCGGCGACGGCCGCGTCTATTTCGTCTGATACCGACATACTCATGCTCAGTCCCTAAACCCCGACGCTCTGGCCGGTGATCGCCGAGTCGGATCCCTGGTCGTTCTGACCCCGGGTCGCGTGGTGACGTTGCCGGTTCGCTTCGTCTCGCTCCGGATCGATACGAGTGACCCACTCCGATTGGCGGATCCGGACAGGGTCTCCAGCAGCTCGTTCGAGCGCTGCGAAGCGGGCCGACGGTGTGGGTTGAATGTAGAAGCCGCGGCGGCCTTTCAGGGCTGGGGTACCCAGTAGGTTCGACAGTTCCCTCCGGTAGTGCGCCTCCTGCGGTGTGCCCCGATGCTTCGGCGGGATGTCGACGGTGATGCCGCCGTCCTTGTCCGGGCGAACCGAGAATGACACTCGCGGTGGGCGCCCGGCGAGGAGTTTGCGAACACGATGGGTGACTTGCTTGGTGTCGTCGAGGTCGACTGGCTTGCCGAGCCGCGAGGTTTGTTCCTCCGAGCGAACCCACTGATCCGGCTCGGGAAGGGAGTTTCCGTCTGTATCGCGCGGTGGCATCGCTGCAGGTGACGCCATGCTGACGCCATTGCTCGGGCGGGCCTTGTACGTCGACACGAACTCTGCGGTTGCGCCGGAACGCATCTTCTGGAGTTTCCCGTAGGACAGTCGGTTCTGTGCTCCGATGGGCGCATCAGCTGCGGTGTTGTCCCCCGCGGTCGGCCCGCCCGGTTGGGATTTGCCGGCGTTGGATGCCTCGTACTTGCGGGCGAGTGCGTTACTTGTGCCTGCCATGTGCCTGCACCAGTATCGCTGTGCGTAGTCATCGCAGCTGCACTTGAGGCCTCGTCCTCCGGCGGTGGAGAACGGTGAGATCACTCGTCGTCCGTCGAGGTCTTCCCAGACGGCGACGGTTCCGGAGACGGTGCCGTCGGGGTAGCTGGCCCGTACTGCGGGATTGGCGATGTGCCCGGCGTCAGCGGTGCTGATGACGTCACCGGCTCGTGCGGTGACGATCTTCCCCTCGACGGGCTGGTTGTCTGTACCTCGGATACGGACGGTGCGGCTTTCGGCCTGGAATGCCTGTCGGCGGTGCATTGGCTTCGCCGTCAGTGGGGTGTCTTTGCCCTTCGCCTGGGCGAGCAGGGTTCGGTAGGCGCTGCTAGCTGCGAGTTCGCGGGCTTTGTATTCTTCGCTGGGGCTGCCGGACACCGGGCAACGGTGTCCGGTGTTCATCGACGCGAACTGCCCACAGGTGGGGCATTTGCGCTGTACCAGGGATTCGGCGTATTCGTCCTGGTTTTCGAAACCGTACGACTCGAGCTGTGGGCCTCGGATCATCCCCAGGTCGTTGATCGCCTGTCCGAATGCCTCGTCGCTGTCGAGCATTGCCTGCACGTTCTCGGGGGAGACGCGCCGCATGAAGGGCCGTGCCTGCTTCGTCTGCCCGTCCTTGGTGGTGTAGTCGTGCGGGCGCACCACCAACATGCCGTTCTCGGGGTTGTAGTGCACCTCCTTGATCCACGATGGTGAACCGCCGCGGGCTTCGAGCTCCTTGTCGAGTCGTTTCTCCTGACGGCTGATCTGCCGCTGAGAATCTCGCAGCTCGTCGTCGTCCATTTCGGGGTTGCCGGCGAGCAGCCCGTTGATCCGGTTCTCCTGCACGGATCGGAAGGCTGAGACGTCTTCGTACTGGCCGGGGAAGTGCGCGTTCATCGAGGACTGGAGTTCTTCGTCGGATCGACCGAGCATCTTCCGGATCTGGCTGGCCTTGGCTGTACGCGCGAGAATGTCGGACTGTTGCTGCAGTGACTGCTTCTTTTTCAGGACGTCGCCGTTCGGGCAGCTGCCACCGTGGTGTCCGAACTGGCCGCATTTTTCGCAGCGGATCTGTGCAGCTTCGGATTTGGGGTCGATGAACGATCGGAGATTGTGTTCCGGTCGGATCGCTGGTCGGGTTTCGAGTGCGTGGACAGCATGGAGGCGACGCTGCTCCATGATGCGCATCGAGTCGCGTGCACGGCCGGAAATGCCGAGGTCGGACTGGTCGCGTGCAGTGATGCCAGCGCCGGCCATGCTGTCGCGGTAGTCGTCGGTGAGACTGATGTTGGAGAAGTCGCCCTTGCGGTTCATCAGCTGATTCCATTCGCGGCGTGCATCGTCCATGCTGATGCCGCGGTGGCGGGCATTCATTTCCAGGAAGTTGTTCTTGGCTGGGCCGATGCGTTCGAGGATCGATCCCATGCGCATGATCGATGCGAGTTCGGCGGGGCTGTTCAGTTGTTCAGGCCGCAGAGGTCGCCCGTGCTCGTCCTTGCCGTTCTTGAGTCGTTCCACCTCTTGGTCGATGCGAGTGATGAACCCAGGTTGGCCACCTCGTCCAGGAGAGATGCGGTATTTGGCTTCGTCTGAGAACGCCGTTGAGTCGGCGACGTTCTGTCTCACGGATTCCCAGATCTTGATCTGGGTTTTGCGCCACTGCTCGGGGTCTTCAGTGAACTGTCGGTTCATGTCCTCGAGCTGGTGCTTGAACTCGTGCTGTGACGACTGCACCTCGGCGTCGTGGAACGCGTCGCCGCCCATCTGTCGTTGCAGGGCTTTCGTGAAACCGATGACAAACGATCGGCCCTTATTCTCTCGGCAAACCATGCCGCGTCCCTCCTGTGAGG
>JAAZAD010000577.1 GCA_012514505.1 Rhodococcus sp. (in: high G+C Gram-positive bacteria) | reverse complement strand
TTCGATCTGCACCGAACCGGGAAACCCCAACGGAACTACCACGATGTTTCTGAACAGTGAAGTGCAACACCACCTTCGAGACGTACGCTGAGATCGATCACTCGAAGCAGACCTGCTGCTGTCGACGATCGGACAAGGGGTGACGCACCATGACCACACCCGCAGGCTGGTATCCAGACCCCGAAGGTTCCGGGCAGGTGCGCTGGTGGGACGGGCAGCAATGGACCTCCGCCACCCAACCCACCGTCGATGGCCCAACCCCGCCGCCGGACCCCGGCAAACCCACGCGCAAGAAGTGGCCGTGGATCATCGGCGCTGCCGCAGTGATCATCATCGTGATCGCAGCCGTGAATGCCGTCGGCGATTCGTCCGACGACTCCTCGACGCCCGAAGCCACCGGCACGACGGTCGCGGCCGTCACCACGACCACAGAGGCTCCCCGCACGACAACAGCCGAGCCCTCAACAACCGCCGAGACCACCACCGAGGCAACAACCACCGAGGCGACAACCACGACGGAGCCGACGACCACGACCAACTCCGGTTCCGACATGACCGCAAGTCAGCGGAACGCTGTTCGGTCGGCTCAGAGTTACCTCGACATCTCCGGATTCTCACGGCAGGGCCTGATCGACCAGCTGGAGTTCGAGAAGTACTCCACCGAAGACGCAACCTTCGCGGTCGACTACGTCGACCCGGACTGGAACGAGCAGGCTGCACGGTCAGCGGACACGTACCTGCAGATTTCCGCCTTCTCCAGGCAGGGTCTCATCGACCAGTTGATGTTCGAGGGATTCACCCAGGAACAAGCGGAGTACGGCGCGGACCACGCGGGTCTCTGACTCGTCGTTACGCCATCGCCGAGTTGTATCCGCCGTACCTGCTGTGGCTCTCGTCCCGGCCCACCAGCGTGTACTGCGGCGGTGCCCCGGTGCTCCCCGAGAACAGCGGGTAGTGGACGTCGTAGATCGCGGTGTAGACGTAGGTCGAGTTGTCGTTGCGGATCGCCGACCACACATACGAATCCGATTCGATGCCGACTTCGACGTGCCCACAGTAGAGACTGTCGCCGACCTTGTCGGTAAGGCTGACGAACTTGTCGACCTTGCCGTACCGGTCGTAGTAGATGATCTCGTTGTTGTTCGGGTTGGCGCTGCAGAATACGTATTTGACTGCGCTGCCCGAGATGGTTGCCGCCTGCGCTGCCGGTGCGGTGAGTACTGCAGCGCCCGCGGCGAGTGTGGCGGCAGCAGCGAGCGTTGCCATCGGCTTCTTCATGGTTCGAATCTCTTTCCGTCGGTGTTTTTTACAGATCACGCTCATCCTGGTGAGCGTGATAGGTCGTGCGAATCTTGGTAGTTCGGCCGGAGCCGGATACGCTCGCTGTCAGCAGGGGTTCGGTTCGCCGATCTTGACGACCGAGAGCACGGCGTCGCCTTCCGAAATCGGAACACCGACAGCGGGTTTCTGTGCGACGACGATCCAGTTCACGTCGAGCACCTGGTTGCGTCCACGCCCGGTTGCGTCAGTGCTCCGCGAATAGAAGACGCCGTGTTCCTGGATGAGGTTCTGCGCATCTTGCAGATTCATGCAGACCACGGCAGGCATCAGTGCTTGCGCGGTGACCGGCGTTGCAGAGGTCGATTCTGCCGTAGCCGTAGTTGAGGATGCCTGCGCGGCGGTCCGAGTTGTCGTCGTGGGTGCGGTGGTTGTCGTGCGCGCGGTCGTGGTCGTCGACGACGTCGTGGCCGGAACCGGATCGGCTGCTCCGGCATCCGATTCGGAACCACATGCAGACAGGGTCGACACGAGTGCCGCGGCGGCAAGCGCGCCACCTGCTGCTCGACGAATCCTGGATCCGGTCGTCCCCGGGACGCTCGCGATGCTCATGATTCGGGCCATTTCATACTCCTTCGGTGAACGAACCACACCGCCTCCGTACAGTCGGGACAGCAGTGAAAAGATTTGTGTACAAGAGTTTTGCGGCATCTGAAACCACACACTGTGCCGCACGGCGGGACACCTCCGCGATTACCGCCGGTGCAGCGTCGAACAGGCCGGTCCGGCGAGCGCCGAGTGGGTTGTCACGTTCTCCGGACAGGTCCAGGTCGAATCCGAAGGTGGGCACCACAGTTCGCCTCGGGAGTTCGATCGGATTCCACGGTGGCGTATCGGTTCCGTGGCGCCAGTTCGAACACTCGCCGACGTCGAACGGGTTCGACGTCATTCGAGGTTCGCCGGCGGATACTCGCCGTAGATACCGCGCGCATCGCCCTCCAGGTATTGGGTGTGCTGCCGAGCGGCGCGGGCTGCGAGTGCCGCGCGTTCCGTCCGCGCACGATCGGCCTGTTCCCTGCGTCGTTGCCGCGCGTGATCCCAGGCCATGTAGGCCGTTTCCGCGATCACCTTCACGACCAGCACTGCTGCCGCGCCGGCAACGACGATGGCGATCAGTCCGACGAGGACCCACCAGTACCGGATGATCAGTCCGACGATGAGGAGGACCGCGAAGACGCCACCGAAGCCTTTCATCGCGAATCGACCTCCTCCCCCGTCCCGCCGACTGCGCGCGTGTGATCCGAACAGTCTCTGGCGCACACGATTACGGAGTGCACGGCACTCATCCGATCTTCGTCCAGGTTCCGCAGTCCTGGGACTTGAAGGCGACGTCGCTGCCTGCGATGGTCACGATGGCGGTGCCGGACGGAAGGTCGTTGGTGATGATGTCGTCGAACTCGCCGGACGTGCCGGACAATCGCTCCCAGTAGCAGTACGAGCCGCCCGCTGCCTGATAGGTGCCGGGGTTGATGTCTCGGCCCACGAGGTGGATTCCGTTGCCGAAGGTGGATCGGGCGGCGTCGGCTTCTTTCGGTTCCAGTGCTGCTTCGCGTCCGTCGAGTTCGGTGTGGCGGGCGTCGGCCGCGGCGTGGGCGGCGTCTGCGGCGGTTTGGGCTGCCGCGGCGTCGGCTGCTTGTTCTTTCGCGTCGTCCATCGCCGCGTCTGCTGCTTCCTGGGCTGCTGCGGCGGCGTCCTGTTCGGAGGCGAGTTGTGCGCGCTGCTCGGCGACCGCAGCGTCGACGGATGCGTCGATCGTGGCCTGGTTTTCCTCCGCGGAGGGGGTTCCGGCGACCACGCCGACGGCAGAGCCTGCGCCGAGCGCAACGACGATCGCGGCGATCCACGGCCAGCGGCGCGGCCTGCGGGTGGGGGTGGTCGGCGTATCGATCGGATCCGGCGTCGTCGTCGGCTCGGTGTAGTAGCTCTCGGTCATCTGGTCCCCTGAATGCGCTGGGGAGGCGGACCGTTTCGATCTGCCTCGTTCACGCCCATCAGATCCGAGTCGACCCGGGAAGCCACAGAATCTGTCCGATAATGCGGGTTATCGGTCTCACCGCTGTCGACAGCCGTCCTGTCGCTGCCCGTCGCGCAACCGAGCCACCAGCCGCATCTCAGACGGACCGGGCGTGCGGATCGAGGGAATTGAGGGCCCGCACCACCTCGTCGTAGTCCCCGCGCACCTCCCCGTAGCGGAGGAACTTCACCCGCTCGACGAGGATCTCGTGGGCGTCCGGTGAGCTTCGGAGCAGATCGAGAACCTCGGCGATGTACTCGTCGAGTGGCATGGCGATTGCGCTGTCCCGCTGACCGGGCATGAGATCTGTTGCGACGGCGGGTGGCACGATCTCGACGACGTCGACCCCCGTGTCGGCAAGTTGCAGGCGCACACCTTCGCTGAGCATGTGGATCGCAGCCTTGGATGCGTTGTAACTGGGTGTCGCGGCGAGCGGTGTGAACGCGAGACCCGACGAGACCGTCACGATCGTCGCGGACGGCCGGGTCTGCAGATGCTCGACGAACGCGCCGATGAGCCGGATGGGGCCGAGGACGTTCGTCGTGACTATCTGTTCGGCGGTGGCGACGAATCGGTCGGGGTGGTGCCAGTCCTCGACGCGCATGATCCCGGCCATCGCGACGAGAACATTCAGGTCCGGGTGCCGTTCCAGCACCTCCTTCGCGGCCGAGGCGATGCTGTCGGGGTCGGCGGTGTCGATACGAACGGTGTCGATGCCGGGGTGTTCGGCGGCGATCTGTCGGAGCAGTTCGGTGCGGCGACCGCCGACGACGACGGTGCTGCCGTGATCGTGGAGCGCGAGAGCCAAGGCGAGACCGATGCCGCTGGTTGCTCCGGGAATGAAGACGGTGCTGTCGGTGATGTCCATGCACCGATCGTGGGCCTGCCGCCGGGGTCGTGGCAGAGTCCGTCGAACGGGGGATCCGCAATCCCTGGTACCGGCCGCACCACACCGGGACGATGGACCGCATGGATCATCGCACCGCTCTCGCCGAGTTCCTCCGCAGCCACCGGCAGGCTCTGCAGCCGAGCGACGTGGGTCTGCCTGCCGGGCCGCGACGACGCACACCGGGTCTGCGCCGCGAGGAGGTTGCGCAGCTCGCGTTGATGTCCACCGACTACTACACGCGTCTCGAGCAGCAGCGTGGGCCGCAGCCCAGCGTCCAGATCCTCGCGTCCCTCGCCCGTGCACTGCGCCTGACCGACGACGAACGCGACTACCTCTACCGGGTCGCGGGGCACGGGATCCCCGATCGCACCAGCGACCCCGACCACGTCTCCCCCGCGCTGCTGCGGGTTCTCGATCAGCTCCGCGACACCCCGGCGCTCATCCTCAACCCGCTCGGCGAGACGCTCGTGCAGAACGATCTCGCCCGCGCGCTGTACGGCGACACGACGGCATACACCGGCTGGGAGCGCAGCGACATCTTTCGGTGGTTCACGCACCCGGGGACGGCGCGGGCGATCTATCCGGTCGACGACCGTGACCGTCAGAGCCGCACACTCGTCGCGAATCTGCGGGTGGCCGTCGCGGCGCTCGGGTCCGGTTCGCGGGCAGGGGAACTCGTTCGGCTACTGCAGCGGACGAGCCCGGAGTTCTCGTCACTGTGGGACATGCAGGAGGTGGCGCAACGGTTCGCCGACCACAAGGTCCTCGTGCATCCGGTGGTCGGCGATATCGAGGTCGACTGTCAGGTGTTGTTCACCGAGGACCGGATGCAGGCACTGCTGGTCCTCACCGCTGCTCCCGGCACGTCCGCCGCCGAGAAGATCCGACTGCTCGGTGTCGTCGGAATCCAGAATCTGTCGTCGGATGCGTCAGCGCCCCGCTGAACAGGTCGAGTGGTTGCCTTCGACCCGGTCGACGAGCAGCGGCGCCGGTGTCCACACACGTCCGTGGGTCTTCTCGAACTCGCGGATCTTGGTCAGTACCACGTCGAGTCCGATGTTCTCGGCGTAGTGCATCGGCCCGCCCCGGTCCTTGGGGAAGCCGTAGCCGTGGGTGTAGACGACGTCGATGTCGGAGGGGCGCTGGGCGATACCGTCACCGAGGAGTGCGGCGGCTTCGTTGACGAGCGCGAGGATGCACCGGTCGACGATTTCCTCGTCGGTGATCGTGCGCCGTTCGATGCCGTCTTCCTGCGCGCAGGTGCGGATGATGTCGTCGACGATCGGATCGGGAATCGGTGTGCGGCTTCCCTGTTCGTAGCGGTAGTACCCGGCCCCGGTTTTCTGCCCGAATCTGCCTGCTTCACACAGGGTGTCGGCGACACGGGAGTAGCGCAGGTCTTTCGGCCGGGTGGGGGCGAGTCGTTTGCGGGCCGCCCAGGAAATGTCGTTGCCGGCGAGGTCGGCCATCGCGAACGGGCCCATGGCAAGCCCGAATGCGCGCAGCGCACCGTCGATCTGCTGGGGTGAGGCGCCTTCCTCGAGGAGGAAGTCGGCTTCGCGCCGGTAGGGGGTGAGCATGCGGTTGCCGATGAACCCTTCGCAGACTTTCGCCAGCACCGGTACCTTGCCGATCGTCGTGGCCAGGTCCATGGCGGTGGCGATGACGTCGTCGGCGGTGGCGTCGCCGCGCACGACCTCGACGAGTTTCATGACGTGGGCGGGGCTGAAGAAGTGCAGGCCGATGACGTCCTGCGGCCGGGAGGTGCTGCGGGCGATCTCGTCGAGGTCCAGGCGTGAGGTGTTGGATGCGAGGATCGTGCCGGGTGTGCACAGTGCGTCGAGTCTGCCGAACACGTCCTTCTTGACGTCCATGTCCTCGAACACGGCTTCGACGACCAGATCGGCGTCGGCTACGGCGGCGAAGTCGAGGTTCGGTTCGATGGACGCGATACGTTCCTGCGCCTGTTCGGCGGTGATCCTGCCCTTGGCGGCCGACGACTCGTATGTCCTGCCGATCGTGGCAATCCCCCGGTCCAGCGCCTCGGAGTTCTGTTCGACGAGGGTGACGGGCAGGCCCCCGTCGGCGAAGGCCATGGCGATTCCGGATCCCATGGTGCCTGCGCCGATGACGGCGACACGGGCGATGGGGCGAGGTGCGACGGTGTCGGCGAGACCGGTGATCCGCGCGGCCGCTGCCACCGCCTCGGCCAGGTAGCGTTCGGCGACGATCTTCTGGCCCTCGGTCGGGGTGGTCACGGGTCGTACTTCCTCTGCGCTCGGGGCACCGCATGCCGGTCGGACACTTTGTGACGAGAATCCTATTCTCCGTCGGGTGCGATGGGCAGCACAGGCCGGCATGAGATAGGCAACTCCTCCGCGGCCGCACCCCCGCGGGTACGATCCGCGCGTGCACCCTGCGGGTCGGGCGTGCTCAGCCCACGAACCGCCACTCCCTGGCACCGACCGGCACCCAACCGCTGCCGGGAGCGGCATTGTGCGCGACATCGGGGGTGATGCCCCGCCGGTCGAGTTCACCCCACAGTCCGGCGAGCGCAGCCACCGGATCCAGGTTGTATTCGGATTCGCGGACCCGCCAGAACTTCCAGCCGCTGCGCTGCAGTTCCCGCTCCCGCAGCAGATCGGCGTGCTGCCGGTCCGGGTTCGTGTCCCACCGATCGCCGTCGCATGCGATCGCGAGTTTGCCGGCGGCACCGGTCACGACCAGGTCGATGACGTATCCGTTCACCTCGACCTGCGGATTCAGGTGGAATCCGCGGGCGGCGACGTCGAGGAACACCTGCTGTTGGAAGATGCTGCCGAACGCGTTGTGCCGTTCGTCGCGGCCGACGTCCTGTGGCATGGGGCCTGCGGGCCGCGGCGACGTGGACTGCATGTAGGTGAGCAGGGAGTACCGCAGATCCGTTGCCTTGAGTGTGTCGATCGTCCGCGAATGGAACAGCCACAGCTGGTCAATCGCACGGGACGCCGCCACGTTGAACCGCCGCTGATACTCGGTGCGGGTCATGGCCGCGATGTTCTGTTCGGGTGCGACGACCATCGACAGGAACACCACGT
>JAAZAD010000576.1 GCA_012514505.1 Rhodococcus sp. (in: high G+C Gram-positive bacteria) | reverse complement strand
GTCTTCCATGTCGGCCGCCGACACATCCGTCTGCGGTTTACGGAAAATTGACAACACCTCTATCGAATCGTGATTCTGTCGGCTACGCTACCAACTCTGTGATCTCTCCTACATCGATCGGCTCGTCCGGATTGCGCGGTTTCGCCGCCGCAGGCGTGCTCCTCGGTGCAACACTGACAGCCGGCTGTTCCAGCGGTACAGCCGCAACACCTCCACCCGCCACCACAACCCAGGCTCCCAGTCACGCACTGACCAGCGAAGCCGTGTCCCGTTACCCCCGCCTCCCCGAGACCCCTCCGGTGGATTCCCCCACGGTCTCCTGCACGTACACGACGTCGGGATCGGCTGCCCGGAGCGCGACACTTCCCTCGACATCCGCATCGACGACCGGCTCAGCGGGCGTAACGTTCGAGACCTCCATCGGCCGCATCGATCTCGTCCTCGACAGAGGCCGTGCTCCCTGCACGGTCAACAGTTTCGTCAGCCTGGCCCGACAAGGCTTCTACAACGGCACGTCATGCCATCGACTGGCCGACGAAATCGGTCAGCAGTACTACCAGTGTGGCGATCCGACCGGGACCGGCACAGGTGGGCCGGGCTACACCTATCCGGACGAGTATCCAGTGCAGCAGTTGACGGCACAGACCGCGACGGGAAGGCCCCCGCAGATAGTCGCCTACCCGCGCGGGACGGTAGCCGTGGCGGACAGCGGCAGAGCCGACACGAACGGAAGTCAGTTCTTCCTGATCACCGGCGACACGCTGCTGCGCCCCGATTACACGGCCTTCGCACGCATCACCGACGAGTCACTGGCACTCCTTGATGCCGCGGCGGCGACCGGTCACGACGCCAGCTCGATTCTGGGCGGCGGCGTACCGAACACCCCTGTGACGATCACGTCGGTGGGGTGACCGCTCGATCCGTCCCCGGGAACTACACCTAGGCCGCCGAGGTCACGCGGTAGACGTCGTAAACGCCCTCGACATTGCGGACCACGTTCAGCACGTGCCCGAGATGCTTCGGATCACCCATTTCGAAGGTGAATCGGCTCACCGCGACCCGGTCGCCGGTGGTGGTGACGGATGCAGACAGAATGTTGACCTTCTCGTCGGCCAGCGCCTTCGTCACGTCGGAGAGCAACCGATGCCGGTCGAGTGCCTCGATCTGGATCGCGACGAGGAACACCGATGACGGCTACGGCGCCCACTCGACCTCGATGATCCGCTCGGATTGCTCACGCAGAGAACCCGCATTCGTGCAGTCCGTGCGGTGCACGCTCACCGAGCCGGTGCGCGTCACGAACCCCATGATCTCGTCGCCCGGGACCGGGGTACAGCACTTCGCGAGCTTCGACACGGTGCCCGGCGCGCCCGGGACGAGGATCCCGGAGTCGCCGCTCTGCCGCGAGCGGGTGGGGATCGTGGACGGTGTGGACCGTTCGGCGAGTTCTTCTTCGACGCCGCCGACACCGCCGAGCAAGGCGACGAGGCGTTGGACGGCGTGGTGAGCGGAGACATGATGCTCACCGACAGCTGTGTAGAGCGCCGACACATCGGCGTAGTGCAGTTCCTTGGCGACCGCCACCATCAGGTCGGCGTTCATCAACCGCTGCAACGGTAGCCCGACCCTGCGGACTTCCTTCGCGATCGCTTCCTTGCCCGCTTCGAGTGCTTCCTCCCGGCGTTCCTTCGCGAACCACTGCCGGATCTTCGCCTTCGCCCGGGGAGAGACAACGAACGCCTGCCAGTCGCGGCTCGGACCGGCATTCGGGTCCTTCGAGGTGAACACCTCGACGACCTCGCCGTTCTCGAGTTTGCGTTCGAGGGCTACGAGTCTTCCGTTGACCCGTGCCCCGATACATCGATGTCCGACTTCCGTATGCACCGCGTACGCGAAGTCCACGGGGGTCGAACCCGATGGCAACGTGATGACCTCGCCCTTGGGGGTGAACACGAAGATCTCTTT
>JAAZAD010000575.1 GCA_012514505.1 Rhodococcus sp. (in: high G+C Gram-positive bacteria) | reverse complement strand
CCGGGATCGTCATGCCCGAGAAGCCCGCCGCCTCGGCGGCCTGGGCCAGGGGCGCGTAGTAGCTGGGATCGGTCATGGCCTCGGCGAAGGTGAAACGCATGCCACCACACTAGAACACGTTCTAGTGTGGGTGCGACGAAAGGGCGAGACGGTTCAGCGGCGGACGGTCATGGTGGAGCAACCGGGCGTGACGATGCGGCCGTCGAGTCGACAGGTGCCTGCGGGTCTCTCGGGCCTGAGTAGGCGGCCGAAGACCTGTGCTCCGAGGAAGCCTCAAGCAAAAAACCGAACAGGGTGTATTGTTTGTGAGGTAATAGAGTCTCAGATGACAGGAAAGACGCATGACGAAATTTCAGTACCTGCTCACGTCCGTCGACGAAGGCGTCGGCATCATGCAAATCAACCACCCGGAAAAACGCAATGCTCTCGGGTGGGAGTTGCACCGGGAGATTATCGATGCGCTCGAGGAGTGGGCCTACGACGATGAGGTGGCCGCAGTCCTGATCATCGGCACCGAGGAGTACTTCTGCGCCGGCTGGGCACTTGACGTACTTCAGGGAACGAAGGACGAGGACCGCACCGAGTTCACTGATCTGGCACTACGGCTGATGGTGGCAATCTACGACTACCGCAAGCCGACCGTCGCGGCGGTCGCAGGCGTCGCGCCCGGCTACGGGATGGACGTGGCCAACATGTGCGACATCACGATCGCCTCGAAGAACGCGGCATTCGGGTCGACACAGGTGAAGTACGCGATGAACGGTTTCTACCACGGGATGCTGAGCAAGATGAATACCCAGCGTGCTCGCCGGATGCTGTTTACCGGTGATCCGATCTCCGCGGAGGAGGCATTGCGGGTCGGGCTGGTCGACGAGCTCGTCGAGATAGGGACGCTGCGCGAGAGTGCACTGCGCCTGGCCAAACAGATCGCAGAGAACGGATCGGAGCTGACGACTGTTCTCAAGGAAGTAGCGTTGCGCGCACAGAACATGGACCACATCGGTGCCACCGCGTACGAACTGCGCGTCACCCACGATCTGGTTCAGCGCGGACTGTTCACCCGCAAGATCGCCGAAGGTCTTGAGCGGATCAAGGCCGGTACCAGCAAGGCAACCGAACGCCTGACTCGGTAGCCGGCGAGGCGTGTCGTCAGCGGTCGACGTCGTAGAGCGTCCACCACACGATGTCGGTGAGTGCCCGGGTGTGCCGGGTGACGTCTCGCTTCTTGGCGACACGGATCTGTTGGTACAGACCACGTTCGAGCATCCAGACCAGCCATCCGGCCGTCGGTTCCGCGTCGACGTCGGCGCGGACGAAGCCGCGGTCACGTCCCCGGGTGATGTGCTTGGCCAGCTCGACGTGACCGGCGCCGAGCAGCCGACGGAACTCGCTGCGGACGTCCGGATCGGAGGTGGCGGCCTCGGCCAGCGCCGCGAGCAGCTTCTCGCGCCGGAGGTACGTCTGCACCAACGAGGCCATGATGGTGTACAGCTCGTCCCGATCTACGATCTCGTCCAGATCCATCCAGGCGCGCGCCGCAGCGATGATCTCGGTGACCACGCCCTGGCTCAGAGCGCGCAGAAGGTGTCCGAGATCGTCGAAATGCGCGTAGAACGTCGACCGGGCGATTCCTGCTCGGGAGATCACCTGTTCCACGCTGATCTCGGAAAACGGCACGCCTTCGGCGAGAAGTGACTCGGCCGCGTCGACCGCTCGTCCGACGGTTGCCGCCCGCTGCCGTTCGCGACCGGGAGTCCGTGCGGGTGAAGTTTTGGGCCTCGGCATGCCGTCACTATATCGGCGACGGCGCCTCGTCGAACGATGTGTGCGATGAACTCTTTACTAGATACCGAACAAAATGTATGACTTTAGGAGTCGTCGCGTACAGGCTTCCGCAGCGGGATGTCCGCGATAACGGGCAGCTCAGCCAGCCGCAGGGCCGGCGACATCTACGACTAGGAGACAACGAAATGTTGAAAACCCCGTTCACCGAACTGTTCGGCATCGACTACCCGGCGATGTCTACACAGTGGCGGCGTTCGTGAATGTGACCACAAAGAATGCTGAGTCGCCGGACGGGGTTCAGTCGACCGCGACCTACACCGTCACCCTCGACCGTGCGAAGGACTGGCTGATCACCGATGTGGGGGGCGTCAACCCGGTCGGCCAGAAGTAGTCCGATGGCGGGGCTTTCGCTGTTGCAGTATCGCGGTATCTAATTTAAATTAAACTCAACTATCGATGATT
>JAAZAD010000574.1 GCA_012514505.1 Rhodococcus sp. (in: high G+C Gram-positive bacteria) | reverse complement strand
GGGGGGGGGGCTCCGGCGAGGCCGGACCGGCTCGCGCGGCCGGGGATACGCGCCGAAAAGCCGACCGGGCCTCATGCGCCCGGGGCCGTAAAAACCGATGGAACGCGGGGTTTGGTGGCGCGGCCTTCGCGTCCGGTGCTCCGGGCGATGATTTGAACTTTCCCGGCTGCGCGGCTGTTATCCGCCCAGAGGATCACCGATTGATTCGGCGGCAGATCGCCGGACGCTTTTCGCCCCCCGCTCTGCCGCTCGTTTTGTCACCGCGACGTCCTACCGGCTCCGCGTGAAGACGGAAATTGCCTCGGCGCTGCGCCGCCTCATGAAATCATCGCTTTTTTAGAGCTTCCCTAGAGCTTCCCTAGAGCTTCCCTCAGAAGGAAAAAACCAAGCCGCGGACCGGTTTTTCGATAAAGGAAGCCGCCCCGGTCGTCCCGGGGCGGCTTGCAGGCGATGGGAAAGCTTATTCGCCCTTGGCGATCTTCCACGCGTCGTATTGGCTCTGCAACTCGGCCAAGACGTCGTCAAGGCCCGCGGCCTTCAGCTGGTCGACATAATCCGGTATCGCGGTGGTCGGATCGGTCGCGCCGGTCAGTATGGCGCGGTTCATGCCGTCGGCGATGTTGTTCAGCGCGACGACCTGGCTGTCCACCGAATCCTGCGCGAAGCGGAAGCCCAGCGACGGATGGTTGATCGCGTCGTTGGAATACTCGGCGAGCATCTTGTTCTTCTCGGGATCCTCATTGGTGGATACCGATTGGATAGCGGTGTTGCCCAGCGTCCAGGCGCCGCCGTGCGCGCCGTTCCACGCGGCGTTGATGATGTCTACCCGTCCGTCCTCGGCGCGCTGCCAGTGCGTGACCTCCACGCCGAAGAGCATGATGTCGAGCAGTTTGGTGTCGGAGTGCATCAGGTTGATGAATTTCATTGCGGTCGCCGGGTCTTCGCTGGTGATCGGGATGGCGAGCATCGAGCCGCCCGAGTGCGTGGTGATGTTGATCTTCTGCTGGCCATAGATCTCATCGACCACGAGGTCGGGATTGCCCGAGGCGTTGACCAGTTCCATGCCCTTGATGTTGTTGCCCTTCAGCGGCTGGGAGACGAACAGGAACTTGCCCGCGTTGAACTCGTCGGTGATGGTGTACGAGGACAGCGAGGAGTCGGGGTTGGTGTACCCGGCCTGCGCCCAGGCGTACATCAGCTTCGCGTGCTCCATGTTCTCTTCGCTTTCCCACACGGAGTACAGGGTCTCGTCAAACACGCCGTTCTCGTCGGCGTTGATCTTTTGGGTGATCAGGTTGCCGTTAAGTCCCGACGCCCAACCGGCGACCCAGGGCTCGTCGCCCCAGCTGCCGTCGGTGAGGTAGGGGTACTGATCGGGATAGAGCTCCTTGTACTTGGCCATGTACGGCTCGAAGTCGGCCAGAGAGGTGATCGTGGAGGGATCCATGCCCACTTCCTCGGCCGCGGCCACGTTGTAGATGAAGCCCATGGGCACGCACAGTTCCTTCTGCGTCGGCACGGCGTAGTTGACGCCGTTCACCTGCGTGCCGGTGATGAAGCCGGGGTTGATGGTGGATAGCACGTCCGGAGCGTACTGCTCAAGCAGATTTCCGTAGGGGCCTTCCGCGTCGTTGAGCGCGAGGAAGGT
>JAAZAD010000573.1 GCA_012514505.1 Rhodococcus sp. (in: high G+C Gram-positive bacteria) | reverse complement strand
GTTCTTGAGCTGCTGCTGCTGGGTGAACGTGCGCGAAAGGACATTCGGGTCGAGTAGACGGATGTTCTCGATGGTCGTCTGGTCTGCGGAAACCTCACGCGGCGGTTTCGTGCCGTAGCCCGCGTAGTCCTGGTACTCGATCTTGTCGTCGGTGATTCCGTACGCCTGCCTGGTGGCCGCGATGTTGCGTTCGATGTACGGGGACTCCATTTCCGCGGCGTTCGGGCGCACCGAGAACTGCTCGACGACCATCGGCCAAGCCGCACCCACGAGGACCGACGACAACACGAGCAGCGCCGTGGCCAGGGCCGGAATCCGGAAGTCGCGCAGGAAGATCGCCGCGAAGAATGCGATCGCACAGATCACGGCGATCGCCAGAAGAATCAACTTCGCTTGCAGGACCGCGTTCATGTCGGTGTAGCTACCACCGGTGAATGTGGGCTCTTTCCGACTGCTCGACAGCAGCGAGTACCGATCGAACCAGTACGCCACTGCCTTGAGCAGAATGAACGTGCCGGCCAGAATCGCAAGCTGAACACGCGCCGCATTGGTCAATGCGCCACCGCGGCTGGCCAATCTGAGTCCACCGAACACGTAGTGCGTGACCAAAGAGGCGAAGAAGGCCAGCACGACGACGACGAACAACCAATTGAGGATGAGGCGATAGAACGGCAGATCGAACGTGTAGAAGCCGACATCGAGTCCGAACTCGGGATCGACGGTTCCGAAGTCGCCGCCATTCATGAACAGCTGGACGGTAACCCAATTCGACTGCGCGATGAGACCGGAGAACAGACCGATCACCACCGGGATACCGACCCCGAACAGGCGAAGCCGACTCATGACGGTGGTGCGGTACCGGGCGACGGGATCGTCTGGCCGAGTCACGGGGACGAACACCGGGCGCGAACGGTACGCGAGGAACAGCGCCAACCACACCAGGGCGCCCACGAAGAGGGCGACCGCGACGAACAATATGATTCGGGTGAGCAGCACCGTGGTGAACACGCTGCGGAATCCGAGTTCCCCGAACCACAACCAGTCCGTGTAGGTGCTGACGAGGCGTGGGCCCATGAGCAGCAGGATTGCGGCGACAAGTGCCACTATCAGCAGCACACGACTCCGTTTGGACAACGACGGTATACCGGCGGGGGGCCGCATGCCCACGTCTCACGCTCCAAGAACTCGGCGACGCCCCACGGCGACGCGATCGACTCTGCAACCGTACATCCGTCCCACACTTCGTGGAGTGGTGACCGATTCGTCCCAGTCTACGTAACGGCCGTCACTGCTCCTCCCCTGGTGCATGCGCCTCCGCGTGGATGCACGAAATCCCGAAGGGGAACGCCGCTGCCCATTGCCGCGATGGGAGAATGAAGTTGTGAGCGCCAACAAATTCGCCAATCCGACCGACACCCTTGCCCGCTGCGTCCGTGAGGTGGTCGAGTTCGTCGATGCCCGTGGTTGGGAGCAGCCGCCGCAGATGTTCGCTCTGGTGCCGACCGAGGAATTGGCCGCCGCAGAGCCGAGTCTGCTCGATCAGCTCGAAGACGGCTCCGAGCTCACACCCATCGAGCAAGAGGCGTTCCCGGACGACATCGGCGGCGGGTCACCGGCCCTCGACGAATTCCTCGCGACCACCAGTTGGCCCGAATCCGTCGTTGGTTGCGCGCTGACTCAGGAGATCGTGGTTCTGCCGCCCGACGCCGAGGCCGACCTGGACGACGCACTCGTTCCCCTCCTCGCTGACCGCGACGCCGCTGACGAGGCGGCGCGTAACGCTGCCCGCGAGCACCCCGAACGCAAGAACGGACGACTGATCGCCGCAGTCCTACGGGACGGGCCGTCCCTGTGCCTGCTGCAACTCCAGCCCGACGAAGACGCAGACCCGTACGCCGATCTCGAACTTCTCACGTACGAGGACTTGGCGCCCAACCTGGTGAGTGCCCTGTACGCGACGTTCGATGCGACCGAGGACGACTGACCCAGCTCAGCAGAGTTGAGCTTCTTCGCCGCGCCCCAGTGCGTCGAACGCATCGATGGCATCGGTGAGTTTGTCCACCTTGACGAGACGTAGCCCGTCCGGCGCGCCCTGACGGGCTTCGTCGCAGTTCTGCGCGGGCACGAGGAACGTTTCTGCACCCGCTTCGCTGGCGGCGGCCAGCTTGTACTGGATGCCGCCGATCGGTCCCACGTCGCCGTTCGATTGGATGGTGCCGGTACCGGCGACGAAGGCGCCGTTGTTGAGTTCGCCCGGGGTGAGTTTGTCGATCAGCGCCAGGGTGAAGATCAGTCCGGCGGACGGCCCACCGATGTCAGCAAGGTTGAAGTCGACGGTGAACGGCACGTCCGGGACCTCCTCGATCCCGATTCCGAGGTATCCCTTCGTCGGATCGTCCGGTCGCGCGCCGAGCGTGACGGGCACCGTGGTTTCCACACCGTCCCGTAGAAGCAGGAAGTTGGTGCTGTTCCCGGGCCCGAGATCTGCAACGATCTCCTGGACGTCGGAGGTGGTCTCGACCGGATTTCCTGCGACGCTGATCAGCTGGTCGCCTTCTCGCAACTCTCCCTCGGACGGAGCATCCTCCCCCACCCGCGCAACGTTGAGAACAACTGGTTTGTCGAGATAGTGAAGCGCGGCCACTTCGGCGGTGTGCTCCGACCTCGCGAAGTCGGCTGCGTTCTCTTCCTTGACTTCGTCGGTCGACTTACCGGGCGGATACACCTGCGCACGGGGCACGAGTCCGTACTCACCACTCGCCCAGTATCCGAAGGCCTCGAAGACGTTCAATTCGTTGTGCACCGCGACAGTGGTCATGTTCAGGTGGCCGGTGGTCGGATCGACCTCCGTGCCTTCGATCTTCACCACTTCCACATCGCCGACCGTGCCGAGGGTGTTGAAGGTGGGCCCAGGTCCTAGAGCCACGAAAGGCACCTTGACCACGGTGCCGACGATCACCAGCACCACGATCGGGGCCAGCGCAGCCACAAGCGTCACGATCCGTCGATTCACCTGGACCAGCGTAGAGCGCCGATCGGACCTCTCGACTTCGGCCCACCCGACTCCGGCCCGGGCACATGTTCGCCGTCAGCGTGACGCGGAGGTCACGCCATCATCTCTCGCCCTTGTACCGTTGAGGACATGAGCAATCCCCCGTTCGGCTTCTCGAACTCCGATGACGATCGTGACAAGAACGACGACAACAGTGGCGGCACCAGCGGCAACTCACCGTTCGGCGACTTCGGTGCGCAGGCGTTCGGTCAGGGCGGCTTCGATCCGGCAGCGCTCGGAAAGATGCTGTCTCAGTTCGGGGAGATGCTGAGCGGTATGAGCACCGCGTCGGGCACCGGCGCGCAGGCGGGCCCGGTCAACTACGACGTGGCCAAGAAACTGGCACGGCAGAGCATGGGCACCGTCGCCCCCATCACGAAGGGCAATACCGAGGCAGTGGTCGAAGCCTCGCGTCTTGCCGAGTTGTGGCTCGACGCCGCGACGACCCTCCCGGCCGGCGCCACCCGCAATGTTGCCTGGACACCGGGCGACTGGCTCGACCACACGATGGATACGTGGAAGCGGCTCTGCGATCCCGTCGCCGAGAAGGTCGCCGGGATGTGGGTCGAGGGTCTTCCCGAGGAAGCCCGCCAGATGGCGGGGCCGATGATGGGCATGATGAATCAGATGGGCGGCCTGGCCTTCGGTTCGCAGCTCGGTCAGGCACTCGGGCAGCTGTCGAAGGAGGTTCTCACCTCCACCGACATCGGTCTCCCGCTGGGCCCCAGCGGGACGGGAGCGCTACTACCGCAGGCAGTCGAAACGTTCAGTAAGGGCCTCGAGCAGCCCGATCGGGAGATCGTGGTCTTCCTCGCCGCCCGTGAAGCCGCACATCAGCGCCTCTACAACCACGTTCCGTGGTTGCGGCAGCGACTGCTCGCCACGGTCGAGGAGTACGCCCGGGGGATCACCATGGACTTCTCCGCCATCGAGAATCTGGCGGAGGGGTTCGACCCGTCCATGCTCAACGATCCCTCGCAACTCGAGGCGATCCTCGGGCAGGGAGCATTCGAGCCGCAGACCACTCCCGAGCAGAAGTTGGCATTGGAACGCCTCGAGACACTCCTCGCACTCGTCGAGGGATGGGTAGAGGTAGTGGTCACGAATGCCCTCGGAGACCGACTTCCCGGTGCCGCCGCCCTGAGCGAAACGATGCGCCGCCGCCGCGCCACCGGCGGACCTGCCGAGCAGACGTTCGCCACCCTTGTCGGTCTGGAATTGCGTCCCCGCAAGCTGCGTGAGGCGGCCGGTCTGTGGGAGAAGCTGACCACGGATGCCGGGGTCGACGAACGCGACGGCGTGTGGGCGCACCCCGACCTCCTTCCGGATTCTTCCGACCTCGACAATCCGGCCGGATTCGTCGCCCGCGTCGTCGGTGGCGGAGATGTGAGCGACTTCGACAACCCGATGGCCCTGCTCGAGGAGACCGAGGCGCGCGAGCGCGCGGAGAAGGCGGCGCGAGAAGAGAAGGACCGCGGGGAGAACCCCGACTCGTCCACTGAATCCTGACGAGTTCGCTCTGGCGCAGATAACGGCAGCTCGGCGCGTGTTTCTTCCTGTGGACAACTGTCCTGGGTAGCGGAGTTCGTCCCGCGAGACTGCCATGCTCGGCTGATGACCTCGACGACGTCGTCCACAACAGGGCCACTGCTCGATCGCCACGTCAAAGTGTTGTGCCGCCCCGACGGCCGGGTCCAGCTCGGCTGGGATCCGGAACGCGCCGTCGTCGTGTCGCCACCGAGCGGAATTCCGGCCGAAGACCTCGTCATGGTGCTCCAACTGTTCGACGGCACGAGCTCGTGGCCACACATCGTGTGGTCTGCACTGCGGTACGGCGCCACCCCCGACGACATGTCGGTGCTGCTGGCAGAGTTGAGCCGGGCCGGACTGGTCGGCGAACCCCGCGTGGACCCGATTCCCGATCCGTCGATTCACATCCATGGAAGGGGTCCGCTGTCCGATGGGGTGGCCGGTGCCCTGTCCGGCACGACTGTTCGGGTCACACGTTCGGCGGACGGGGACGGTTATAGCCCCAGCACCTCAGCCACGACCTGCGTCGTCCTGGCCGACGACCTGGTCGTGGAGCCGACTCTGGCGGCCGAACTGGTGCGGGCGGGAACACCCCATCTGCACACTCGGCTGCGGGACGGGTGCGGGGTCGTCGGACCACTGGTCCTACCCGGCCGCACGAGTTGCCTACGGTGTGCGGACCTGTTGCGTGCCACCCACGACCAACACTGGCCGCACCTTGCCGCGCAACTCCTGGGGAGCGTCGGCACCGCCAGTGCGGCCACGATTCTGGCCACTACAGCCCTCACGATCGCTCAGATAGACGCGATCTGCACTCCGATTCCGCACGAACCGCCGGCGGCCCTGGATTCCACCCTCGAAATCGGACTTTCCTCGCCACGGATCGTTACCCGTCGCTGGGCAAAGCACCGACAGTGCAGTTGCCGCTATTTGGCACCCGACGCAGGCATCGGCGCGGATCTTCGTCCATGATGGTGTGGTGTCCAACATCCCACGCAGGAGTTCTGCCCGCACCGCCAAGCTCGCGAGTATTCCGTTGGGGATCGCAGGACGGGCTGCGGTCGGTTTCGGTCGCCGGATCGCGGGAGGCGATCGGAAAGCAATCGATTCGGAACTGAACGCAAAGGCGGCCGAACAGTTGTTCGCGGTCCTCGGTGAACTCAAGGGCGGAGCGATGAAGCTCGGGCAGGCGCTCAGCGTCATGGAGGCAGCCATCCCGGCGGAGTTCGCGGAGCCCTATCGCGAATCCCTGAACAAGCTTCAGGCCGAGGCACCGCCATTGCCTGCCAAGGACGTTCACCGCATGCTCGACCGGCAGCTCGGCACCAAGTGGCGAGAGCGGTTCAGTTCGTTCGACGACGAACCGGCCGCCTCGGCCAGCATCGGGCAGGTACACCGCGCCGTGTGGGCGGACGGCAGGCCGGTGGCCGTCAAAGTGCAGTATCCCGGCGCGGACGAGGCTCTGCGCGCCGACCTCAAGACTCTGGGCCGCTTCGCCGGACTGTTCGGGTCGGTGATGCCCGGAGTCGACGTGCGCCCCGTGATCGACGAGTTCACCGCGCGCACCGAAGAAGAACTCGACTACCGCATCGAGGCGAACAATCAGCGCCGATTCGCCAAGGTATTCGAGGGTGATCCTCAGTTCGCGATCCCGCACATCGTGGCAAGCGCACCCAAGGTCGTCGTGAGCGAGTGGATGACGGGGACGCCACTCAAGAACATCATCGCGTCGGGCACACCTGAGCAGCGCAATGTGGCCGGTGCACTTCTGGCCGAGTTTCATTTCGCCTCGCCGGCCCGCGTCGGCCTGCTTCATTGCGATCCGCACCCCGGAAACTTCATGCTCATGGACGACGGTCGGCTGGGCGTCATCGATTTCGGTGCGGCCGCTCCCTTCCCCGACGGACTCCCACCCATCCTCGGCACCATGGTGCGCCTTGCTGTCCGAGAGGAGTTCGACGAACTGACCGAACTCCTTCACGACCACGGATTCGTTCTGCCCGGACGAACTGTGACGGACCAGGAAATAGCCGACTACCTGCGACCCTTCACCGACCCCATCCACACGGAGTCGTTCCACTTCACGAGAGCCTGGCTGCAACGCATAGCCGGAGTGGCCACGGACATGAGCGGTCAACAGTTCCGTACGGCGCGGGCTCTGAATCTGCCCGCCGAGTATCTGATGATCTTCCGAGTACTGCTCGGCTCGGTCGGCATCTGCGCCCAACTCGATGCCTACGCCCCGTACATGGGCATCTTGACGTGGTGGATGCCCGGTTTCGCCGACCCGGAAACCGATTCGATCACCCGGTGACCTGCGCGTAGACGTCCACCTACGCGCAGGTCACCTCACGCACATGCCAGCGCAGCGGCTTTGCGTGGCCGGCCCCGCGGCCGCTTGCGTGCGATGACGGCGCCCTGATCGAGGATCTCGCCGCCCCACACTCCCCACGGCTCGGCGCGATCGAGCGCTGCGTCGAGGCACCTGGACCTGATCGGGCAGCCAGCGCACAGGGCTTTTGCCTGTTCCAGCTCTGCCGGTGATTCTGCGAACCACAAGTCCGGATCGTTTCCACGGCACGGCAATTCGTCGCGAACGACCGCCACCGGCACCCGTCCGCTCGCAGTAAATGTATCTTCTGTCACCCCTCGGCACGTCATGGTAGACATGTCGTCCTCCCTTGGCTCTCGTTCGACTTTTGGTCTTGTCTGGTTTCGATCTGTGCGAACCAGGGCCGGTGCCTCGAGGGGGAGCTCGAAAAACAAGGCCACGGTCCGCGAGTGCGGTGTCCGTGGCCAAATGTGACGGTAAGAATGGATCTACCGGGAAGAACCTCGGTAACTCCAGGCCACGGACTCGTCTGCTGCAGCGGGACGTCGGCGGGCAACCACCCAGGCGCCTGCGGCTGCATGCTTGGCAGCGGCGAGGCTCGTGGGGGCGGTAGCAGCAGCGAGCGACGTCGTCTGCGCGATGAACTTCGTCATTTTGAGCTACCTCCCTTCCAATTGGTCCGACATTCTGACAGCACACGAGCTTCCCCGTGGCGATGAGAACAACAGTAGGCAATGCAGGGAATCTGCACAACCTATTTTCTACCTGCGCTTTTACCGAGAATCAGTCTGCGCTGCTACCGAGATCAACCCTGCGCTGTTACCGAGTTCAACTCGGAGTCTCGCCGCGGACGACGGCCAGCACATCTGCTCCGTATTGCTCGAGCTTCTTGGCGCCGATACCGGGAATCGCCACCAGGCCGCGGTCGTCACGTGGGCGCTGCTCTGCAATCGCTGTCAGTGTGTTGTCACTGAACACCACGTACGCAGGGACTTTGAGCGCACGCGAGGTATCGAGACGCCACGACTTGAGCGATTCGAGGAGCTCCACGTCGATGTCGGACGGACAGGATTCGCAACGAGCCAGCATGGTCGCCGTGGTGCCGATCAGCTGCTTGCCGCACACGCGGCATCGTGGGCGCTTCTTGGTCGTGGCCGGTGGCGCGGCAATACGCGACGCCGGCGAACTGTCCGGGATCAGCCCGTGCAAGAACCTCGAACGGCGGCGCGACTTGCGACCACCCTCATTGCGTGCGAGCGCCCAGGACAGCTGCAGATGTTCGCGAGCACGCGTGACGCCGACGTACAGCAGCCTGCGTTCCTCTTCGATCCCACGCTCGTCAGGGGCGTCACCCAGGACGTGTTGGATCGGCAGAGTGCCGTCGACGAGTCCGACGAGGAACACCGCATCCCACTCGAGGCCCTTGGCCGCGTGCAGCGACGCCAGTGTCACACCCTGTACTACCGGTGGGTGGCGGGCCTCCGCTCGCGCCGCCAACTCGCGCAGCAGCCCCTCGAACGTCAGGTCCGGGTCGTGTCCCAACTGCTCTTCGGTGAGCGACACCAGCGCGGTGAGCGATGCCCACCGGTCGCGCGCCTGGGCACCGGCAGGTTCGGCGTCGGTCAGCCCCAAAGGCACGAGGACGGCACGGACCACCGTGAGCAGGTCCGCATCCGGCGGCAGGTCGTCACGTCCGGCGGCTTGCCGCAGGGCTGCCACCGCCTGACGTACCTCCGGGCGAGTGAAGAACCCCTCACCGCCCCGAACCTGATACGGGATGCCGAGACTCGTCAGCGCCTGCTCGTGTGCCTCGGACTGCGCATTGATCCGATACAGGATCGCGATCTCGGCAGCGGGTGTACCAGCTGCAATCAGGCGCTCGACACCGCGCGCGACGGCTGCGGCCTCCGTAGGTTCGTCGTCGAATTCGGCAAAGCGTGGTTCCGGGCCCGGCTTGCGCTGGCCGACCAACTGGAGGCGCGTTCCGGCGATCCGGCCGCGTGCAGCTCCGATGACCTGGTTGGCCAACGACACCACCTCGGGAGTGGACCGGTAGTCACGTTCGAGCCGGACCACGGTGGCGTCGGGAAAACGCCGAGAAAAATCGAGAAGGTAACTGGGGGTGGCGCCAGTGAACGAGTAGATCGTCTGGTTCGCGTCACCCACCACGGTCAAGTCGTCTCGCTCCCCCAGCCACGCGTTCAGGACGCGCTGCTGAAGCGGGGTGACGTCCTGGTACTCGTCGACCACGAAGCACCGGTACCGGTCACGAAACTCCTCCGCGACCGCCGAATGCTCCTCCAACGCCGCAGCCGTGTGCAGAAGTAGGTCGTCGAAGTCGAGCAGCATGCCTTCGCTGCCCCGCACCTTCAACTCCTCGTACGCCGCGTAGACCGCGGCAACCTTCTCCGCGTCGAACGGCGGCTCGCGGTGCATCCGGGCAGCCACTTCGGCGTAGTTCTCCGGCGCAACCAACGACGCCTTGGACCACTCGATCTCACTCGCGAGGTCGCGGACGCTGTCGGTTCCGCTCGGCAGGCCCACCCGCCCGGCGGCCGCACTCACTGCCGCGAACTTCCGGTCCAACAATTGCCACTGCGTGTCGCCGATCACCTGTGGCCAGAAATAGCGGAGCTGCCGTAGTGCAGCAGCATGGAAGGTTCGAGCCTGAATCTGCGGCCCGCCGTCTCCGACACCGAGGCCGCGCAGGCGAGACCGCATCTCCCCCGCCGCCCGAGCCGTGAACGTGACGGCAAGTACCTGTCCGGCGGAAACGTGACCGGATTCCACGAGATGCGCAATCCGGCGGGTGATGGTGCGAGTCTTGCCGGTACCGGCTCCCGCCAGCACACATACCGGGCCCCTCGGTGCGAGAACGGCAGCTGACTGTTCCGGATCGAGGCCTGACATGGGCTCCATCATGGCAGTACGCGCCGACAGGTCTCACAACCGATGGGGAACACTGCCGCCGTCTGTGGTGTTATATCGGCCGTGAGTGCACATTCGGATATCGAGACCATGACCATCTACTCCACCACCTGGTGCGGGTACTGCCGACGACTCAAGACTCAACTCGACGAGGCGGGCATCGGCTACACGGAGATCGACATCGAGAAGGACCCCGCGTCCGCCGACTTCGTGGGCAGCGTCAACAACGGTAACCACGTCGTTCCCACCGTGAAGTTCGCCGACGGCAGCACTGCCACCAACCCGAGTCTCGCCGACGTCAAGAAGGCACTCGGCGTCTAGTTCGTCGCCCACGACTCGAGAATTCCGCGGGCGATCGAGATCGATCCCGGCAGTAGGAGACGTGCGTCCGATGCGGACGTCCAGTCCCCCTCGTCGAGGGCGGCTCGCACCTCGTCCTTCGTGAACCAATATGCCTCGGCGATCTCACCGTCCGCGAACACCAGAGGCGCGTCGGGGTCGGCGGCGGCACTGAAGCCGATCATCACCGAGCGAGGGAACGGCCAGGGCTGGCTCCCCAGATAGGTGACGTCACGAACATCCAGGCCGACCTCTTCCTTGATCTCGCGGATCACGCACGTCTCGAGGCTTTCTCCCGCTTCGACGAACCCGGCGAGGATCGAGAACCGGCGCGGCGGCCAGGTGGGTTGCCGCGCCAGGAGCACTCGGTCACCGCCGTCGTGGACGAGGCAGATCACCGCGGGGTCCGTTCGTGGAAATTCCTCGTGCCCGGTCGAAGTGGAAATTCGGGTCCAGCCCGCCATGGTCGGTTCGCTGGGAGACCCGTCGAGGGCACTGAAATGGGCGCTGTCGTGCCAATTCAGCATGGCGATCGCCCCGGTCACGAGGCCGGCGTCGTTGTCGTCCAGTTCGCTCCCGAGCAGTCGCAGATCGGCGAGGTGACCGGAAAGTTCCCGGGCACGGATCGCCCATACGTGACGGCCATCGCGGATTCCGAGGAACACCGCGCCCGGGACCGGTTCGGGTGCGAATTCGGTGGCGTCTCGCAGGACCACATTGGTTCCATCGACGCGCAGACGTCCACGCGGGTCGATCTCGATCATCGCTGCCTCGGGCCAACCGGCCCGCAAAGCCGCCGTGTCCGAACGCAACTCCTCGGCGCGACCCACCGACGAGCGGGACAACAGCGGCATTTCGATCAGCTGGAATGCAGGCACTCCACGACCCTACTGTCGAAGGCGCTCAGTTGCTGACGCGGCGGATGTACAGCAACCGGTCTTCGGCCTCGACGGCGTCGACTTCCGGCGAACCCACGCGCACGAGCCGTCCATCGCGCACCACACCGAGGACGATGTCGGCAAGGTGCCGCGGCGAGCCGCCCACTTCGTCGTGCTCGACTGCGCGCTCTGCGATGGCAAATCCTGCCTCGGGAGTGAGCAGATCCTCGACCATTTCCACGACCGTCGGAGTCTTGGTGGCGATACCGAGCAGCCGTCCCGCCGTCTCCGAGGACACCACCACCGAGTCGGCACCGGACTGCCGCAACAGATGGGAGTTGTCGGCCTCACGGATGGCGGCAGCGATCTTGGCTTTCGGCGCGATTTCTCGTGCTGTCAGAGTCACCAACACAGCGGTGTCGTCCCGGTTGGCGGCCACGATGATCGATGCCGCATTCTGTGCACCGGCCAAACGCAGCACATCCGATTTCGTCGCGGAACCGTGCACCGTGACGAGTCCCTTTGCGGCCGCGGCCTCGAGGGCCGCGCTGTCGGTGTCGACCACCACGATCTCGGACGCGGGCATGTTGTCGCCGAGCATCGCGTCGATCGCGGTTCGCCCCTTCGTGCCGTACCCGATGACGACGGTGTGGTTACGCACCTGCTGCCTCCAACGCTGAATTTTGAATGCTTGACGTGAACTCTCGGTCAATGCAGCCAGAGTCGTACCGACCAAGACGATGAGGAAGAACACCCGCAGCGGCGTGATGAACAGAACGTTGATCAGTCGCGCGGACGGCTCGACCGGAGTGATGTCACCGTAGCCGGTGGTCGACAGTGACACCGTGGCGTAATAGACACAATCGAGGAACGACAACCCGTCGCCCTGGGCGTCCCGGTACCCGTCGCGGTCGACGTAGACGATGAGTACCGCCAGCGCCAACGCTCCGAGTGCAATACCCACGCGGCGATAGATCGCCCTCGCCGGACTCTTCTGCAGTTGCGGAATCTTGAGCACACCGACCAGCGCGAAGTCCGGCTGGTCGGTGAGCGCTTCCGACCTGGTCAATCTCGCCCGCAGCCTGCCGGCCATACACTCGTCTCCACGTCCGTCACAGGTCTTCACCACACGGTGAAGCACGTCGGCAGGAAGCCTAACGCCGATCCGGGCCCGCGGACGACATTCGTGCATCGCTCCGTGCCACACTGGTCCGCATGCGCAATGCCGACGAGAAACAGCACCCGAGCCAAGCTGCCGCCTACCGGCTGTCCGCCCTCCTACTGGGTGCCGGTGTTCTGCATTTCGCGTCGCCGAAGTTCTTCGACTCCACGGTGCCGCCCCAGCTTCCCGGCGAGGCACGAACTTACACGTACGTGTCGGGCGCAGCGGAACTCGCCATAGGCAGCGCGCTCGCCGTCCCGCGAACCCGGCGCGTCGGCGCGGGGCTCGCCGCAGCGCTTTTCGTCGCTGTGTTCCCCGCGAACATCCAGATGGCCGTCGACTGGTGGCGCAGCGACAAGACGACCCAAGCTCAGAAGATCGGCGCCCTCGTCCGTCTGCCCCTTCAGATCCCGTTGGTCACACAAGCTCTGGCGGCTCGTCGGCGTGCATGATCGGTGACTCGCCACCTGTCTCGATTGACAGCTCGCCACCTGTCTCGATTGACGGCTCGCCACCTGTCTCGATTGACGGCTCGCCGTCGCCTGCCGTCCTGATGAGCTCCGCGAGCGCCGCCTCGTCGGGTAGATCCTCCGGTGCAATCGTCCGCCCGGACCGTACGTAGTGGAACGCCGCACGCACCGACTCCAACGGCACATCCATCAGCTCCGCCCATGCAAGGCGGTAGGCGGCGAGCTGCATGACGACGGAGTCTTCCTTGTCTGCAGCGGGTTCCGCACCGGTCTTCCAGTCGATGACGGTCCAGCCCCCGTCCGGGTCGCCGAACACCGCGTCGATCCGGCCGCGCAGCACCGTCCCCGACACGGAGGTCTCGAACGGAACCTCCACCTCGACGGGACTGCGATTCGCCCATGACGACCGCAGAAAAGCGTCCTGTAGTCGCTCGAGATCCGATTCCGGCCCTTCGACGGTGTCGGCTGCTCCGGGCAGTTCGTCCAGATCGAGCAATCGGGTGGCGCCGAAGCGGCGTTCCACCCAGGCGTGGAAAGCGGTGCCCCGCCGCGCCAACGGATTGGGCGGGTACGGCAGTGGCCTACGCAAACGGGACGCCAGCGCATCAGGATCCGATTTCAGCTCGACCAACTGACTGACCGACAATTGCGCAGGCAACACCACCTCCGCGCGGGCCTGCGCGCGGGCTTCACGCTCGGCGAGGAGTGCATCGACGTCGGCGAACCACCCTTCCGGGTCGTCATCCACTGCGGTCTCCGTGCCGGGAGCGGACACCATCGCCTCGCGCACCAGCGCAGCACCTTCTTCGACCCAGGCCCTCCTGTGACCCAGTGGATCTCGGGGCCACTGTGCGGTCTTCGGTGTAGAGGTCAGCGGGTTCTCGTCGTCTTCCGGTTTCGGAGCCCATTGTTCGACGACACCGATCGGACCGTTCACGCCCTTCTCGACAGCATCGCGTAGTTCTACGAGAAAGTCGGACGGGCCCTTTGGCTCACTCCCCGACTCCGCCCAGTGATGCCCGGACGCGAGCAGTACGCGTTCGGTTCGGGTGAGTGCCACGTAGAACAAACGGCGGTCTTCGTCGAGCCTACGATCGGCGAGCGCGGACTTGTGCGCCTTGATGGTGTTCTCGAGATCCTTCCTGTCGTAGACGTTCTCGAGGTCGAGGACCGGTACACCGTCCATGCCGTCCCCCGGATGTGAACGGTCACCACGCAACGACGGCGGCAACTCCCCCATGGCTCCGAGCCACGAACCGGACGCCGTCGTTGACGGAAAGACTCCCGCAGTGAGGTGCGGAACCGCCACGACCTCCCACTCGAGCCCCTTCGCCGAATGGACGGTGAGCACCTGTACCCGATCCGGATCGACGTCGACCTCACCAGGCGCCAAACCCTTCTCGACCGTTTCGGCTGCGGCAAGGAAGGACAGCAGACCTGCCACCGAGGACGACGTTCGGCCGGAATATCCGGCCACCACATCGGCGAAGGCATCCAGGTGCTCGCGGCCCGCCTCGCCCGCGACACCTTCGCGTAGGCGCGCCTGCGCTTCGATCCCGATGCCCAGCACGCGTTCGATGTCGGCGACCAACTCCGTGAGCGGTTGCCCGATCCGTTCACGCAGCGACGCGAGTTCTCTGGCCACAGCAGTGATTCGACGGAACCCGTCCTCCGAATACTGCTCCGCCGGTCCCGGATCGGCGAGGGCGTCGATCAGTCCGGCCTGTTCTGCCAATTCGCCGGGAAGCGACTCTCCAACTGCCGCTTCGAGGGCCGCGGTGTCTGTGACGGCCCCTTTCGTTCCGTAGCCGGTGCCGATCGCCAGTTTCGACGCACGCGCGGACAGCGCCGCGAGGTCCTGCGCACCGACCTGCCAACGCGCACCCGTCAGGACACGGACCGCCGCGCTGCCCGCCATCGGATCGGCGACCATGCGCAGCATGGCGATCACGTCTGCCACCTCGGGGGTATGCAGCAAACCGCCGAGACCCACCACCTCGACGGGTAGGCCACGACTACGCAGCACCTCCGCGATCGGCGCCGCGTCTGCGTTCCGGCGAATGAGCACGGCGGCGGTGGGCGGCTTGTCACCCGCGGATCGTGCGGCCTCGAACTGCTCGGAGATCTTGTCGGCCACCCATTCCCGCTCGCCGACGACATCCGCGGTCAGGGCGAGGCGGATGTCTCCCGCCACCGCATCCGGTCGTGCCCGCAGGGTGCTGACCGGCACGCCGCGCCCACGCAGCGACGCGGAGGATGCATTCGCGAGTCCCAGTGCCTCCGGAGGATTGCGCCAACTCGTGAGCAGTTCCAACGTCGGTGCGGGCGAACCGTCGGACAGCGGAAAATCGGTGGCGAATCGGGGCAGGTTGGCGGCCGACGCCCCGCGCCAGCCGTAGATCGATTGCATCGGGTCACCGACTGCTGTGAGGGCGAGGCGTCCGTCGCGGCCGCCACCGAACAGCGACGACAACAACACTCGCTGCGAGTGCCCGGTGTCCTGGTACTCGTCCAGCAGAACCACCCGGAAGCGCCCACGTTCCGCCTCGCCCACCTCGGGATGCTCCGCAGCGAGCCGCGCGGCCAGCGACATCTGGCTGCCGAAGTCGAGGGCACCTTCCTTGCGCAACGTCTGCGCCAACCCTTCGACGAGGGGAAGCAGTGCGACACGGGAATGCTGGGCGTCGAGGATGTCGAGCAGAACCTTCCCCGGCCCACCGCGCTGGCCGGGGCCTGCCGGGAGGTTGTGCACCAGCTTGTCCAGATCGGTGTGCGCCTCGCGTAGCTGTTCGGGTTCCACCAAGTGTTCGGCGAGCTGACCCGACAGGGCGAGAACCGCTTCCGTCAGGGAGGCGGGGCTGCGGTCGGTATCGAGATCGCCGTCCCACGTGCTGACGACACGGTGCGCGAGCTGCCACAGTTCCGTTTCGGACAGCAACGTCGACGAGGGTTCGATCGGCAGCAGCAACCCGTGCTCACTCAACAATCGACCCGCGTATGCGTGGTAGGTGCTGATCTCGGGTTCACCCGAGACGATCTTCGATCGCAATTCGCCGGACGGATCGACCTTGCGAAGCAGATCCGACCCAGCCAGACGGGCGAGCCGCTGCCGGATGCGAGAGGTGAGCTGCTGCGCCGCCTTACGGGTGAAGGTGAGGCCCAGAACGGCTTCCGGTTCCACCAGACCGTTCGCGACCATCCACACGACGCGGGCGGCCATGGTTTCTGTTTTCCCGGCGCCCGCTCCTGCCACCACGAGGGTCGGTCCGATCGGGGCAGCGATGACCGCCGCCTGTTCCGGGGTGGGCGGAAACTGGCCCAGGCCACGGGCCAATTCCTCGGGAGTCACCCGAATCCTGGTCATTCGCCCGTCACCTGTCTGCCTTCGTCGTGCGCCGGGCAACTCGACCGAACCGGGCAGTGCCGGCATCCGTCGTTCACCCGGGCGAGAAACTGCGGACCCTGAGTTGCCGCGGCCGCAGCGTGGACGACGTCGGTCCAGGCGGCGAGACTCTCTTCCGTCAGAGCCGATTGGACTCTTTGCGCAGCACCGTCCTTCTTGTGGGGCTTGGCGACGAACACCAGACGCGCACCACCTGGTTCGGACGGCGGCTCACCGTCGATCGCTCCCATCGCCGCCGCCACCTGGTACGCAGCCAATTGGGCGTGCTGCTCGGCCGCCTCCTTGGTGACCGGGTTGCGTGCCGTTTTCACGTCGACGATCACGGGCCGTCCGTCCGGATCTCGTTCGAGCCGGTCTATTCGGCCCCGCAGCCGCACGGTCGGCTCACCTTCGGCGCGAGGTTCGAGAATCGCATCCACCCCGACTTCCACCCCGACCTCGGTCAGTTCACCGCGAGTCCGGGCAAGCCAGTCGGAGAAGGTGGTCAGCATCGCACGAGTGCGATCCAATTCCCGTCGCGAATACCACTGTGAACCCAGATCGATGGCACTCCAGGCATTCTCGAGCGCCGCCTCGACCTGATCGGCCGGAATACGACCGGCCAGGGCCTGCACCAATGTGTGGACGAGCGTTCCGGAGACCGCATGGGTGTTGTCACCGTCCGTGCCGCCGTGCCGTTCGAAAAGCCACCGCAAAGCACAGGTTTCGAGGAGCTCGACGCTCGAGGGCGAGAGCGGCACCGGACCGTCCGAGGCATTCCACAACGGGGTGAGCGAACTCGGCTCCGCGGTGCCGTACCACTGGTCCGGATCGGCGCCCCGCACCCCGGCATTCGCCAGGCGTGCCAACGCAGCCGCGGCGCGCTGTCGGCGCTGCGGATCGTGCTCCCCGATGTTCGGATCGCATACGACACTGCGCAACTCGGCCACGAGCGTGGGAAGCGCGAGCACCCTGCCCGTATCGGGTTGCGCTACCGGAGATTCACCGTCCGGATCGGCATCGGCATCGGTCGCCAACAGTTCGTCGACGAACCTGGACGGCACCAACTCGTCGCCGCCTGACGACTCGACAGCCGTGACCAGCAGCACCTTCCGGGCCCTGCTGCAGGCGACGAGAAACAGACGGCGTTCCTCGGCCAGCAACGGCGCGCTGCGTGACAGACGATCCGTCGCCGACTCACTGCCGTCCGAAACTCCACCCACCAGGTCGATCAACGAGTCCGTCCCGAGAAGGGAGCCACGCGCCCGCAGGCTCGGCCACAGACCTTCTTGCACACCGGCAACGGCAACCACGTCCCATTCCCGGCCGGCCGCGGAGTGCGCACTGAGGACGGTGACCGCATTGGGAGTGACCGACGTGTGGCGTGACGTGCTCGGAATCTCCTGACTGGTGAGGTAGTCGACGAACCCGGCGATTTGGGCTCGTGGGAGACGGTCGACGTACCCGGCCGCGGCATCGAACAACGCAACCACGGCGTCGAGGTCGCGATCTGCCTGAGCACCGACCGGACCGCCCCGGTCCGACGCCGCCGCCCAGACCCTCTCGAGTCCGGTGGCCTGCCATGCAGCCCACAGAACTTCTTCCACACCGCGACCACGATCCAGCGCGTCCGAAGCCTTGCGCAGGACCGCCATGGTGCGACGAAGCGATTCGGCCTCCACGTCGGTGAGGCGCTTCAGCAGTGGGTCGTGACGGCCGATCTCACCGATCAGCACGAGCCGCAGCAGGTCTGCCGACTCACGCTCGCCCCCTGTCGTCAGTTCGCTGCGGCGAAGGCCGCGCCGCAACCGTCGCAACGCAACGGGTTCCACTCCTCCGACCGGCGACGACAGCAGTGCGAGGGCGTCTTCACCCGTGAACGCATCGCTCGACAAAGCCCGGAGGGCGAGCAGTAGCCCGGCGACGCCGTGCTGGCGTGCCAGCGGCAGTTCGGATGCCGCGGTGGTGACGGGCACCCCGAACGACAGCAGTGCCCGCCTCAGGGGCGCCAAGGTGCGCGGTACCGAGCGCACGACGACAGCCATTTCGGACCACGGAATGCCGTCGAGCAGATGCGCACGACGAAGGGTGTCGGCGATGAGCGCCGCCTCCTTCGCGGGGCTGGCGAGGACGTGAACTCGGGCACGGCCACCGACCTCCGCGGGTATCCATCCGCGATGCGGGAGGTGCCCTGGAAGCCGGCTCGCGCTGCGCGCCGCCACGGACGCCACCTCGGCCGCACTACGAAAGTTGGTGGGCAGAACCACCTGGCGGTGGGAGTTCTTGTCGGCGAGTTCGAGCAGGAAGGTGGAGTCTGCCCCGCGGAACCCGTAGATCGACTGGTCCGGATCGCCGGTGATCACGGTGGTACGTGTGCCGGTGCCGATCAGCCGCACGAGTTCGGCGGCCTGCGGATCGAGGTGCTGCGCGTCGTCGACGAGGAGGTGCCGCACACGGGTGCGTTCGGTGTGCAGCAGTTCCGGGTCGGTGGCGAATGCCATCAGCGCCGCGCTGATCAGTTCTGCGGCGTCCAGCGCGGGAGCGGTCGCTTCCGGCGCTTCCATCCCGACCGATGCCCGCAGCAGCATGCCGTGCTCGTAGCGCGCTGCAAACCGGCCGACGGCCACCCACTCGGGCCGGTGCCGCTTGTTACCGAGTTTGATGAGGTCTTCGGGGCCGAGTCCGCGCTCGTTGGCGCGCATCATCAGATCTCGGACCTCGGTGGCGAACCCGTTCATGCCGAGGGCGGGGCGCAGCCGCTCGGGCCACATGTGTCCGCCGTCCTCGATGTCGCCGCGCAGCATCTCGCGCAGCATGGCGTCGTGTTCTGCACCGGTGATGAGCCGCGGCGGAGGATTGCCGTGCGCTGCCGCCTGCAGGCGCAGGACCGCGAAGGCGTACGAGTGCACGGTCCGCACCAGCGGCTCGCGCGTGGCCCGCGCGGCCGGAGCGGCCAACTCCGTGCCGTTGCTGCCGAGCAGACCAGCGGTGATCTCTTCGCGTACCCGGGTGGCAGCACGCCGTGACTGAGTGAGGACGAGAACCGACTCCGGGTTCTCGCCCGCCACGATGCGGTGCACGGCACTGTCGATCAACAGGGACGTCTTGCCCGTCCCCGGACCACCGAGCACCTGCCACGGATTCCATCCCTTGGCGGGCGGTGGTGAGTCGAACACGCGGGCGGCACTGGCATCCCAGGTACGGGGTTCGGTGACCGCGGCAGTGCGCCGCACCAGCCTGGCGCGAGTGCGCGCCTGCGCTGTGCGATGTGCCGTCTCGGTCATGACTGGTATTTCACCAGAGAGGTGCGACAGGCCGGCAGGCGGAATGCACGGCCTACAGTTGAACGTCGTGGCCGCATTGCATACGTACCTGTACGGACCGGAAGACGGCCCGGAGATCCTCGCACTGCACGGGGTGACCGGGCACGGACGCCGATGGGAAACTCTGGCCCACGATCATGTCCCGGAGGCGCGGTGGATCGCTCCCGACCTGCTGGGACACGGCCGATCGACCTGGTCTGCACCCTGGAACATCGAGGCGCACGTCGCCGCGATCGTCGACACACTCGACGCGCACGCCCGCGGCCCGGTGCTGGTAGTCGGCCACTCGTTCGGGGGCGCCCTTGCGCTGCACCTCGCGAACACGGCCCCGCACCTCGTCCGTGGGTTGGTTCTGCTCGATCCCGCGATCGGACTCGACGGCGCGCTCATGAGCAAGATCGCCGAATTCACCATCGAGTCCCCCGACTACACCGACGCAGCCGAAGCGCGTGCGGAGAAGGCCGGCGAGGCGTGGAGTGACGTTCCACCCGAGGCCCTCGACTCGGAGATCGAGGAGCACCTGGTCGAACTCGAGAACGGGCGCGTCAACTGGCGCATGTCCGTCCCCGCCGTCGTTGCGGTGTGGGGTGAACTTGCGCGTGAACCGGTTCTCCCTCGCCCCGATGTGCCGACCGTCCTGGCTCCCGCGAAGAAGGTCCAGCCGCCCTACACCACCGCCGAGTTCCGGGCGGCTTTGAGCGAGAGGCTCGGCGAGAACCTGACGACCGTGGAGATCGACTCCCATCACATGGTGCCGCAGGCTCGACCGAAAGAGGTCGGCGAACTCGTGCGCACCCTGCTCTGATGGCTGCCACCACCGACGAGCAGATCGAACGGGTGCGCGAGCTCGTGACTTCCATACCGCCCGGCGCTGTCGCAACCTACGGCGACATCGCCACCGCCGCCGGTCTCTCGAGCCCCCGCACGGTCGGCTGGATCATGCGCACCGACGCGGCCGACCTGCCGTGGCACCGCGTGATCGGCGCTTCCGGCCGTCCGGCCCCACATCTCGCTCATCGGCAGCTCGCGAAGCTCGAACTCGAGGGCGTGCCGATCCGGGACGGGCGGGTCGACATCGCGGCGGCACGAATCCAGTTCTGATCCCGCACTTTGTACATTCGGCCTCCCGGTGCGGCAGCATTGATACATGACCGTTTCGGGCTCCGTTCACGCCATCGTCCTGGCAGGCGGAAAGGCCAGTCGTATGGGCGGAGTGGACAAACCCGCACTCGTGGTCGGCGGGCGCCGGATGCTCGACACTGCGTTGGATGCGGTGGCTGATTGTGAATGCACCGTCGTCGTCGGCCCGTACCGCGACGATCTACCGCAACACATCGTTCAGGTCCAGGAATCGCCGTCCGGGGCAGGCCCGGTGGCTGCTGTCGCTGCCGGCTTCGCCGCACTCGACTCGAATCCCGAAGACGTGATCGTGGTGATCGCGTCCGATCTGCCGTTCGTCTGTGCCGAGACTGTGCGCACTTTGGCGGAACGTGGTTCGGGCGGTGCTGCCTTCGCAGTGGACGCCGACGATCATGTGCAGTTCTTGTTCTCGGCCTGGTCCTCGTCTGTGTTGGGTGCGCAATTGAACGCGCTCGATTCCCACGCGAACCAGCCGATGAAGTTCCTCGTGCCCGAGCACTACGCCCGCGTGCCCGTCACGGACGGTATCGATTGCGATACCCGATCGGACCTCGAAGAAGCCCGCGCGGCCAGTCGACGCCGTTCCAGCCCAGTGAGTATCGACGGGGCACGACAGGCGGTCCTGGATGGGCTGACCCCGCTGACTCCTGCCCGGCTACCGCTCGCCGACGCGTACGGCGCTGCCCTGGCCGAACCATTGACCGCAGCCGAAGCCTGCCCACGCCAGGATGTTTCCGCGATGGACGGCTACGCGGTTTCGGGAACCGGACCGTGGCACCTGCGCGAGGAGATCCGTTACGCCGGTGGCGCGGATGCTCTCGAACTCGACGCCGGCGAGGCCGTCCGCATCGCCACGGGCGCTCACCTCCCCCGCGGCGCGAGCACGGTGATCCGCGACGAACACGCCCTGGTCGAAGACGGACTCCTCCAGCGCGCCCAGGATGCGCCCGTCCGCGACGACGCACGCCGCCGCGGCGAGGATTGGCATCCCGGGCACACCCTCGCCCCGGCAGGTTCGAGGGTCGGACCCGCTGTGGTATCCGCAGCAGCGTCCGCGGAGGTCACCACGGCGTTGGTGCGCGGGCCCGTCCGCGCTCATGTGGTGGTCACCGGCGACGAGATTCGACGTGATGGTCCGCTGCAGGACGGTCAGACTCGCGACTCGTTGAGCCCGATCCTTCCAGCACTGCTGTCCCACTGCGGAGTTCACTCGACCTCGAGCGCCCACCTGCGCGACACACCGGAAGGGTTCGACGAAGTACTGAGCGCCATCACGGACACCGATGTGATCGTGATCGTCGGTGCAACGGGCGGGGGCGCGGCCGACAACCTGCGGCTTGCTCTCGACCGTGCGGGTGCCCGTGTGCTCGTGGGAAGGGTCGCGGTCCGCCCAGGCGGCTCACAAATCACCGCAACGCTGCCGGACGGCCGTGTGGTGCTGGGGCTTCCGGGCAACCCGTATGCGGCGGTGGCGACGCTGCTGGCGATGTTGCCCACCATCGTCACCGCTCTGGTCGGTGTGGCCCCGCGAGCAGCGGTAGTGGGAACCGTCGTCAACGCGGACGAGGTGCGAGGCGATGTGACGCGAATCCTTCCCGCCACCCGACTTCCCGACGGACACTGGCGGGTCGATCCGTCTGTACGGACCGCGCATCTCGCCGGGATCATCGGCCGGGACGCGCTGGTGATCGTGCACTCGGAGGACGCCGACCTCCCGGCTGAGCTGATACCACTTCCAACTTCTTTCGCGTAGCGGTCATCGCGGGCCCAGCGGTGCGTAATGCGGAAGGTGCGATTCCCAATGACAGGCCGGTGCTCAGCCCCTCCTTTCACCGGTAATACCGACAATGGCGAACAGCAACGCGCCTACCAGCAAGATGGCAACAATGCGACTGCCCCGCTCGTCGGCGCTCAGCCCGGACCATGTCAATGCCTGAGCAACTGCGGCTGTTGCGTACAAGCCGACAGCTGCGGACTGAAAGCGATTCATGCCCTATTCCAATCACTCGACAGTCATCGGCTTCAGAACTGTATATAGGTTGGAGAATGAGTCGCCCCGGCAAGTCCGGAGAGCTTCTAGTTTGAGAACTCCGCGATTCGCGTAGTTCTGTGTTCACCGTAGTAGAGCGCTTCGAGTTCGGCCGGTGGGATATCGCCGCAGTATTCGTAGAGCCTGCGGTGGTTGAACCAGTCCACCCATTCCAACGTGGCGATTTCGACGTGCTCGACGGTTCGCCACGGACCCTGCGCCTTGATCAGTTCGGTCTTGT
>JAAZAD010000572.1 GCA_012514505.1 Rhodococcus sp. (in: high G+C Gram-positive bacteria) | reverse complement strand
GGATATCGGAGTTCACCGGAGTCGTCGAGCAGTCCGATTCTGTTCAGATCTGCCAGTACACGTTCATCCTGTGGCAAACCATGCTGTGCGACAGCACTTTCCAAGAGGAAATACGAGTTCGATGCACTGTAGGTGGAAAAATCTCCGGTGAACGGCGAATTCTCCCGATCCTCGAAGGCGGGGACGAAAACATCGTGGATATCGTTGCTGTAGAAGTCCATTCCCAGTCCAATTGTCCTGCTGAACCGCGGGTCGAGGGCAACGAGGTTGCGGATCACTGTGTAGCTCGTTGTGTACGCATCTTCCCGGCGCTGGTGTTCGAATTGGTCGCGGGCCAGGTCGTCGTCGAACATTTCGTCTGCGGCGTTGTATATTCCTCTGTCGATCAACGCCTGCAATCGCCCGGCGAATGCTGCGGGTTCACGGCTGATGGACGAGTCGTCGGCGTACTCGGCGGCGAAGTGTCGATTGAACGTGGTAGCCGCGGTGCCGAAAGTGGCCATCGATTCGGAGTCGGTTGCCATCAGCGTGAAGATGCGCTGGGCATGGTTGAAATCGTCGATCGGCTCGAGATCGCCGAGGCCCCATGCGCCGGAGTTGTCGGCCTGGGCGAGGTTCGGGACGTAGCCGTACAGTCCATCAGCGAATGCGCGAACCAGATGTGGATTGAACTCTCCGATGTTGGATGTGTTCTCGCCGTGGAGGTCCATGAGCAGGTCGTAGTGCTCTTCGTGCGAGAGATATTGGGCGAGACCGAATGCGGACCGCCCGGCACTGTCGGCGAAGGTGCTTGTGCTGTCGTTGTGTGCGGTACCGATTTCCTCGGACATCCAGTTGACGAGACGACCCGCGGACTCGCCGTCGTCGTCCCACGGGTGGGTGAACAGTGGTGTCAGTAGTTGGTCCCGATCGCTGTCGACCTGTCCGTCGCCGTCGAGATCGCCGGTGAGTACTCGTGCGCTCACCTCGTGATTGGAGGTGGCGACGTCGAGCATCGATTCGGCTGCGTGGGGGATCGAAATGGGCACCGTGTCGAACGGTCCGTACGGGGTGGTGCCGATCGAATCGAGCACTGTCACTTGGGACGTTGCGGCTTCGACGAGTTTGGTTCCGAGTTCTGTTCCGGTGATGCTTCCACCCGAACCGACGAATTCCCAGAGTTCACGGTTACGAATCACCGAGTCGACGTAGGCGGCGTCCTCCGGGTTGGCGGCGGCATCGCGATGCGCTCTCGCGGCTGCACCGGGTTCTGATTCCAGCTCGGACCGGATATCCGGGGGAAGTGTGTTCAGGAACTCGTCCAGTGTGGTGGGAACGGTGTACCCGGGGGGTGGAGTTCCCGGCCGGGCCTCGACGAGGTCGCGCACTTCCTGCGGGAGGCGGTCCCAGCCGCCTCGAACGTCGTTCGCATCGCTGATGTTCTCGTTGGACAGGATGAGCAACCCGTTCGCCAGGTTGGTGCGCGTGTCGAGAGCAGCGGCACTGCCGTCGTCGGCAAGTTGCTGTTGGAGTTGCATCAGCCCGTCGGGACCTGCGTGTGCATAGAAGTTTTCGAGGTAGTCGAATGCACCGGGTGGCAGGGCGGTGACCACGTTTCCGCGCGCCAGTTCGTCGAGCTGGTGTGGATCGAGCCCCGCTGCCACCAGGTTCGCATTGAACCGGGCCAGTTCCTCGGCTGTGATGGTGCCGTCGGTGAGCATCTCCCAGTCGTGTGCGGCCTCGGTGGGTGAGAACACGGCAGGTGCCGGGGTGATGTCGATGAGAGCCGACACGCAGGACGCTATCGCGCGTGCATTCTCGGAATCGACGTCAGCGACCGTTCGGAGTGCACTCTGGATGATGGTCCAATGCGATGCTGCGTCGGGCTCGCCTACGGCGGCACCTCTGAAGGATTCCGGCTCGGTCACGCCGTTGTCCGTCACCACGAATCCGGCCAGTTCTGCGTCGATGATCTTGTCGCGTGCGTTTCGGACGGCGTAGCCGAGGGCGTCGTCGGCTACGCGGATCTTCGACGAGACGGCTTCGATCTCGTCCAAGACCTTTCTTGCGTTTCTGTTTTCGTTGTCCAGATGGTCTTGTGCGGCGTCGGCGGCGACCCCGGACCAGTAGTCCCACAGGTCGCGTGTGTCCGTGTAAATCCTGTCCCGACACTGTTCGAGTGCGGAGGCAACCGCGGCGGTTGCGTCCGATCGGATGCCGATGACGTCCCAATCCCAGTCTCTGATGTCGGTCACCGTCGGAGTCATGAGGGGACCGCCTTGTTCAGTTCGTCGCGCAGATACTCGTCGGACCGTGTGTAGTCCTCACATACCCTGTTCATGGTGTCGTGCACGGCCCATGCGCGATCTGCGAGGATCAGCAGTGCGCGGCGCGTGGCGTTCTCGGCGTCGCCGATGGCGGCGGCAATCGCCGAGGTCCGG
>JAAZAD010000571.1 GCA_012514505.1 Rhodococcus sp. (in: high G+C Gram-positive bacteria) | reverse complement strand
TACCCAGCTTCCTCGTCGGTGCAGATCCATGAGCACCGGCTCCGGATCGTGCGCGAGAGCGAAGACCGCGCTGCCGGACTCGACGAGGATGGACCACGGCTGGGCGTTGCCACGATAGTGCCCCGTGGAGTGGTGGACTTCGGATCGACTCTGCAGTAGACGTAGTGATCAACGAGTCGTGCTGGATACTATGCTGTTTCGCTCGAGCCGGTCAACGACAACGCCGGTTCGGTAGCGTGCTGTTTGGCGGCGATCACCGCCCGGAGCTCGTCCATGCTCACATCCGAGACATACCGGCGGGTGACCTGCCACTCGTCGTGTTGCTCGATCACCACCGCGGTCGCCAACCGCAGAAACGCAGCCGGATTCGGGAAGATCTCCACCACATCGGCTCGACGCTTGATCTCCTTGTTCAACCGCTCAATTGGATTATTGGACCACACCTTTTGCCAATGAGCCTTCGGAAAAGCGGTGAACGCCAACACATCATACTTCGCCGATTCCATCAACGCCGCGGCCTTCGGAAACGACCCGGCGAACGTGTCGGTGACCTGATCCCACTGCGCAGCGACTTCGACGGGGTCGGTATGCGCGAAGATCGTCTTGACCGCCGCCATCACCGGCGGCACATGCTTCGCCCCGACCGTGGCCCGGATGTTCCGCATGAAATGCACCCGGCACCTCTGCCACGCCGAACCCGCGAACTGCTGCGCAATAGCCGCTTTCAACCCGCTGTGTGCATCGGAGATCACCAGATGCACTCCGGACAGCCCCCGACCCCGCAACCCGATCAGGAACTCACGCCAGAACTCGTACGATTCGCTGTCGCCGACGGCGGTGCCGAGCACCTCCCGGCTCCCGTCGATCGACACCCCCGTCGCCACCACCAATGCTTGGGACACCACGTGCGCACCGATGCGGACCTTGCAGAAGGTGGCGTCGAGGAACACGTACGGGAAGGTGGTGTGCGTCAGGGTGCGTTCCCGGAACCGGGCGATCTCGGTGTCCAGACCGGCGCAGATCCGCGAGACCTCCGACTTCGAGATACCCGAGTCGACCCCGAGGGCGCCGACCAGGTCGTCGACGCTGCGAGTGGACACCCCGTGCACATACGCTTCCATCACCACCGCGTACAAGGCCTTGTCGATCCGCCGGCGACGTTCGAGCAGCGAGGGGAAGAACGAGCCGGAGCGCAGCTTGGGGATCTTCACCTCGATATCCCCGCTGGTCGTGGCGACGGTCTTGGTGCGATGCCCGTTGCGGTGCGTGGTGCGGGTGTCGGTGCGTTCGTAACGGCCGGCGCCGAGTTTCTCGGTGGCCTCGGCCTCGATCAGGGCCTGCAGTCCGGTGCGGATCAGTTCGGCGAACACGTTGGCGGTGTCGGCCCCCTTGAGTGCGTCGAGTTGGGTGAGCAGGGCAGAATGGTCGTGGGTCATCGCGTGGTTCCTTCGTGTCGAGTCACTTTGGTCGGTAACTCGTCGATCACTACGCGATGGCCCACCTTTACGAGGGCCGACACGCCGCTGGCCTGGCCGGATGTTCCTCAGCCGATTCCCACCATCCCCCGGGACTTACCCAGGGCAATATGCCGACCCTGCACGCGATGTTGAAGACGTTGCCGTGGAAGGGCATACCCGCCGTGCGGACGACGGTCCGCGACCGTGGCCGCACGATCACCCGCACGATCAAGGTTGTCGCT
>JAAZAD010000570.1 GCA_012514505.1 Rhodococcus sp. (in: high G+C Gram-positive bacteria) | reverse complement strand
GCACATTCGGGGCATTCATCAACACCGCGGCCGACAACCTGCGGGGCGAAGGCGCGAACATTCGCAACGCCGTGCTCGCGTTGTCCCGGGCTTTGTCGACGTTGGGAGATCACAGCGCAGACCTCTACTCCACCGTGCGAAACCTGTCCACGTTCGTCACGGCGCTGAGTTCGAGCGCAGACCTCACCGCACAGCTGAACCGGAATCTGGCCGCGGTCACCGCGCTGCTGGCCAACGACCCACATGAGGTCGGACGCACCGTAGCCGACCTCGACGCCGCCGTCGCCGGCGTCGAGAGGTTCGTCGCCGACAACCGCGACGCGCTGGGCACCACCTCGGACAAGCTGGCATCGGTATCGTCGGCCATCGTCGAGCGCATCGACGAAGTCAAGCAACTGCTGCACGTGGCACCCAACGCGGTGCAGAACTTCGCCAACACCTTTGAGCCCGCGCACGCATCGTTCACCGGGGCGATGGCCGTGAACAACTTCGCCGACCCGATCACGTTCCTGTGCGGTGCGATTCAGGCGGCCTCGCGCCTGGGCAGTGAGCAGTCGGCCAAACTCTGCGTGCAGTACCTGGCGCCGATCATCAAGAACCGGCAGTACAACTTTCCGCCGGTCGGGGTCAACCCGTTCGTCAATGCGCAAGCCCGTCCGAACGAGGTCACCTACAGCGAAGACTGGATGCGGCCCGACCACGCGCCCGGGGCCGTTGCGACCGAACCAGCCGCGGGCCTGCCAGGAATGATGGCCGCGTATGGGGAACGGGGGTGACCCGGATGCCTCTGCGGCGCAGCCTATTCGCACTCGCCGTCCTGACCAGCCTTGCCTCGCTGTGCGGATGCGACTGGCGTGGGCTGAACTCGCTGCCCATGCCGGGAACCGCGGGCGGCGGCAGTGATTCATACGTGGTCAGGGCCGAACTGCCCGATGTGGTGAACATCCAACAGAACTCCAGGGTCCGTGTCGGCGACGTCACGGTCGGCAACGTGACGAAGATCGAAATCCAGGATTGGCATGCACTGGTCACGATGACCATCGACAGCGACGTCGAACTGCCCGCCAACGCCACCGCGACGGTGGGGCAGACCAGCCTGCTGGGAACAATGCACATCGAACTGGCCGCGCCCACCGGGGTGGCGCCCGAGGGCAAACTGCGCGACGGGGCGCTGATCCCGCTGCCGAACGCAACGGCCTATCCGACGACCGAGCAGACCCTCGCGGCGATCTCGCTGCTGCTCAACGGTGGCGGAATCGGTCAAATCCAGGACATCACAGAGGCTTTCAGCACCGCCTTCCGCGGCCGGGACATGGATCTGCGCAGCCTGCTCGAACAACTCGATCGGTTCATCGGCCGACTCGACGGCCAGAAGGACGACATTCTGGCCGCCACAGAAAGCCTGAATCGGCTCACCGGCCAGTTCGCTGGGCAGCGAATCGTGATGGAGCGCGCGCTCCGCACGATTCCCGACGCGCTCGCCGTGCTCCGAGACGAGCGCCGCAGCCTTGCCGATGCCCTCGACCGGTTCGGTGAGTTCAGCGCGCTGGCCGCTGATGCCGTCGACCAAACCAAGGAGGCGATGCTGCACGAGTTCGAGGACATCGCACCCGTGCTTGCGGCACTCGGGGACGCGGGGCCGGCACTGACCCGGTCACTCAGCCTGCTGACAACGTTTCCGTGGCCGAAGGAGAATATCCCCAACTGGATCCGGGGCGACTACGCGAATTCAACCCTCGTCGTCGACCTGACCCTCAGCCGCATCGATTCCTCGTTTTTCACCGGCACCAGATGGGAGGGTGACCTGACCGAACTCGAGATTCAATGGGGTCGCACAATCGGTCAGCTGCCGAGCCCGTACACCGGCGGCAATCCGCTGGTGGCTCCGTATCACTGGGACCAGGGCCAGTGAGATGCGGATAGGCCGGCGGATCCTGTTCCAGCTCATTATTTTCGGGGTGGTGGCCACCGTCGCCGGGGCCATCATGGTATTCGGCTACATTCGGTTGCCCGCACGCTGGTTCGGCTTGGGCCAGTACACGGTCACCGTCGAGTTGCCTGCGGCTGCCGGGCTGTACAAGACCGGCAACGTCACCTACCGGGGTACGGAGGTCGGGCGGGTTGCGGATGTACGCCTCACCGATACCGGCGTTGTGGCGGTGTTGTCACTGCGATCGGATATTCCCATCCCGTCGGACCTCGACGCTGATGTCCGCAGCCACAGCGCCGCCGGGGAGCAGTACGTAGCGTTGTCGCCGCGCAACGCGACGTCGCGGCCACTCGAGAACGGTGACGTCATACCGCTGAGCCGTGCAGCGGTACCGCCGGACGTCAACGCGCTGCTCGACGCGACCAACCGTGGTCTACAGGCCATTCCACGCGCTGACCTCAAGACGGTCGTCGACGAGAGCTACACCGCGGTCGGTGGACTCGGACCAGAGATCGCTCGGATCGTAAAGGGGTCCACGCAGTTGGCCATCGATGCCCGCGCGCATCTGGACGCGATCACGCAGCTTGTCGACGAGGCGTCGCCGGCACTGGCGGCGCAGGCCGACACCGCATACGAAATATCGGCCTGGGCATCTCATTTGAGGGTCGTCACCGACGAACTGCGGTCCCAGGATGCCGCTGTCGCCGGCCTCCTCGAACGGGGTGGTCTCGCCATCGGAGAGGTCGAGGAGCTCATCGAGCGGTTGCAGCCCACGCTGCCGATCGTGCTGGCCAATCTCGTCGCCATCGATCAGGTCGCCATCACGTATCAAGCTGCGATCGAGCAGTTGTTGGTGCTGATGCCGCAGTCGACCGCCGCATTGCAGGCCACGATTGTCAGCGGCGTGAACACCAAGCAGGACTACAAGGGCAGCTTCTTGGATTTCAATTTGAACATCAACCTGCCTCCGCCGTGCACCACGGGTTACCTGCCCGCCCAGCAGCAGCGGCCACCGAGTTTCGAGGATTACCCCGACCGGCCTGCGGGCGATCTGTATTGCCGAGTGCCGCAGGACTCCCCGTTCAATGTGCGGGGCGCGCGCAACTTCCCCTGCCAAAGCGTGCCGGGCAAACGCGCACCGACGGTGAGGTTGTGCGAAAGCGACGAGCAGTACGTGCCACTCAACGACGGCTTCAACTGGAAGGGTGACCCCAACGCGACCCTGTCCGGCCAGGAGGCCCCACAGGCGCCCGCGCCGACCGCACGGCCGCCCGGCCCTGACGCACCGATCGCGGTCGCCGAATACGACGCCGCTACCGGTACCTACCTCGGCCCGGACGGGCGGGTCTACACCCAACGCGATCTGGCTCGAAACGGGGGCGAGCGAACGTGGCAGTCGATGATCGTGCCGCCGAGTTGACCCCCAGATATCCGACCGTGAAATGAAAACCTGTAGGCATACGATGTCCTCGTAAGGATGGTGAATTGTGAACCGACTGAATGCCGGCGCGACCGTGAACGTCCGTGAAATAGCCACTGTCACGGGAGAACAAGTGGCGGTGCCCGACGCGAAGCTGTTGACACATATGCAATTCCGGCGGTTTGCAGGGTGTCCCGTCTGCAATCTGCACCTACGCTCCGTGGCGAACCGGCACGCAGAGATCGAGGCGTCGGGAGTTCGCGAGGTGGTGTTTTTCCACTCAACGGCAGAAGACCTCCTGCCGCATGTTGACGTGCTTCCGTTTGCCGTCGTCGCCGATCCGAAGAAGCGTTTCTATCGAGAGTTCGGTGTGGAGCAGGGGCGGCGCGCGGTGCTGAACCCGCGGGCCTGGTGGCCCATAGCGCGGGCCGTTGCGCACAGCGTGACAGGCATTCTCACCCGGACCGCCCGGCCGCCTGCCGCCAACCCCGAAGGGGGCCGATACGGCCTGCCCGCCGACTTTCTGATCGCGCCCGACGGCCGCATCGTGGCGTGCAAGTACGGCGATCACGTCGACGACCAATGGTCGGTCGACGAAGTCGTCGACCTCGCACTTCAATACCAGCGGCGAAATGCAGAGATGCCCTGAGGAGCAGCGAAACATGGTGCGGAGTCAGGCATCCGGCGCGTGGTGACCACACCGGCGAATCGTACGCGTATGGTGTACGGTCATTGCTATGCCTCGGCCGAAGTCGCTGACGTCCGAAGAGATCGCCACGGCGGCACTCGCGGTGATCGATCGCGGAGGGCTTGCCGCGCTGTCGATCCGCGCCGTCGCCGCCGAACTCGGCGTGGGGACGATGTCGCTATACCGCTACTTCGCCGACCGCGAGCAACTGGAAGGCTATGTCGTCGACCTCGTGTTCGCCTCGATATCAACTGACTTACCCGCCCGGTCGTCGTGGACCAAGCGCGTGGAGACGCTGCTGCAACGCCTTCGGGATGCCGTTGCCGATCACCCGGCAGTCGTACCGCTGCTGCTTACTCATCGATTCACGGCGGAGAGCGCGATGCCGTGGTCGGAGCAGTTGATGAGCGCCCTCGCCAAGGCAGGGTTCGACGGGAAACACCGATTTCTCGCGTTCAGGCTGCTGACGAGCTACGTGATCGGTGTGGTGCAAAGCGAGCATTTCGGTGTGCTGCCGTTGGCCGGGCAGCCGATCGAGGCGGAACGCCACGAACGCGAGTATCCACTGCTGGCCGAGAACGCACCGTACGCCCGAAACGCGGTATCCGACGAGGAGTTTCGCTGGGGGCTTGCGATCGTTCTGAACGGGCTCGAAGCGACGATCGAGGACTAGTTCGCTTCGTGCGCGATACCGCGTCCACCCATGTCCTGGAGAAACTCGAGGAGTTCGGGAACGATTCGTTCGTGCGCATCTTCCTGCAGATAATGTCCCGCATCATCTAGCCGCACGATTGTGGCGTGCGGAAACATCGGGGCCCACAGATCGTCCAGCATGTCGGGGCTGAACGCGACGTCGTTCATGGCCAAGACGATCTTGACCGGGCGGTTACGGAAGTGTTCGGTCAGCCGCTGTTCGACACCGCCGAGGTACACCGACAGCGGTTCATCTGGGTGAGCGGGGATCTGGCGGGGAAAGGCGAGCACACCGGTCCGGCTTGACCAGCTCGGATGCGGGGCAAGGTAGGCACGTTTGATCTCCGGGGTCAGCCGGTCACGGTGTACGACGCCGACCCGAAACAGAAAGGCGCGGTGGAAAAGGTTGAGGCCCTTGACCATGAGTTCCCCGACGATCGGAGCGCGGAACAACTTCAGCGGAAGGGGGAAGCGCCACGGCCCTCGCAGCCTGTGGGCGCTGGTGTTCAGGATGAACAGACCCGCGACCCGGTCGGGATGGTCGGCGGCCCATACCAGCGCCAGCCCACCCCAGTCCTGCGGAACCACCGTCACCTCATGCAGATCCAGTGACGCCAGAAGGGAATCGAGCCGACGCGTATGGTCGGCGATCCCGTAACGCGCAGCCTCGGCAGGCTTGTCGGACCGGCCGAAGCCGAGGAAGTCTGGAACTATCACGCGATAGCCGTGTCTCACCAACGGCCCGACGAAGTTGCGGTAAAGAAACCCCCACGTCGGGTTCCCATGGACCAGCAACACCGGCCGCCCATCGCGCGGGCCCTCGTCGATGTAATGCACTCGCCCCTCCGGGGTGTCAAACCATCGGGGCGGGTACGGCCACAACCCGTCGAATGACCAGTCCGTGTCAGCCATGTGCGGCCCCGCGGAGCCGGTCGGTTCCCGCCGCGTCGAGAACAAACCGACCGTGCTCGGTGGTGTCGACCGCGACACCGTAGACGTCCCGGGCGGCCGCCACAGAGACATAGCCGGCGGTGACGTCGGTCAGCACCTGCTCGGCCGGGCGCTGCAGTGGATCGCCGAACCCGCCGCCGCCCCCGAGCTCGACGATATGGCTGTCACCGTCGGCGAGGTCGACCGCCGCGACTTTGCCGCTCGGGAAATGCACCTGCTCGCCGTCCGCACGTTCGATGCGGATCTGGTTGGCTGCCGCATCATGTCCGCCGGCCAGCCCCCAAGGGGCGCAGGCCGTTCGCTCGATCCAGGTGTCCATCCGGGCTCGGGTGTGCATTCGCACCATGAGCCGGGTGCCGAGGCCGCCGCGGTATCTGCCGGGACCCCCGGAGTCCTCGCGCAGCGCGTACTCCGTGATCGTCACCATCGGGTACTTGGCTTCGACGACCTCGATCGGGCTGTTGTGCGTGTCGCCGTCGTTGATGCACATGGTGGCGTTCTGGCCGTCCGCGGTCGATGTGGCGCCCCAGCCGCCGCCCTGCGGTCCGCCGTAGAACTGAAAGAACCGGCCGGTCGTTTCGTCGACACCGTAGGTGTGCGTCATCCCGAGATCGGCATGATGGCCGGCGATCGCGGCCCCCGGTACGACGTCGGCCAGTGCCCGGAAGATCGAGTCGACGACGGTCATCGGGTAGGTCATCCACAGACGCATGGCCGCCGGTTTCGTCGCGCTCACCACCGTCCCCTCTGGTAGCTGGACTTGCAGCGGACGTATTGATCCCGCGTTGATGGGGTACGTGGTCGGCGAGGTGAGGCATTTGAAGGCGACCTGGGCCGCCGAGCGACCGGCCGTCGCGCCGGAGTTGAAGTATCCAGCCACCTGGGGGCTCATCTCGCTGAGATCCACCGTCATCCGATCATCGTCGATGACCACCCGTACGCGCACGGGTATTCGGGTTCCCAGCCCCACACCGTCGTCATCCATATAAGCCTGCCCGTGGTATTCACCGTCGGGTATCTGCGCAACAGCTTGGCGCGCAAGCTCTTCACTGCGTCGGTAGAGGTCTTCGATGCTGGCGTTCACGACCGCGGTTCCGTATCGCTCGAATAGCCGCTTCATCCGGGCTTCCCCGGTGCGGATCGCGGCGATCTGGGCACGGAAGTCACCCATCGCCAGGTTCTCGAACCTCACGTTGGTGGCGATCAGGCGCGTCAGCTCGTCATCTTGGACGCCTTCCTTGTAGATCTTGACGATGGGGACCTGGAGGCCCTCGGAGTAGATGTCCGTCGTGGTGCCCCCGAGTACACCGCCGACGTCGATCCAGTGCGCCATCGACGACGCAAAGGCAACCAGCTGGCCCTCATGGAAGATCGGCAGCGTGAAGATCATGTGGTTGAGGTGGCTACCCATGATGTAGGCGTCGTTGGTGAGAAGGATGTCGCCCGGCTTGATTCCGTCGCTGCCGTAGAAGTCGAGCTTCGCCTTGATCGCATCGGACAGTCCGCCCACGAACATCGGCAGTCCGAGCCCAACCGAGATGGTGTCCCCGTTGGGGTCAAACAGTCCGACGGTGAAGTCCTGTGCCTCGTAGATGATGAGGTTGTAGGCGGTCCGCATGAGGTTCGTCTTCATCTCGTCGGTGATCGAGACGAACGCCGAATGAAGTATCTCGGCGGTTATCGGGTCGATGCCTGTCACCGTCATCCTCCGATCTCGATGAGAAGGTTTCCGAAACCGTCGACCTCCAGCGTGTCTCCGGGTCTCAGCAGGGTCGTGGTCGTCGGTTCTTCGATGACTGCCGGGCCCTCGATCCGGTTCCCGGCCAACAACTTCGCGCGGGTGTAGACCCGGGTCGACACCGCGCCGTCGACCGGATCGAAGATCACCTCACGGTGGCCCGTACCGGCCTCTGGTGGCGGTGCGTCGCTGCCTTCGGCGATCTTGGCCAGGTCGGGTTTCGTCAGCCGCCCGATCGCCGACACCCGCAGGCTGACGATCTGCGCCGGCTCGTCGGGAGCGCTGTGGCTGTATCGCTGTTGGTGCACGGTGTCGAAATCCTTTTTGAGCTGCGCGACGCTTGCCGCTCCGGCATCGAAGGCCGGCAAGGTCACAGTCACCGTGTGCTCCTGACCGACATAGCGCATGTCGGCGGCACGGACGAACTCCACATCGGTGAACCCGACATCGTTGATCAGCAGTTCGCGCTCGCATGTGGTTTCCAGTTCGCTACACATGGTGTCGAGGTGTTCGGCCATCCCGGGCTCCAGTGTCTGGACGCCGGTCTGCACCACATCGCGGCGCGCGTCGGCCATCAGCATCCCGAGAGCGGAGAACACCGCAGGCACGGGAGGAATGACGACACGACCTATCGAAAGCTCGCGAGCCACCAGCGAAACGTGAAGCGGGCCGTTGCCGCCATATGCGACGAGCGCAAAATCGCGTGGGTCCAGACCCCGTTCGGTCGTCACCGCCCGCACCGAGTTCGCCATCGCCGCAGCGCCGATGGCGATGACTCCCGCGGCGGTCCGCACCGCATCCATATCGAGTTCGGCGGCCAGGTCCTGCATGGCTCGTCGGGCGGCATCGCCGTCGAGGTGCAAGCCGCCGGCGAGGTTCCCGTCCGGCGAGAGATGCCCGAGCACGACGGCCGCATCGGTGATCGTGGGATGCGTGCCGCCGCGTCCGTAACAGGCCGGGCCGGGGTCGGCGCCGGCGCTGCGCGGCCCGACGTGAATTCCGCCTGCGGTGTCCAGCCAGGCGACGCTCCCGCCACCTGTGCCGACCTCGACGATGTCCAGGCAGGGAATGCGGATCGGCAGCCCGGTCAGATAGCCGCCGAGGTAGTAGTCGCTGGCCAACGGGAACGTCAGATCGCGGATCACCGCGGATTTGGCTGTCGTGCCGCCCATGTCGAATGCGATGGCATCGCGGTACCCCAGCGCCTCGCACAGTGCGATGGTGCCCACGACGCCCCCCGCGGGGCCTGATTCGAGCATCTGCACGCATTGCCGGGCGGCGGTGGACACGTCGGACACACCGCCGTTGGATTGCATGATGGCCAGCGGTACCTGTATCCGGTCGGCCATCCGCCCGAGATAGTCGCTCACCAACGGGCCGACGAATGCGTTCGCCGCGACAGTCGAGGTGCGTTCGTACTCGCGGTACTCGCGGGTGATTTCATGCGATAGCGTCACGTACCGTCCCGGCAGTTCCTCACGCAGGATCTCACCGACGCGTTGTTCGTGAACGGGGTTTCGGTAGGCGTGGAGCAGGATCACGGCGACGGCTTCGATGTCGCGCCCGGCGAGTTCCCTGGCCACCGCCCGCACGCCCTGCTCATCGAGTGGCGTCGTGACCGTGCCGTCTGCTCGCAGCCGTTCTGCGACTTCGAAGATCATGTCTCGGGTCACCAGCGGGCGGTGCTTGGTGAACGACAGGTTGAATGCGTCGGGGCGGTTGATCCGGCCGATCTCGTAGACATCGCGGAACCCGGCGGTGGTCACCAAAGCCGTTCGTGCGCCGTGTCGCTCGATGAGTGCGTTGACGACGATCGTGCTGCCGTGCACGAGGTGACCGATGTCGGTGACGGCGACCCCGGCGGTGCCGACCGCCTCGACGATCCCCTCGATGAGGTCGCGCGGTGTGCTCAGCGACTTACCGAGGATCATCTGTCCGGTTTCGTCGTCGAAGGCGACGACGTCGGTGAAGGTCCCGCCGATGTCGACCGCTGCCCTGATTGGCATCAATTCTCCTTCGAGGTGTCGGCGTCACTGGGTGGCGTGTCGAGCGCCGCGGCCACGACGGACCGGGCCAGGCCTGAATACGGTGGAAAGAAGGCGTGGATGAGATCACCCTCGCCTCGGGTGACCACCGCCCGCTGATGGGAAAACTCACGGAAACCCTCGACGCCGCGGTGCCTGCCGTACCCGCTGTGCCCGGCACCGCCGAAGCCGAGCGAAGGGATCGCGCCCTGGATGGTGCATGCGTTGACACACAAGCCCCCAGACGTCGTCCGGTTCAGGATGTGGTCGACGACCGAGGTGTCGGTGGCGAAGACATACAGCCCGAGGGGCGGGGGACCCGAGTTCACGTAGGCGATGGCTTCGTCGACGGAATCGTATGGCTTGACGGGCAGTATCGGACCGAAGATCTCTTCTTGCATGACCGCGAGGTCGTCGGGCGGATCGATGATCAACGACACCGGCATCTGCCGGGTGCCGACGGCGACGCCGCCATCGGCGGGGAAGGTGAGCACCCGGCACCCGCGGGCATGCGCCTCTTCGGTAAGACTCACCAGCCGTTGCAGGTGGTGCTCGTTGACGATGCCGACACAGTCGGGGGACTCCGAGTAGGACGGGACGGTGGATTGCAGGTAGCTCATTGAGCGCTCGACGAATTCGGTGACCTGATCGCGGGGGACGAGGCAGTAGTCCGGGGCGATACAGATCTGGCCGTTCTTGACGAGCTTGTTGACGAGGATGTGACGCACCGTGTCGTCGGTCACGCGGTCGGTGTGGACGATCGCCGGGTTCTTGCCGCCCAGTTCGAGTGTCAAGGGTACGAGGTTCTGGGCGGCCGTTGCCGCGACTTGCCTTCCCACCGTGGAGTTACCGGTGTACACCAGGTGCCCCCATGGCAGGGCGGGAAAGGCTTTCGCCAGCTCCAGGCCACCGCAGACAACCGCCATCCGGTCGGAGTCGAATGTGGCGGTAACCATGTCCCGCAGCAACTCCGCACACGCCGGCGCTACTTCCGACGGTTTGATGATCACGCGATTGCCCGCACCGAGCATGTCCGCGGCCGGCCCGAGCGTGAGCGCGAACGGCAGGTTCCACGGACCCATGACGCCCAACACCCCCTTGGGCTGGTACCGGATCTCCGATCGAGCCGATCCGAGCAGTGTGGGATCCACATACCGTTCCTGCGAAGCGGCCCACAGGGGCAGTTGTTGGCTGATGTAGCTCGCCTGCCCCGCCACCGCGAGAACCTCGGTCATGACCGTGAGTTCTTCGGGATGCACGGCGAAGTCGGCGACCATCGCCTCTTGGATGCGGCTGCGGTTGTTCATCACCATCGCGGCGAGCGCACCGAGATGCTTCTGACGTTCGGTGAGCGACGGCGGTCCTGATTGCCGGAAAGAGGCGTGCTGCGCGTCGAATAGACGGGTCAGCGATTCGATAGCGGTGTGATCCGAAGCTGCAAGCGTCGCATCGGAACTGCCGCCGCTTGGCGCCTGTCTGGTCTGGCCCGCGAGCGTCATGCCGCCTCCTCCGTGGCTGGTTGGTGAACACGCTTGATTCACCATGAGAGTACACTGTACGCTTAACCTACGCCGGTGGGTGCGCTCGGTCAACACCGAATCCATACCCGCGCGAGCGATCCACTACCCATCGGGAAAGGAGCGGGGATGCGACTAGCCACACTGAAGGTGAACGGGGCCACCGCGGCGGGACGCGTGACAGGCGATGAGGTCACGCTGCTGCCGTTCGCCGATGTCGGAGACCTACTGGCGTCGGGGCCGGGGTGGGCGGCGCGCGCGGCTGACGGTGGTGAGCATTCGATACCGCTGAGGCACGCCGAATTCGCCACGCTGATACCTCATCCCGAGAAAGTGCTATGCGTGGGTGCGAACTACCAGGACCATCTGGACGAGGTCGGACTCGACGTTCCGCAGTTTCCCACGCTGTTCGCGAAGTACAGCCGCAGCCTCATCGGAAGCGGTGATGTCATCGTGCTGCCCGCCAACTCCCAGGCAGTAGATTGGGAAGTCGAACTCGGCGTCGTCATCGGCGCGGAGCTCCGTCATGCCGACGCGAAAGAGGCGTTGTCCGCGGTGGCCGGCTACACCATCGTCAACGATGTCAGCATGCGCGACTGGCAGCTGAGAACATCACAGTTCCTGCAGGGCAAGGCCTTCGAGGCGGCGACGCCCGTCGGCCCGTACCTGGTGACGCCCGACGAGGTCG
>JAAZAD010000569.1 GCA_012514505.1 Rhodococcus sp. (in: high G+C Gram-positive bacteria) | reverse complement strand
GAACCGAACTATGCAGCATTCCGCTGGCTGTCCGACCACACAGACCCCGACAGCCCGTCCACGCTCGTCGAATTCCGGCTCGATGCCGTCTCCGACACCTCGACCGTCCTGAGCGTGACGGAGACCGGGTTCGATTCACTCCCGGGTGACTCCGTCGAACGCCGCGCAAAGTACGAGGGCAATGTCGAAGGCTGGATCATCGAACTGGGCCTCGCCAAGGCGCATCTCGAGAAGGGGAGAACCGTTGCCGCACACTGATTCGAACGGGACGCCCGACACCACACGCGTGTTCGCAGCCCTGGCCGACGACACGCGGTGGAGCATCCTGCAGCGCCTCGGCGGCGCACCTGCCTCTGCGTCGGGCCTCGCATCGGAGTTCACCGTGTCGCGTCAGGCCATTGCCAAACACCTTGCGGTCCTGGAGGATTGCGGACTGGTGACATCCGAACGCATCGGCCGCGAACTCCGTTTCTCCGCCGCCGGTTCCAGATTGAGCGCACTCGGGCGAGCATTGGATGACGTCGGCTCCGGGTGGGACCGCAGGCTCGATGCCATCAAGGAGGCCGCGGAACACCCGCCCGGTTCGGAGTAGCGGCGTCGCGCTCGTCGTAGTCCTCGCGCATCGATAGTTCCTCACCGGCCCGGCGCACAGTCCATTTGCTGCCCACCCGTCGGGCCGGCGAGGAAACACCTGCCGATCGACTACTTGCGGCCTGCCTGCCACTGCATGCCCCACCCGTAGGCACGGTCGAGGTCGGACTGGCTGCCGTTGACGTACTCGACGAGACGCTCCACCGTCACGCCCTGGCCCGTGCTCTTCAGCATTGCGATGGCGCAGATGCGGGCGCCGTTGTTCGGCGAATCGAGGCGGACCTCGATTTCCTGACCCGACGGCTGGGTGAGAGTGATGACGCCGTCGACGGCGGCCCAGTTCGCTGCACCCTCGTAGATCATCGCGAAGATCAGCACTCGCTTGAACAGCTCGGGGCGTTCGAGGTTGATGTGCATGTTCTCGCCGCCCTGGGCGGAGCCGGTGCGGTCATCGCCGTCGAGGTGGACGTACGGCGCAGTGTTCAGCGCTCCGAAGCTGTTCCCGAGCGCCTGGATGACGCCCTTCGAGCCGTCGGCCAGCTCGTAGAGGCACCCGAGATCGAGGTCGACCCCGCCGGTGGCACCGGTGAGCTTGGCGAGGAATCCCTTCTTCTGCTCACCGCGCGACCAGTTGAGATTCACGCGGACCACACCCTGTCCCGCACCGCCCTTGCTGAGGCTTACGGTGGGGGATTCTTTCGTCAGGTTGATCTTGCTGAGGTTCACTCCACTGGACCCCCTGCTCGGGCTTCTTGTTGTAGTCGATGGCCATGTGCGTGCCTTTCACTGAGTGGTGTGCAGATGTGCAGGTGCCGGATACGGAAAATGGGAGCCCTCGGCCCGAAGACAAGTCGGGGGCTCCCATCGGCTCAGTGCGATCAGACGGACACTTCCGCCTTCGCTTCCTTGCGGTTGCGGTAGATGCTCGACCCGAACGCTGCACCGATCAGAACGATGCCGACCAGACCGGTGATGAGCTCCGGGACATGGGTGCCGATCGAGTACAGCAGGATCAGTGCGAGCGCACCGATCGCCCAGTGGGCACCGTGTTCGAGATAGACGTACTCGGACAGCGTGCCCTTGCGGACCAGGAAGATCGTGATCGACCGGACGAACATGGCACCGATGAAGCCCAGACCCAGCGCGATGATGATCGGGTCGGACGTGATCGCGAATGCGCCGATGACACCGTCGAAGGAGAACGAGGCATCGAGAACCTCGAGGTAGAGGAACAGGAAGAACCCGGCTTTACCGGTTGCCTTCGCGAGGCCGCTCGGCCCACCGGTCGGTTCCTCGTCCTCTTCCGGGATATGGAACATCTCGCCGAGGCCGTTGACCGCAATGTATGTGATCATGCCGAGCGCACCGGCGATCATCACGGTCGAGACCTTGTCGTCCGGCGCGATGATCGTAGCCGTGATGAGGAGCAGCACGACCGCGATGACGACCTCGAGCTGGTCGAGCTTGCCTGCCTTCGCCAGTGGCCGCTCGAGCCATTCCAGCCACTTGATCTCACGTTCTTCGAGGATGAAGTGCAAGAACAACATCAGCAGGAACATGCCACCGAATGCCGCGATCTGCGGGTGGGCGTCGGTGATCAGCGTTTCGTAGCTGGGGTCGCCGTTGGGGAAGTACGCCGCACCATCCGCCGGCGGGTTGAGCGCGAGGTCCAACGCTGCGATCGGGCCGAGGCCCGACGCAACCCACACGATGAGCAGCGGGAAGACCAGACGCATACCGAAGACGGCGATGAGAATGCCGATGGTGAGGAAGATCTTCTG
>JAAZAD010000568.1 GCA_012514505.1 Rhodococcus sp. (in: high G+C Gram-positive bacteria) | reverse complement strand
GTTCACCGGCTAGACGCCACTTGTGTCGAACGGAAAGCTCGGCAAGCGGGACCTACCTTTCACGACCTGCCAACATCGAGATCGGAACCAGGCTGCAAATCATCCGATCCAACCACCCACAAGCGCGTGGTGCCCAAATGCCCTCGGTTCTGAGAAATCGCCAACTTGGGCACCACACCCGGTCCACAGGCAAACGTCTGCAACTCCCCGCCAATCGCGTCCCACCGGCAGGCCCCAGCCTCCAACGCCCCCTTCCGCCCTCACCCCTCTGCAGTGTCCGGGTGGTCCGGGGCAAAGAATTTTGGAAAATCGGTGTGCTTGACCGCCACATCCAACCCGCGCAAGTGTCGACCCGCCTGGTACTTTCCCTTTTTTATCAGGCCAGGTCAGATCCGTACCACAGCGGCGCCGCTGAGTCGGCGAACCAGACGCCGCATCTCGAGCACACTCAACGTGGAGAGCACTTGCGCCACCGGCAATCCACTCTCCAGAACCACCTCGTCGATCGACGTGGCGTCGGTTTGAATGGCGGCGAGGACCTGCTGCTCCAGCTCGTTCAGTAATAGCTCGGCCGGGTGATGCACGACTTGACCGTCCTCCCGCTGCGTCGGTGTAAACAGTGGGCCGAGTTCCTCCAGGACGTCGTCCGCCGATTCGACGAGCTTCGCACCGTCGCGGAGCAGGCGGTGGCAGCCTCGGGCGGTGCGATCATCCACGCGCCCAGGGACCGCAAACACCTCCCGGCCCTGTTCCATGGCATGCCGCGCGGTGATCAGGGCGCCGCTCCGGTCTCCCGCCTCGACCACAATCACTCCCAGCGACAGGCCGCTGATGATCCGGTTGCGCTGCGGAAACATCCCCCCGCGCGGTGCGGCTCGGGGCGGGGCCTCACTGATCAACGCACCGCACCCGGCGACTTCTTCAGCCAGCTTCCCGTGCTCTGGCGGGTAGATGCACAGCACTCCGCTCCCGAGCACGGCGAGCGTTCGGCCGCCGGCGGCCAGTGCTCCGCGATGCGCAGCAGCATCGATACCGCGAGCCAAGCCGCTGACAATCGTCAGTCCCGCGCGGGCCAGGCTGCCGGCCAGCCGCTCCGCCTGGCGCAGGCCGTACGGCGTTGCGTGGCGGGTTCCGACGATGGCAATGGCAAGCGCATCGGCCGGCAGAAGCGATCCACGAACGAACAGCACGCCCGGCGGGTCCGGAATCTCGCCGAGCACGTCCGGGTAACGTTCGTCGCAGTCGGCAAGGATCTCGATGCCCTGTCGCCGGCACAAGTCGACCTCGGCCGCCGCATCGATCTGGGCCGCGGCTCGCGCGATCGCAAGCGACAGCTTCGTTCCAACCCCCTGCACCTCCCGCAGTTCACTCGGTGCGGCGGAGAGGACCGCCTGGGGAGTCCCGAACCGATCCAGCAGTGCCCGGCGGATCCGCGGGCCAACGCCCGGCAGCAGCGCGAGCCTGAGCGAAGCAGCCAGTTCGCCGTCGAGGTCGGCTTGCGAATGGGATTCGGGCATTTGCGAAACTCCCGGAGGCAAAGAGAGAAACCACGAATCACACGGAAACAGTCCTCCCGAACATCATTGGAGACGTGAGACCCCCTTCGTCTCCCCGTTTTGTTAGGACCTTTACTGCCTGTTCTTCCCTTTCGTGTGATTCGTGTGTTTCGTGGTTGATTGCTCTTGGGCTGCGCTCTCAGTCGACCAGCGCGGCTCGTACGTCGTCGGGATCGACATCCCCGACCAGCTCGACGTGTCCCAAGGCCGTGGGCAGGACAAATCGGAGCCGTCCGTGCTGGACTTTCTTGTCGTGCAGCATGGTGCGGAGGATC
>JAAZAD010000059.1 GCA_012514505.1 Rhodococcus sp. (in: high G+C Gram-positive bacteria) | reverse complement strand
GGGCGACGGCACCCAGCTGCAGGTCATGCTCAGCCTCGCCGGCGTCGGCGAGGAGGCGCTCGCCGCCTGGAAGTCCGACGTCGACCTCGGCGACATCGTGTTCGTGCACGGCGAGGTCATCAGCTCCCGTCGCGGTGAGCTCAGTGTCATGGCCGACTCGTGGACCATGGCGTCCAAGGCGCTGCGTCCGCTGCCGGTCGCGCACAAGGAGATGAACGAAGAGGCACGGGTGCGTCAGCGCTACGTCGACCTCATCGTGCGTCCCGAAGCACGTCGCAACGCACGCATGCGTGTCGCGGTGGTGCGCGAGCTGCGCAACGCGCTCGAGCGTCGCGGTTTCCTCGAGGTCGAGACGCCCATGCTGCAGACCCTGCACGGCGGCGCGGCGGCCCGCCCGTTCGTGACGCACTCGAACGCGCTCGACATCGACCTGTACCTGCGTATCGCGCCGGAGCTGTTCCTCAAGCGCTGCGTCGTCGGCGGTATCGAGAAGGTCTTCGAGATCAACCGCAATTTCCGTAACGAGGGTGCCGACTCGACGCACTCGCCGGAATTCTCGATGCTCGAAACGTACGAGGCGTACGGAACCTACGATGATTCGGCGCGGATGATCCGCGAGATCATCCAGGAGGTCGCGTTCGGGGTCTTCGGCACCCATGTGGTGACGCTCGCCGACGGTACGGAATACGACTTCGGGGGTGAATGGAAAACTCTCGAAATGTATCCCTCGCTGTCCGAGGCGATCGGCACGGACGTGACCCCCGACACCACACTCGAGGAATTGACGGCTCTCGCGGATCGCGTCGGCCTGGAGATTCCCGAGGGCAAGGGCTGGGGTCACGGCAAGCTCGTCGAGGAGCTCTGGGAGCACATGTGCGGCGACCAGCTGCACGAGCCGACCTTCGTGCGTGATTTCCCCGTGGAGACGTCGCCGTTGACACGAGATCACCGCACTGTGCGCGGGGTCACCGAGAAATGGGATCTGTACGTCCGCGGTTTCGAACTCGCCACGGGTTACTCGGAACTCGTCGATCCGGTGATCCAGCGCGAGCGTTTCGTCGACCAGGCGCGTCTGGCCTCGGAAGGGGACGACGAGGCAATGGCTCTCGACGAGGATTTCCTCGCCGCGATGGAACAGGGAATGCCGCCGACCACCGGTACCGGAATGGGAATCGACCGTCTGCTGATGGCACTTACCGGTCTGGGAATCCGCGAAACAATCCTGTTCCCGATTGTTCGACCGAACACCCGTTAATCTGATTTCGTCGCTCCATATTGCGATGCGTTAATCGGCGGGTAGTGTGGTGCCCGTCCCGCGGGGGGAAGCGCATGCGAGAGGATTTACACCACATGGCGAAGAAAGTCACTGTCACCCTGATCGACGATGTGGATCAGGAGTCGGCGGCGGACGAATCGGTGGAGTTCGGTCTCGACGGAGTGACGTACGAGATCGACCTTTCCGAGGACAATGCGGCACGGCTGCGCGAGCAGTTGGAATTCTGGATCGAACACGCTCGTAAGGTCGGCGGCCGCAAGCGGAGCAAGACCGCCGCCGGAACTGCGCCGGCTGCGCGCAAGAGCGGATCCGGAAGTGCCGGTCGCGAACAGACGGCCGCTATCCGTGAATGGGCACGGAACAACGATCTGCCGGTGTCGGCCCGTGGCCGAATCTCTGCGGAGATCGTCGAGGCGTACAACAAAGCGCACTGACGAATCCTCGTCCGTGGGGCGTCGTCCATCCGTGGACGGCGCCCCACAGTCGTCTGTGGGCGGGTTGGGTTGTGGCACAGTGGCGCCCGTCACACACTTCGATCGTGCGGACGACCCGGCGCGATGCGGTCGGGGAGTAGCATCCGCTCATGGCCGAGACCGTGCTCGAACCGGGTTCAACCTGCTGGCGACTTGCGCGAGCGGAGAGGTTGACCTGCATAGTCGACGCCGCCGACTATTTCCGTCACGCCAAGGCGGCGATGCTCCGGGCGGAAAAACGCATCATGCTGATCGGGTGGGATTTCGACACCCGGATCAAGTTCGAACCCGAGGGTGCAACTCTCGAGGGACCGAACAAACTCGGTGAATTCCTCGAATGGCTTCCCGAACGTCGACCCGGTCTCGATATTTATCTGCTCAAGTGGAACATCGGTGCGTTCAGTGCCCTCGCACGCGGAATGACGCCGGTGTTCGTGCTCGATTGGCTCACCGACCCGAGCCTGCACTTCGAAATCGACGGGGCGCATCCCGTGGGCGCAGCGCATCATCAGAAAATTCTCGTCGTCGACGACAGCATCGCTTTCTGTGGCGGTATCGATATGACCGTCGACCGCTGGGACACCCCGGATCATCCGGACCTGAGCAAATACCGGCGGGAGCCGAGCGGTAAACGCTACGGACCGTGGCACGACGTGACGACCGCCGTCGACGGCGACGCCGCGCGGGCCCTCGGCGACCAGGCGCGCGCCCGGTGGAAGGCGGCCACGGGGGAGAAGCTCGATCCCGTGCCGGAGCCGGAGCCGATCTGGCCCGACGATCTCGAGCCGACCCTCCGCAGCGTGGACGTGGGCATCGCGCGCACGCTGCCCGCCTACGACGGGAAGGACGGCATCCACGAGATCGAGGCGCTGTACCTGTCGGTGATCGAGAAGGCGCGGCACACTCTCTACCTCGAGAGCCAGTACCTCGCTTCGCGCAGGATCGCGGAGGCTCTCGCCGAGCGACTGCAGGAACCGGACGGCCCCGAGATCGTGGTGGTGATCCCACGCAACGCCGACGGCTGGCTCGAACGCAAGGCCATGGACGGAGCCCGGCGGGCCCTGCTGCACATGTTGTGGGAGGCCGACGTGCACGGCCGTTTCGCCGCCTACTATCCCGTCACCGCCGGCGGGAAGCCGATCTACGTGCACGCGAAGGTCGTCGTCATGGACGAGACCCTGCTGCGGATCGGGTCGTCGAACCTGAACAACCGTTCGATGGGCTTCGACACCGAATGCGACCTGGCCATCGAATCCGCCGAACCCGGGGACGCGGTCGGCCGCGCCGCCGTCGAGCTGCGCAACATCCTGGTGGCGGAACATCTCGACGTCGACCCCGAGGTGATCGCGGAGGCCACGAAGGACGGTGGTTCGCTCATCTCCGTCATCGAACGGTTGCGCGGTCCGGGACGTTCGCTGCGGCCGTTCGAACCGGGTACGGTGTCGGACGAGGACAGTGTCCTCGCAGAAAGTGCTCTGGCCGATCCCGAACGCGCCGCGCGGAGCTTCGGACGCAGGATCGAGCGATTCTTCGCCCGTTGATCCCCCACAGCCTCTGTTCGCTTGTGGCGTACAGCTTGCGGAAACGTATCCGCCACGTGCAGCGTTGACTTCTGAAACCGGGTTTTCTCGCCGCCTTCCGAAGGGTAGAGGGAAAGCGAGTCGATACCACGACCACTAGAGTGTGGAGTGGGAGCTTGGAACCTCTGAAAGGTTCCGACGAACGACTCGAGTGCCGGAGCTTAAGAGCGGCAGCAGGGTGCGGGACGATCGGCGTACCGGACCGGCGGCCGGAGAGTGTGAGGGAGTGCGATGTTCGAAAGGTTCACCGATCGCGCGCGGCGCGTCGTTGTCCTGGCTCAAGAAGAGGCCAGGATGCTCAACCACAACTACATCGGCACGGAGCACATCCTCCTCGGCCTCATCCACGAGGGTGAGGGTGTGGCGGCGAAGTCGCTCGAGTCGTTGGGTATCTCCCTCGAAGGTGTGCGCAGCCAGGTCGAAGAGATCATCGGCCAGGGTCAGCAGGCGCCCTCGGGGCACATTCCCTTCACTCCTCGTGCCAAGAAGGTCCTCGAGCTGAGCCTTCGCGAAGCGCTCCAGCTCGGACACAACTACATCGGTACCGAACACATCCTGCTCGGTCTCATCCGCGAGGGTGAGGGCGTGGCGGCGCAGGTGCTCGTCAAGCTCGGCGCCGACCTCAACCGGGTGCGTCAGCAGGTCATCCAGCTGCTGTCCGGTTACCAGGGCAAGGAGCCCGCAGAATCCGGCACGAGCCGTGGCGAGACCGGCACTCCGTCCACGTCGCTCGTCCTGGACCAGTTCGGCCGTAACCTCACGCAGGCAGCTCTCGAGGGCAAGCTCGACCCGATCATCGGCCGGGCCAAGGAGATCGAGCGCGTCATGCAGGTGCTGTCGCGTCGTACGAAGAACAACCCGGTGCTCATCGGCGAGCCGGGTGTCGGCAAGACCGCCGTCGTCGAGGGCCTCGCGCAGGCCATCGTCAACGGTGAGGTCCCCGAGACCCTCAAGGACAAGCAGCTCTACACGCTCGACCTGGGTTCGCTCGTCGCCGGCAGCCGTTACCGCGGTGATTTCGAGGAGCGCCTGAAGAAGGTCCTCAAGGAGATCAACAGCCGCGGCGACATCATCCTGTTCATCGACGAGCTGCACACGCTCGTCGGTGCCGG
>JAAZAD010000567.1 GCA_012514505.1 Rhodococcus sp. (in: high G+C Gram-positive bacteria) | reverse complement strand
GACCGCTATTGCGACAAGTGCGACAACTGATCGCAGCGCCTCGCTAGGACCCAGATCTCGATGCTTCATGTCATCCACCTTCCGAGGATTCCACGAACGCCGCGTGCAGCTGATCTCGTGCCCTGGCGGTGACATCTTTCTCGAACAGCACCGCGCAGTCGGAAGGGTCCGACGTCGGTTCTACGTGGAACCCGGCCACCGTTACCCGATCGACCAGGTCGGCCCACTCGGCCCTTGACCGCTCCGACCAATCGGCCGCGCTAAATGTGAACACGATCTGGACTCCCCACTCGCTCGGAAGGTAGTTCGGGTGCGTCTGGTCGTTTGTCTCGTCGAATCTGGGGTCGTTCGGGTCGTCGACGAGCGGCTGCATCTCTCGACTCTCCAAGAACATCCGGTTCTGTCCGAAGACAACACGGTCCGGCACCTGCGAGTGGGCGCGGTAGGCGACGTTCATGCAGTCCGTGCCACGAGTAGCCACATAGGGACCTGCCCACAGCCCCGAACTCTCCATGTCGCGGACGAGGCTCTCCGCCTCGCTCCCCAACCACTCCATATCATCATCCGTCCACGCGGGTGTCGAGGCAAGGGTGGATGCGGTTGGCGGTCTCGTCGACGAAGGCACCACGCTCATCGAGGTCGATGAAGCATCCGGTGGCGAAGACGTTGAGTCGTCCACCCGAGCTGTGCACCCAACCAGCAGCACCACTACCCACAAACAGGCGAACACGGCGTCAGTACGACGTCGTCTGATAGCCGACACCGCCGATGAACACGGTCGCATGCCCGGTGCAGTTCTTGTCGTTGAGCTGGCGGGACCAACGGTGAGGCGTATTCACCTGATTCGTTAGGCCTGCGGTGTTGCCAGCCGAACAGGAGTCACGAACTACGAACACTTCTTCGTTGAGCGAGGACGGGGTTCGTCCCCAAATCGACCGGCAGCCGCTGTCATACCGAAGCTCCAAAATTCCCCCGGTTGGCAGAGTCTTCGACCTGGGTGTGGAGTTGGCGCCGTCGCAAGCCGTGGAGTCGGGCCAAGTGCAGTCGATGTCGTAATCACCCCCCGACTGGCAAGTAGCGGCTGCAGCGCCCAGCGAGGGAACGAGAACCGTTCCCATAAGCACCGCTAGAGCCAGCCCAAGAGATAGCCATCTCACTTCAGATCCTTCCGGTCGACTCGGTGTCACCCCTCTATTTGTCGAAGCCACCGATTTGCTTCCCCAATCGACGCCTACTCCCGCCGTATGGCATGACGACGACCGTCCGTTAGCCTGGCGATCGGATGAGGTTTCAAATCGAATCCGACAGTCGGGTCATTCAGGACTCCTGGAGCGATCCCACCCGGTTCGGATTGATTTTCGATCGTCACGTCGACCGAATCTTCCGCCTCGTGACAATGCGTGTGCCCCGCCAGGATGCGGCCGACATCACAGCCGACGTCTTCGAGCGGGCGTTCCGCTCCCGGAACCGATACGACACCACCTATCGCAGCGCAGTCCCCTGGCTGAAAGGGATCGCTCGGAATGTGATCGGCGACTACCTAAGAGCAAAACGCCGGAACCGAATTCT
>JAAZAD010000566.1 GCA_012514505.1 Rhodococcus sp. (in: high G+C Gram-positive bacteria) | reverse complement strand
GCATCCTCCACTCGGAGAAGAACGACTCGTGGCGCCTCGACGGTGCCACCGGCATCCACGCGGACGAACACGCGAATCCGGTGCGGTTCGTGCAGATGTGGGTGATGCCCGACGAAGCCGGGATCACCCCCGGCTACGAACAACTCGAAATCGACGACGAACTGATGCGCGGCGGCCTGGTCCCGGTGGCGTCCGGGCTCGCGAAGGACCGCGACCACGCGGCGATCCGCATCCACAACAAATACGCGGGCCTGTCCGTCGCCCGACTCCAACCGGGCGCCGCCGTGACCCTGCCCGACGCACCGTTCCTGCACGTCTTCATCGCCGAAGGCACCGCAGACCTCGAAGGTGCCGGAACCCTCACCGAGGGCGATGCGGTACGCCTCACGCACGCAGGCGGGCAGCGGTTGAGTTCCGTCAGCGGCGCCGAGGTGCTCGTGTGGGAGATGCACGCGACCATCGGCCGGTGATCGCACCACCGGTAGGTGTCGCAGGACGACGGCGCGGCCGCATCCCGTCGCTGCGCCGGCCCGCGGGATCACCGGCTACCGGCCCGCGGGATCCGGCTCCCGGAATCGGGTAACCGGTAGCGCGACGCGTCGACTCAGGACGAGCGACCCACTGTGCCGCCGTCGGTGGTCGACGCTCGGGGCGAGTGGCACGCAATCACTCTCACCTGTTCATCGCGTGGGCGTAGAGCGCCGGGATCACCTGCTCGGAACGCCCGGTCTCTTCGATGTTGTGGCGAATCCAATGATCGGCGGTGTTCGTGCTGTAGAACAGCGGCCGGACAACGTTTCCCAGCCGAAGTGGACCGGCATCGAATCCGATCGTGGTCTCCGCATAGAAGCGCAAACCACCTCTCGTGGGGCCGTAAGTGTGAACGATCCGTCCGACGCGAAGCCCGCCCCGATGGATATCGAAGGTGAACTCTTCCTCGTCCAAGCGTGTGGTGGTCACCGTCGCATGGTTGCGATCGCGATAGTCGTTGAACTGCTCGTCGATGGTGACGGTCGTTCCCTCGGTGACCCGATCCGTGCCCGGTCGGCGCGTGGTGAAGGCGATGTGGTCCCGGTGATGCCACAGGTGGTAGTGACTGATCTGCGGTCCGCTGAAGTCGATCCCGTTCCACGTAGTCGTTCCGGGCAGGTTCTCGAACCACCACCGCATCATCTCCGGCGTGACCCCACGGATGGTGTCGTGTTCGATTTGCACCCGGATACCTCCGTACCGCGACACCTCGACATCGACCCACTTGGCCGAGGACACCGGCTTGAATGCCACTGTCCCGGCCCGCTCCAACGCGTCACGCGCCAATAGTCGACGCCGACGCAGATCCGCCAGATCTCGATTTCCCATGGCCGACACCCCTTCACACTTTTTCTACACTTGTAGAAGGTACTGTAGGCTCGCCATCATGGATGGCACAAGATCCCGACCCCCGAGTGAGCGGCGCGTCGCGATCGCCGACGCCGCGATCGCGATTCTGGCCGACAGTGGGTCGCGGGGACTGACGCACCGGGCGATCGACCGGGCATTGGAGTTGCCGGAGGGGTCGACGAGCGCGTATGCGCGCACTCGATCCAGCCTGCTCATCGCCGCAACCAACCGGCTGGCCGAGCTCGACCGCGCCTCGATCGCAGATCTGGCCGGACGGTTGCCGGCGGATGCGACGAGCCCCGGGGAGTGGATCGCGGCGATCATCGACGAGTGGACGACCCCCGCCACAGCGGCGCGTCAGCTGGCGCGGATCGAACTGCAATTGGAGGCCACCCGTACGCCCGCAGTGGCCGAGGTCCTTGCCACCCAGCGGCTGGCATTCATCGAACTGACCCGAGACACGCTCATCGCCAACCTGGACGGGTCCGCCGGTCACACCAGCGTGCCCGACGGCATCCCCGGTGTCCTCACAGCCCTCGTAGACGGACTGATAACCGACCGGCTCCTGCACCCCCGCACCGCGGTACCCACCGACAACCTCGCCAGTGCCCTCAACCAACTCCTCTCCGTCTCGTAGCCCGTCCCCGGCCGCCGACACAGCCGAGCCGTCTCCCACCCTTGCCCACCCTCGGCAGTGAGACAGCTATCCGGCATGCACGCGGGATCCCTCGCCCCAACTCGCGACGCCTCATCGGCAGACTCCGAAACAAGAACCCGAAACATCGGTACGAGTACAACTTTCGGAGACACCCGGTCGTGGGCGTTCATTGTCGATTCTCAGCGGCGTAACGCGGCCGCAGAGATCGGTAGGCCCGCCGCGGCGAGGCGGTCGCAGACGTCGGCCGGAGTGCCGGGTGGGTTGCGCCACGCTGCGGCGGTCGCACTGATTGCCTGGTGTACCCGTGCCCCGTCAAGCGTGAACAGGTCCATGACAAACTCATCCGGGTGCAGAGCCTCGATGCCGAACTGGGCAAGTTCGCTATCGGGGAAGTCGCGTAGGTTCGCGGTGACGATAACCTGCGCGCCGCAGCGGATCGCCGCGGCGAGCACGTGCCGGTCGTCCTCGTCGGGCAGCGTGAGCGCTGGGATGAGCGCCTCGTACCCGGTGACCAGGCAGTCCGGGACCGCTCGGTTCATCAGCTCCCGCAGCCTGGCCAGGGTGGCGGTGGGGATATCCGGTCGGTCGGCGGCGAGATTTCGGAACGTCTCGTCGAGAATCCGGTCGGTCCACCGGGCGTGCACCAACCCGGTCTGCGCCAGGCGAATCAGAACGTCGCGCAGCACGTTCGGGTACAGCACGTTCGCGTCGTAGAGCACTACGAACGTCACGTCAGTAGAGGCCGAGGTCTTCGGACAGGGCGGCAAGATCGTCCGCAGCACAACGCGCATCGCGCTGCTGGGTGCGCCGGTACTCGAGAAGCGACGATGCCGAGATCCGGCGATGTCGGCCCACCAGTCGGTACCGGATGAGGCCCTGGTCGAGAAGTTTGATCACGTGCGGGCGCGACACATTGAGCAGTTCGGCGGCCTGCTGGGTGGTCAGCTCCGCATGGGCAGGGACCACGGTTACGCCCTGGCCGGCCGCCATGTTCGCCAAGACGTCTTTGATCAACTCCAAGGCCGCACTCGGCAGGTGAACGGATCCCGACGTCCCTGCGACGGTGACGTCGAACGTATCGGTGCCCGGTTTCACGTCCCGCAGAGCATTCAGCGCCTGTCGTGCCTGTTCCTGCTCCATGGCACTGGGACGTTCGATTGCGGACATGACCCACCTCCTCTAAATGAAATATACGCAGCAAACGAAACAAACGCATAGTCGGGCAATCTTGCGAACCTCGAGACCGTCGCGGCGGAATTCGGCCCGGCTCGCTGCAGCGGATTCGTGGGTGTGCTGTTCGACGATCCTCTACCAGCACACCCGAAATCGGTCCGACCCCGAACGCGACCGCAGATCACACCCTCGAGAGACGTGCTGCCGAACCGTCCTGCATGTCGGTCCGGGATAGGTGGCCCATGGCAGACCATCGTTGCCCGCGCGTCCTGCAGCCCTCTCGAGAAAATTGTGGCAAGACGCCGCGCGACACCCCACCGATGCGTATGCACGGACCGCCTGCGTGCCCATCGCATACCTCGATGAGTCTCAACTGCGCTCTCAGCTCCGAAGAATGACACCCTGACGGCCAGCCGTACGGCGGGCGGCAGGTCGGCCGCGCAGCGGTCATGGGAGGAGGTCGAAGTACTGCGGTCGGGCTTTCATGGCGTGGATGAGGAGTTCGTTTCCGCTGTCGAATCGACCCGAGCGGCCGACTACTGGATCTGAATCCAGGCGCGAACTGCTTCCCGGATCGCTTCCGACCTGGACACGTGCTTCTGTTCGGCGCGGGCGTTCAAAGCCTCGAGCAGCGCGGCGTCCATCCGGACCGGCACCACGATGCCGGGGCCGTCTCCGGTGGTCGGGCGGCCTCGCTTGCGCAGTTGCTCGACGTCATAGCCGGCTTCTGCTTCGTCCGCCCACGCCTGGATCATTTCGTCGGTGACGGGTGTTCCGTTGATCGCCTCGTCAGCCATATCAAATAATGTAATAAGAAAAGAGTTTCTCGGCACGATCCGGAGACCCCGCAACCTACCGCTCCGACCTTCTCATTTCCGAACATTCGAGACGGCCCGGCGGGCCCACGTGGTGGCCGGCGCACCGCCAGATCAGCGAGTATCAAGAAACCTGTCTCATCAGCCGGCCTCAGTCCTCGATCAGGTCCCGCTCGATGACCTCCCCGCGCCGGGCCTGCTCGAGGCCCTTTGCGAGTCGCCTTGCGTTTGCCGGAGACCTGAGCAGGTACGCGGTCTCTTCGATCGCGTCCCACTCGGCCTTCGGCACCAGGACCGCCGAACCGTGCTCGCTGACGATCTCTACGGGGAGGCAATCGTCGTTGACCTGTTCGATAAGGGCCTCGAGCGACTTACGCGCCTGCGAAGCAAGAACCGCCATGACTACTACCTCCGTCTGTTGTGCAGCCCTCCAGACTATCGCCCATGTCCACGGGACAGGGCGATCCGGTACGACTCGGACGGCGGGATTCCGAGCTCGGTCATCGCCTCCACCACGGATGGGTGCCGGTGCGCCGACCAGGGATCGGTGGTCGGGCGCATCCCGAGCTCCTGTCGGAGGTGCTCGTCCAGGTCAGCCGTGAACCGGCAGAGCCCGGCTATGTTGCCGTTCTCGGCCTCCAGCACCACCTCCAGGAATGTGTCCGGAAGCTGGTCCACGAGCATCGGCAGGCTCGTCGTGGTC
>JAAZAD010000565.1 GCA_012514505.1 Rhodococcus sp. (in: high G+C Gram-positive bacteria) | reverse complement strand
GTCTCCAGTACCGCCTTGATCGCGTACTTCTTCGCGCGGTCGACGATGTTCTGGATCATGGCACCCGAATTGAAGTCCTTGAAGTACAAGACTTCCTTGTCACCGTTCGCGTACGTGACCTCGAGGAAGCGGTTCTCCTCACTCTCCGCATACATGCGATCGACGACCCGCTCGATCATCACCCGCACGCATGCTGTGCGGTCGCCGTCGAACTCGGCGATGTCGTCGGCATGCACGGGAAGTGCTTCGGTCAAGTACTTCGAGAAGATGTCCTGGGCCGATTCAGCGTCCGGACGCTCGATCTTGATCTTCACGTCCAGTCGGCCGGGACGCAGGATTGCAGGATCGATCATGTCCTCACGGTTCGAGGCACCGATGACGATGACGTTCTCGAGACCCTCGACCCCGTCGATCTCACTCAGCAACTGCGGGACGACGGTCGTTTCGACGTCCGACGACACACCCGAACCACGCGTGCGGAAGATCGAATCCATCTCGTCGAAGAACACGATCACGGGAGTTCCCTCGGACGCCTTCTCACGTGCCCGCTGGAAGATCAGCCGAATGTGCCGTTCCGTCTCACCAACGAACTTGTTGAGTAGCTCCGGGCCCTTGATGTTCAGGAAGTATGACTTGGCTTCCTTGCTGTCCTGCCCGCGTACTTCTGCGATCTTCTTCGCCAAAGAGTTGGCAACCGCCTTCGCGATGAGGGTCTTACCGCAGCCGGGTGGGCCGTAGAGAAGCACACCCTTCGGCGGGCGCAGCGCGTACTCGTGGAACAGATCTTTGTGCAGGAACGGCAACTCGACCGCGTCCCGAATCTGCTCGATCTGACGACCGAGCCCACCGATGTCGTCGTAGTGGACGTCCGGCACCTCTTCCAGCACGAGGTCCTCGACCTCTGCCTTGGGGATGCGTTCGAACGCATAGCCGGCCTTGGTGTCCACCAGCAGCGAGTCCCCCGGACGAAGCTTGCGGGTCGGCGAGTCCAAGTCGTACGCGATGTCCTCTTTCTCGGCATCGGAGAAAACCTTCGCGAGCGGTTCGGACAACCACACGATGCGCTCTTCGTCGGCATGTCCGACGACCAGTGCCCGACGGCCGTCGTCCAGGACCTCGCGCAGTGTGCTGATCTCGCCGACACTCTCGAAGCCGGTGGCTTCGACGATGGTGAGAGCTTCGTTGAGCCGCAGCGTCTGGCCGAGCTCGAGGGTTGTCGCGTCCACGTTCGGCGAGCAGGTCAGCCGCATCTTGCGACCGGAGGTGAACACGTCCACGGTCTGATCGTCGTGTGCTGCGAGCAGAACACCGTAGCCGCTCGGTGGCTGCCCCAGCCGATCGACTTCCTCCCGGAGCGCAATGAGCTGCTGACGTGCTTCTTTGAGTGTGTCGAGCAACTTGGTGTTTCGGATGGACAACGAATCCACCCGCGATTCCAGCTCACGCACCTGATCCGGCGACTCCGCGAGTCGACGCCGCAGCGCGGCCGCCTCGGCACGCAACGACTCGAGCTCACGCACGGCCTCGTTGGGATCGGGGTTGTCAGTTGAGCTCATGTGCGTCTCCTCCCACTACGGTCTGTCAACGCTACCGGCAAGAGCCGAAAAGTGCGTTCTGACACGAGTTCCGTCGCGTATCGAGATCGAAAGAACATCTCACGTCAGGTACCGAACCACCATGTTAGCCTCACCTTTCCTTGAATGGATTCGGCTCTGTTCTGTGTAACGAAAGGTTCCGCCTTGATAATCCGCAAATCGGCTATTGCTGCGGGTGCGATCGTCGTCGCACTGGGTATGTCCGCCTGCTCCTCCGACGAGTCGAGCGATGCTGCCGACACCTCGAGCGCGGCCTCGACGTCGGAGTCGGCGAACGAGCACGAATCGGAACATGGTGATCTGGCCGCCCCGTCCGCAGACGAACTCCGTGCCACGCTCGATGCCCTTGCGGATCCGCAGACGCCCGTCGACGAGAAGGTCACCTTGGTCGAGAAGGGTGACGAGCGCAGGCCGAATATCGAGACGATGACCAACGCGATGGAGCATTACCAGGTCGGTTTCGAGGTCACGAACGTTCGCCTCGACGGTACGACGGCCACCGCCGACGTCGCCGTTACCAGCCCGCACGGCGCGGCCGGCGCCACCCCGTGGACCTGGGAACACGTGGACGGGACCTGGAAGGTGTCCGACGAGAGCACCTGCGGTCTGCTCGGTATGGCTACTGCACCCTGCTAACAGGACAGAGCAGACTGACACGGAGCCGGCCGCAGAGACTCCAGGCCGGGTTCGGCGGCGCCCCCGACGCGCGTCGCCGAACCCGGTCGGCGCTCAGCGCGGGGCTCTAGCCCTTGCCGGAGCGGCGCTGAGGTTTGGGGGTGACGGTGCCCTCGGCGAGGCGCCGGGCACTGACGAGGAACGCCGTGTGACCTTGCATCCGGTGCTCGGGGCGCACGGCCAGGCCGACCACGTGCCATCCACGAACAATCGATTCCCACGATCGCGGTTCGGTCCAGCATTCTTGTTCGCGCATCGCCTCGACGACTCGGGAAAGCTGGGTCACCGTTGCGACGTACACGACAAGAACTCCGCCGGGCACCAAGGCTTTCGAGACCGCGGGGAGCGCGTCCCACGGGGCCAGCATGTCGAGAACCACGCGATCGACCGGTCCGCCGGCGGCTTCGGCGTCGAACTCGGCGACGTCCGCGATCGTCAGATCCCAGTTCTCCGGACGCTCACCGAAGAACGTTTCGACGTTGCGCACAGCATGTTCGGCGTGGTCGTCGCGGACCTCGTACGAAATCACGCGACCCTCCGGCCCCACTGCGCGTAGCAGCGAACACGTCAGCGCACCCGATCCGGCACCGGCCTCGAGAACGCGGGCACCAGGGAAGACGTCACCCTCGTGGACGATCTGTGCAGCGTCCTTCGGGTAGATGACCTGGGCGCCTCGTGGCATCGACAGGACGTAGTCGACCAGCAGTGGACGCAACGCCAGGTAAGGCGTGCCGTTGGTGGACTTGACGACGCTGCCCTCGTCGGTGCCGATCAAGTCGTCGTGCAGGATGCCGCCACGATGGGTGTGGAAGTCTTTTCCCGCCTCGAGATTGACGGTGTAGTGACGCCCTTTGGCGTCGGTCAGTTGGACTCGATCGCCCACTCGAAACGGGCCACTCGGTCGTGTCTCACGCCCAACCATCGTCGAATACTCCTTGTTCGGCATGTCCGGCCGACGTCGTGTCGGACCACCCGCCTACCCTGCCAGGTGTGAGCATTGCAGAGTCGTCAGCCCCCACCGCCAAGGGTGCCACGTCACAAGAGTCTGCTGATCCGCCCACGGCCAGACGCATCGCTCTGTCGCCCTCGCGGGCCGGCGACTTCCGGCAATGCCCGCTGCTCTATCGGTACAGAGCAATCGACCGAATCCCGGAGAAGGCAACCAAGGCACAGGTCAAGGGCACAGTGGTGCATGCAGCCCTGGAATCTCTGTTCGCACTTCCTGCGGAACACCGTGACAAAGAACGTGCAATCGACCTCGTGGCGCCGTCCTGGGAGAAGGTCGTCGGCGAATCGCCGGAACTCGAAGCGCTCGTCGAGGACGCCGCAGATCGCGAACAGTTCCTGCAGGAGGCGGCCAAGCTCGTCTCCTCCTATTACCGCCTCGAGGATCCGACCCGCTTCGATGCCGAGTCGTGTGAACTCAGGGTCGAAACAGAACTCGACAACGGCGTCGTACTCCGAGGGTTCGTCGACAGAATCGACGTCGCCCCCACCGGGGAGGTCCGCATCGTCGATTACAAGACCGGGCGTGCGCCGAGCGAAGCCATGGAGTCGAAAGCTCTGTTTCAGATGAAGTTCTACGCGCTGGTGCTTCTCCGCACCCGAGGGATCGTGCCCGCGCAATTGCGACTGTTGTATCTGGCGTCCGAGACCGTGTTGACCTATGCGCCGGACGAGGACGAACTGCTGCGATTCGAACGCACACTCTCCGCTTTGTGGAAGGCCATCTTGGCGGCCGGCGCCAGCGGAGACTTCCGACCCAAACCGGGACGATTGTGCAACTGGTGCGACCACAAGGCTCTCTGCCCGTCCTTCGGTGGCACTCCTCCCCCGTATCCGGGGTGGCCCGATTCGACGACTACGTTGGATTCGGATACCTCGTTTGTGGAGCAGACATGAGCGACGACGCGTACTTCGTACACCTGGGGTCGGGCGAATCGGACGGTACCGAACGATTCCTTGCAACTGATCGCACGGTGAGTCTCTGGGCCCCGACCATGCAGCACGGTGCCCCACCGTCTGCCCTGCTGGTCCGCGCTCTGGAACACTGCGCTCCGAGAGAAGGCACGCGCCTCACTCGTGTGGTGGTCGAAATTCTCGGCCCGGTTCCCATCGCCGAACTCGAAGTGCGCGCCTGGGTTCAGCGTCCGGGTAGGCGAGTCGAGCTCGTTTCAGCCGAGTTGTCGGCAGCTATGGAGAACGGTGAGCGCCGTGTAGTCGCCAGTGCGACCGGTTGGCGCATGGCCACCGCAGACAGCACAGCAGTGCACCACGCTGCCGATCCGGTTCTGCCGCCGATCACCGACGGGCGGGAGGGCAAGATGGGCGGCATGTGGGGCGTCGGCTACCTCGACACCCTCGATTGGCGCTGGATCGACGAGATCGGTGGCGAAGGACCCGGCCGCGTGTGGGTCCGACCCAAACCAGATCTCGTCAGGGGAGAATCGCTCACGCCGCTGGAACGGCTCTTCTCCGTAGCGGACATCGCGAACGGCGTCGGATCCAAGATCGATCCCGAAAAGTGGACATTCTTGAACACCGACCTCACGGTGCACGTGTTCCGTGTGCCCGACGGTGAGTGGATCGGCGTGGGCGCCGAGACCTCCATCGGCCCCGATGGTGTCGGTATGTGCGCCGGAGTCCTCTACGACGAGAACGGTCCGGTGGGACGCATCGCGCAGACCGTTCAGATCAGAGAGCGCGCACGGACCTGATATTCGACGCAAGAATGGCTTTCGCACCGAGCTCCGCCAGCTGATCCATCACGTCGTTGTGCCCCTTGATCGGAACCATGGCGCGCACGGCAGTCCACCGGTCATCGGCCATCGGCGACAACGTCGGCGACTCGAGTCCTGGCGTGATCTTCAGCGCGTCCTCGAGGATCGTCTTCGGGCAGTCGTAATCGAGCATCAGGTTCTGCTGAGCGAACACGATGCCCCGAACCCGCTCGATCAGCTGGTTGCGCGCCGCATTGTCGGCGGGCGACCCAGCCTGCTCGATCAGCACACCCTCCGAATCGCAGAGCACATCACCGAACGCGACGAGGTTGTGCTGCTTGAGAGTGCGCCCGGAGCCCACCACATCGGCGATCGCATCTGCGACACCGAGCTGAATGGAGATCTCGACGGCGCCATCGAGACGAATGACCGATGCCTCGATCCCGCGGGCCTCGAGGTCGGCACGCACCAGGTTCGGGTACGACGTGGCGATCCGGCGACCCGCGAGGTCTCCCACAGTCCAGTCGCGACCGGCAGGTGCGGCGTAGCGGAAGGATGAGCGGCCGAAACCGAGCGACAGCCGCTCCGCGACCGGGGCTGCGGAGTCGCGCGCAAGATCGCGCCCGGTAATTCCGAGGTCCAGCTCGCCCGAGCCCACGTAGATGGCGATGTCCTTGGGGCGGAGGAAGAAGAACTCGACCTGGTTGGACGGATCGAGAACAGTGAGGTCACGCGAATCCGTGCGGCGACGGTAGCCTGCCTCGCTGAGAATTTCGGCGGCGGACTCGGACAGGGAGCCCTTGTTGGGTACTGCAACTCGCAACACGACGGTGCCTTTCGGGGTTTTCGGAGGACGATGGGGATCTGTGAACGGCGCGGCTCACAGATGTCGGTAGACGTCCTCGAGCTTCAGGCCTTTACCCACCATCAACACCTGAACCCAGTAGAGCAGTTGAGAGATCTCCTCCGACAGCGCTTCGTCGCTTTCATGCTCGGCTGCGATCCACACTTCGCCGGCTTCTTCGAGGATCTTCTTGCCCTGCGAATGGACGCCGGCGTCCAAGGCGGCAACGGTGCCGGAACCCTCGGGACGGGTTTCGGCACGCTCGGTCAGCTCGGCGAACAGGGATTCGAAGGTCTTCACGGGTAGCTATTGTTTCATGACGTCGTAGGACGCTCCGATCGGGACTCCTCACCAGCTCAAAGAGCGCCGTGTTTCGAATCTGCGACGACCACCGACGAGGGGGTCCTCGAATTCGATCGCGGACGACAGCAACCGCAGCGGCGTGGAGAAGTCGCCCGGAACCGACCGTGAGAACGCCGGGTAGTAGTTGTCCCCCTCGATGGGAATTCCCAGC
>JAAZAD010000564.1 GCA_012514505.1 Rhodococcus sp. (in: high G+C Gram-positive bacteria) | reverse complement strand
GGCGGGCCCGCACAGTGTCTGTGCGGGCCCGCCGAGGGGAAGGACCGGGAGTCTCTGCAGCCCTCAGGACTCCGGCGCGGTCCGGCAGTTCGGTAACCGTTTCACGGCCTGCAGGAAGTGTAGGCCAGCCTAGCCTAATTACGCAAGGATCGTTCGAACGCTGCCGCCACTCCGGCCCGAGCACGGATCGGCCGGGGTCGCACACGCACGGGCATACCGGCAGCCACGAACGCGTCGAGCATCCCCTGACCCCTGCGTTGCGCAACCACCTCACCGCCACCCGCCAGAACGGGCACGTGGGCCGCTGCACCGAGCACCGACTCCCCGACCAGGCCGGAAAATCTCACCCAGTCGATCTGCGCGCAACGAGACACGGCCCGATGAATGGGCACGAGCGAGGTAATGCAGCGATGCGCTGTCCACACGAGCAGTGCTCGCTCGCACGGTACAACGACCGTCCGACTGGAGCCGGCAGTGTCATCGTTCGGCAGTGCGCGCATCGTCTCGTCCTGCACACCGACCCAGTCGATGCCGCAATCGTTGTCCATGTGAATCCAGAGATTTTCGAACCCGGGATCCCACGCACGACCGTCGAGCACGACCGACGCCGCCACCCTTCCGACGACGGCATGCACGAGCGCTGTCGCTACCTGGATGGCCGCGGCGTGCGGGTCTTCGACGTCATCGAGGGCGCGCGCCCACATCTGCGGCACGCGGTCCCCGTCGAGGCCTGTCGACAACTTCCACCACCGACGCTTTCCCTCGTTCTCCATGGGCGCCACCGCGTACATCCGGGGATAGTCCGGATTCAGTGAACGCAAGCGGGAGCAGGAGAGGTCCAGTGCCGATGCGTCAACCGCGAGGGCTGACGTACTGACCGAAAGAGGTGAAGCCACCAGGCACTCCAATGTTGGGGGGAAGCGTTTCAGAAATGTAGGTTAGCCTAACCACCATGAGGCGTCCGGTGTGGGGTGATGTCGACCACGCGACAATTCGGACCGCATCCAACGACGCCCGAAGGGTTCCGTAACCTAACAAGGGCGGCACCGGATGCCGGACGACGTAGGAGGAACCGCAGCGCTCGTGACAACCATGCGAAACCACGGTGCCGGAGGCGCCCCCTCAGTGAGCACCGAAGGCGACTCCGCGACGAGTGCCGTTCCGGTACACACGACGGACCGCGACTTCACGCGGCGCGAAATTCCGCGTGGACCGGCGCCGACGTGGCTGAGGGTGGTCGCAGCCCTGCTCGATCTCGCTATCGTCGCTCTACCGTTGGCTCTCGGGTGGGCGATCGTGGATTCCCTGTCGACCGCGAACGGCGGTGGCCCCACCGACCGTGCAGTCTTCGGTGGTGCGTCCGTTGTGGTCGCGCTGGGATTGCTCGTCTGGAATCGAGGATTCCGCGAAGGACGTACCGGGCAAAGTGCGGCAAAGGGGTGGGTTGGAGTCGTCACCCGTGATTCGACGACGTCGGGTCCGATCGGGCCACGCCGGGCTTTGGCTTCCCTTGTCCGCCCCGACGGACGCATCGAAATTGTTCGCGACAGTACCGCTACCGCCGAAGGATTCATTCCGGTCGCGAAGGACACTTCGCTTGCCGCGACGCGGCGTCGGCGCCTCCTGGGGCTCCTCGTTCTGGTCGTCGTTCTCGTGTTCGTGATGTTGGCGAGCATTGCAATCGGCGCACGCCCACTTACGTTCGCCGAAATCTTCCATTCGCTTTTCGCGGCGGACGGAACCGAGGCGGACATCATCGTTCGAACATTGCGCGCACCCAGGACGATTCTCGGCCTGATCGTGGGTATCACGCTGGGAGTCGCCGGCGCACTCATCCAAGGTCACACCCGCAACCCGCTCGCCGACGCCGGACTGCTCGGACTGAATGCGGGCGCCGCCTTCATGGTCGTGATGGCGATGTACCTGCTCGGACTCAGCGCACCCAGCGAATATCTGTGGTTCGCGTTCGCGGGGTCCTTCATGGCGAGCATCGTGGTGTTCGGGCTGTCGTCGATCGGTAACGGGAGTGCCAGTCCGCTGAGTCTCGCCCTCGCCGGTGCGGCGGTCGCCTTTTTCCTGCAGGCCATGACGAACGCGGTGTTGATCATGGACCAGCAGACCCTCGACGGTTACCGCTTCTGGGTGGTCGGTTCGGTGGCCGGTCGCGGATACGACGTGCTGTGGCAGGTGCTTCCGTTCCTGGTCGTCGGGCTGCTCATTGCGCTCGCCGGCACCCCGGGCCTGAACCTGCTGAGCCTCGGCGAGGACGTCGCCCGCGGCCTCGGCACCAATATCGCACTGAGCCGCACCATCGGAATCGTCGCGATCACCCTCCTCACCGGTGCTGCCACCGCCGCCTGCGGTCCGATCGCCTTCATCGGTCTCGTCGTCCCACACGTGGCTCGCGCCATCACCGGGCCCGACTATCGATGGCTGGTGCCCTACGCGGGACTCCTCGGCGGAGTGATGCTCGTCATGGCCGATGTGATCGGACGCGTCGTCGTCCGCCCCGGTGAACTCCAGGTCGGTATCGTCCTCGCCGTGTTCGGGGCGCCCTTCTTCATTGCACTCGTCCGGCGTCGAAAGTTGGCCAGCCTGTGACTCTCGTCGACGACACCACCACCACAGATTCGCGGGTGCCCTCACGGCGGCCATTCCGCTTCGGTCCCGTCTCGCTTGTCCTCCGGCCGTTCATGATTGCCGTCAATGTCGCGTTGTTGATCGCACTGCTGCTGCTGTTGTGCCTCAACATCGGCCTCGGCGAATACGCGATGTCGATCCCGGAAGTGGCGTCCGTTCTCCTCGGCGGAGGCACGAAGGCCCAGAATTTCATCGTCATGGACCTGCGTCTTCCACGCTCGTTGACCGGCCTTCTCATCGGCGTGGCACTGGGGTTGTCGGGTGCCCTCACCCAGTCCATCGCCCGTAACTCACTGGCCAGCCCCGACCTCCTCGGAATCACCGCCGGTGCGAGCGCTGGAGCGGTCGCCCTGATCGTGCTCGGCGGAGGTGGCAGCTTCGTCGGCGCTCTCGCACTCCTCGGCATTCCACTGGCTGCGATCTGCGGCGCCTTCCTGACTGCGATCGTCATCTACCTGCTGGCATGGAAGGGCGGTATCGAGGGATTCCGGCTCATCCTCGTCGGTATCGGAATCAATGCAATGCTCGTCGCCACGGTCGGCTGGATGCTCATCTCGGCTGACATCGACGACGTGTCCCGCGCGCAAGTGTGGTTGAACGGATCCCTCAACGGCGCCAACTGGGATCAGATGTGGCCCGTCGCCATCGGCGTACTCGTCGTAGGCGCCTTCGTCATCGCCTCGACCTTCACTCTCGGGGCGTTGCGGCTGGGCGACGACAACGCGGCCTCGCTCGGTGTCAACCTGAGACGGGCCCAGACCCGCCTGCTGCTGTCCGCGGTCGCGCTCGCAGCAGTGGCCACCGCAGCGGCCGGCCCGGTGGCATTCGTAGCGCTGGCCGCCCCGCAGCTGGCCATGCGTCTCGTTCGCTCCCCCGGGCCACCCTTGATCGCGTCCGCACTCGCCGGGGCAGTTTTGGTGGTGGGTAGCGACGTCATCGCACGTACCCTCCTGCCCGTCGAGCTGCCCGTGGGGATCGTCACCTCTGCCCTTGGTGGCCCGTTCCTGCTCTACCTGCTCGTTCGTAACAACCGGAAGGTGTCCGCATGACCGCGCACATCCCGCCCCGCCTCGTCGCCGAAGAGGTGACGCTGGGGTATGGCGACCGCACAGTCGTCGACGGCCTCGACCTGTCGGTGCACACCGGAGTCGTGACCACGGTCATCGGGCCGAACGGATGCGGAAAGTCGACCTTGTTGCGCGCTCTCGGTCGACTCCTGAAACCCAAGTCCGGAACCGTGACACTCGACGGGAAGAGCATCGGCCGGATGCGCACGAAGGACGTCGCGCGAACTCTCGGGATGCTCCCCCAGTCTCCGGTCGCCCCGGAGGGCTTGACCGTCGGCGATCTGGTGGCACGCGGTCGCCACCCACACCAATCATGGATTCGACAGTGGTCGGCCGATGACGAAAGTGAGGTCGCCGAAGCTCTGGCACTGACTGGAGTCGCCGATCTGGCAGACCGTCCCGTGGACCAACTGTCGGGCGGGCAACGGCAGCGCGCCTGGATTTCAATGGCGTTGGCGCAAGGCACGGACATTCTGCTGCTCGACGAACCCACCACCTATTTGGACCTCGCGCATTCCATCGAGGTACTCGACCTCGTCGACCGGATGCACTCCGAACTCGGCCGCACTGTCGTGATGGTTCTGCACGACCTCAATCTCGCCATCCGATACAGCGACCAGCTCATCGTGATGAGCAAGGGCGCCATAGTCGCATCCGGTCACCCACAGGACATCGTCACGGAAGAACTCCTCCTGGACGTGTTCGGCCTGGAGGCGTCTGTCATTCCCGATCCGGTCTCCGACCGGCCGCTGATCGTTCCCATCGGCACGAGGCACGTATACGGACGTGTGGGCGGGCCCGAAAGAACGTCGACCGCGCGGTAGCTATGACCGATACCACATCCCAGTCGGCGGGTTACTACCGCGGGTAGTACGAATGTGTGTCGTTGGTTCCGTAGAATCGAATCATGGCTGGTCTTGGTGAACTCGAACGTGCGGTGATGGAGCACTTGTGGTCGTCTCCGGAGGCGCAGACGGTGCGGCAGGTCCACGAAGCCTTGGCCGCACGCCGTGAACTTGCCTACACCACCGTGATGACCGTTCTACAACGACTGGCCAAGAAGCATCTCGTCATCCAGCAGCGTGACGACCGCGCACATCGCTACCTCCCGGTCCATCAACGCGAAGAGCTTGTGGCCAGCCTCATGGTCGACGCCCTGCAGCAGGCAGACCAGTCCGGAAGTCGTGCCGCTGCGCTGGTGCATTTCGTCGAACAAGTAGGTGCCGACGAGGCCGACGCCTTGCGCGACGCACTCGCCGCGCTCGAAGCCAAGGAACGCGTGGAGGGCGAGGGATCGCCTGGAAGCGTTCGCGCGAACTGACCGACGTCGTGCATGATGTGTAGGACATGAACGCCACCACCGCACTGGTATTCGGAGTACTTGCGTTGCTGCTCGCCGGCCCTGTTCCGGCGATCCTCAGCCGCGCCAAGTGGCCGTTTCGCGCCCCTCGCGCTGCGCTCGTCCTCTGGCAGGCGATCGCTCTGGCGGCTGTACTTTCGGCGTTCAGCTCGGGGCTCGCCATTGCCAGCCAGCTTCTGGTACCGGGGCCGGACGGGCGCCCCACCACAGCACCGACCGCCGAGATCGACGCTCTCGGCCTTCCCCTCTGGCTCCTGTACGTCGTGGTATTTGCTCTCACATTGCTGGTGGGTGCGAAACTGATCTTCGCCATAGTCCAGGTCGGCTTCCGCACCAGGCGACGCCGTGCTCGTCATCGCATGCTCGTCGACCTGTTGGACCAGTGCGACTCCCAGTACCCACACGCCCTCTCCCCCGATGTGCGTGTCATAGACGCCACGGAACCGATCGCGTACTGCCTACCCGGCTTGCGTCAACGCGTCGTACTGAGCCAGGGCACCTTCACCAACCTGGGCGACGCCGAGATCAAGGCAATCCTGAGCCACGAGCGCTCACACCTGCGCGCCCGCCACGACCTCGTCCTCGAGGCGTTCACCGCGGTGAACGCCGCTTTCCCTACCATCGTGCGAAGCAAGTCGGCGCTCGGTTCGGTGCAGTTGCTCGTCGAGATGCTTGCCGACGACTCCGCGGTCCGCGCGTCCAGTCCGACTGCGCTGGCGCGCGCCCTCGTCACCTGTTCCGGATCCACCGCACCGCGTGGTGCGATGGCGGTGGGCGGTCCGAGCACACTGATCCGCGTCCAACGCCTTGCTGCCGACGGCCCCGATCGCCGCATCGCGGTTGCCGCCTACGTCGCTTCCGCGGCCATTTTGGTCATCCCCACCGTGGCGGTGGCGGTACCTTGGCTCGTGGAACTGAGCCGCCTTTTCGGCAGCAGTCACTGACGGGTAGCTCAGGTCACATCCGTAACGTTCGCGGAGCATCCGTCCGGTCCCGTACACTGAACAACGGTCGCCAGAGCGATCCATCGAAATCGAAACGGCACACAGCCCAATTCCTCGCACCTACCGGCGGCCCCTGTTCGTGGTCGCGCGCGTACGTGCGTGAACGGATTGACCAGGTGACATGTGCCCTGGCTCGTCCCATTGTGTCGGCTGCACTCGCTGCACCCTGCTCCGCGACGCGCCCTACGCCCGGAGAGGTACCTTCCGCGTGACCAACGCTGTTCGAATCAATGCTGCAAATGAGAACCCTGATGCGGTGGACGACTCCCCCGCATCGGCAGAGCCGACTGTCACCTTCGCTGACATCGGACTTCCCGAGCCCCTCGTGCAGGCGCTCACCCGCAACTCCATCACGTCCCCGTCGCCGATTCAGGCGCTGTCCGTGCCCGACGCGCTGAAAGGCAAGAACGTCCTCGGCCGCGCCCAGACCGGTTCGGGGAAGACGCTCGCATTCGGCCTGCCGATGCTGACACGTCTCGCCCGCCATGAGGACCGTCCCGCACCGAAGCGTCCCCGCGCCCTCGTTCTGGTTCCCACCCGTGAGCTCGCGTTCCAGGTCGTCGACTCGCTCAGTGGGTACGCCGGAGCACTCGGATTGAACGTGCGCCCCGCTGTCGGCGGAACCCCGTTCACCAAGCAGGTCGAGCAATTGCGTCGCGGTGTCGACGTGCTCGTCGCGACCCCCGGCCGACTCGGTGACCACCTGCGTCAGGGCACGTGCGTCCTCGACTCCATCGAAATCACCGCGCTGGACGAAGCCGACCAGATGGCCGACATGGGCTTTCTGCCGGAAGTTCGTTCCATCCTCGGTGAGACCCCCGCGGATGGTCAGCGGATGCTGTTCTCGGCGACGCTCGACCGCGAGGTTCAGTCCCTCGTCCGCCAGTTCCTGCCCGATCATGTGCAGCACTCCACCGCCGATGGTCGCGCCAGTGTGAACACGATGGACCACTACGTACTTCTCGTGGACCGCGGCCAGAAGGACGATGTCCTCGCCGAGATCGGTGCACGTGAGGGCCGCACCATCATGTTCGCCCGTACGAAGCTCGGTTGTGAGGGCATCACCGATCGTCTCCGTGCGGTCGGGGTCCGCGCCGAGGCCCTGCATGGCGGTAAGGCACAGAACCAGCGGACGCGCGTTCTCGAGCGCTTCAAGACCGGGCGCACCCCGGTTCTCGTCGCCACGGACGTCGCGGCACGCGGTATTCACGTCGACGGCGTCGACCTCGTCGTGCACGTCGACCCACCCGCAGATCACAAGGACTACCTGCACCGCGCAGGGCGCACAGCCCGCGCCGGTGAAAAGGGCACCGTCGTCGCCATCGTGCTGCCCAACCAGAAGCGCACCTTCCGTCGCCTGACCGGCATGGCCGGCGTCGACGCGACAGCTGTTCCCGTACGTCCCGGTGACGAGAAGCTCTCCACGATCACGGGAGCGAAGACACCCAGTGGCGAGCCGATCCGCGAGCGCGAAGGTCGTGGCGAGCGCTCGTTCGGTCGTGACAACAGAGACCGCTCGTTCGGCAACCGTGGTCCCCGCCGTGAATACGGGGGAAGCCGTGACTCGGGCGGATATCGCGGCAACCGCAGTGAAGGCGGATACCGCGGAGATCGCAACGACGGCGGATTCCGGCCTGCCCGCGACCAGGGCGAACGCCCGTTCCGCCGTGACAGTGGTGAACGGTCGGGCGAACGCTCCTTCGAGGGACGTCCGCCGCGCCGCGATTTCGGTGAGCGTCCCCCGCGTCGCGACAACCGTGACGATCGCGGTTACCGCGGAGACAGCGCCCGCCGCGACGACCGTGCTCCTCGTCGCGATTTCGGGTCGGACAGTTCCGGTTCGAGCAAGGGCGGATTCCGCCGTGACGACCGTCGTTCCGGCGGCCCGCGGAACGCGGACAGTCGTCCGCCCCGCCGTGATTTCGGTGACCGCGACCGTGAGCGCGGCAACGGGAACCGCCGGGACGAACGCCCCGCGAGTAGCGGTGGCGGGTTCCGCAGTCGTACCGAACGCCGCAATTACGACGGCTTCGACGGTCCTGCCCGCTCACGTCGCAGCTGAGTAGGTCCTCGACACCCTTTCCCCTTCGTTCCCTGATGTGTTTGGCTGGGCCCGACACATCTTCGACAGTCGGCTCCTCGGGCCGATTTCGAAACCAGGTGACGAAGGGGAAAGCTGTAGGCATGACGAACAACAATTCGGAGACAGCTCGCGCCCAGATCGGCGTAACGGGCCTGGCCGTCATGGGGTCGAACATCGCCCGCAACTTCGCGCGTCACGGTCATACCGTTGCCCTGCACAATCGCAGCGTCGGCAAAACGGACACCCTGATCGCAGACCACGGTGGCGACGGCGATTTCGTTCGGACCGAAACCATCGAAGAGTTCGTGGCTGCGCTCGAGAAGCCGCGCCGTGTGCTGATCATGGTGAAGGCCGGCGACGCCACCGACGCCGTGATCGAGGAGCTTGCCGGTGTCATGGAAACCGGCGACATCATCATCGACGGTGGAAACGCCCTGTACACGGACACCATCCGCCGCGAGGCATCGCTACGTGAGCGGGGGCTGCACTTCGTCGGCGCCGGAATCTCAGGTGGCGAGGAGGGTGCGCTCAACGGCCCCGCCATCATGCCCGGGGGGCCCAAAGAGTCGTACGAGGCCCTCGGTCCACTGCTCGAATCCATTGCCGCGCAGGTCGACGGTACGCCGTGCTGCACGCATATCGGACCTGACGGGTCCGGGCACTTCGTGAAGATGGTGCACAACGGCATCGAGTACGCCGACATGCAGTTGATCGGCGAGGCTTACAACTTGTTCCGCGATGCGCTGGGCTACGACGCGGACAAGATCGCGGACGTCTTCACCGAATGGAACTCCGGCGATCTGGAGAGCTACCTCGTCGAGATCACCGCGGAGGTGCTGCGTCAGAAGGACGCGAAGACCGGCCAGCCCCTCGTCGACGTGATCGTCGATGCCGCCGAGCAGAAGGGTACGGGCCGGTGGACGGTCAAGTCCGCCCTCGATCTCGGCGTTCCGGTCACCGGCATCGCCGAGGCCGTTTTCGCACGCGCACTGTCGGGTTCGCGTGAGCAGCGCAAGGCCGCCGTCGGGCTGGCTTCCGGCACCCTCGCCGACAAGCCTGCGGACGCCGCACAGTTCACCGAGGACATTCGTCAGGCGTTGTACGCGTCCAAGGTTGTCGCCTATGCGCAGGGGTTCGATCAGATCGCAGCCGGTAGCACCGAATACGGGTGGAATGTGAACCCGGCAGATCTCGCCACCATCTGGCGCGGTGGCTGCATCATCCGTGCCCAGTTCCTCAACCGCATCAAGGACGCCTACGACGAGAATCCGCAGCTTGCCAGCCTGATTCTCGCTCCGTACTTCCGCGATGCCATCGAAACCGCGATCGACAGCTGGCGCCGCGTGGTGTCCACGGCGACCCTGCTCGGTATCCCGGTGCCGGCGTTCGCGTCGTCGCTGTCGTACTACGACGCACTGCGTGCGGAGCGGCTGCCTGCCGCGCTGACCCAGGGGCAGCGCGACTTCTTCGGCGCGCACACCTACGAGCGGACCGACGCGGAAGGCAAGTTCCACACATTGTGGAGCGGCGACCGCAGTGAAGTCGAGGCCTGAGTCGCTCGGTTGACGAGAACTGCGGGGACGCCACGGTCTTTCCGACCGTGGCGTCCCCGCAGTTTCAGTTCTTCCGGCCGCCCATCAGATCGAACATCGCCACTGCGTTGCTGGTCGCCTCTGTCTCGGTGATGGCCTTGCGCCACAGGGATTGTGCGGCATGGGACAGGGTGGAATCGGCACCGACCTCCTCACTCGCTTCGATGATGTGCTGGGCACCAGCGTCCATCATCTGCAGTGCCGCCAGGTCTCCCGATCCGTCCTCCTTGGCTGTCTTCGCGTACTCCTCCATGAAGAACGGGTAGGCCCCGGCCGAGCGCACTGCATACGGCAAGAATTGATCGATGTCGTGACCGGACCGTTCTATGAGTGCGAGCGCCTGGTGATACGACAGTATCCACGGATGAAAAGTGACGAGTAGCGCCTGATAGAACACCTGCGCCAGACCGTCATCGGTTCCGAGGTACTCCTGCGGACTCAGCGGGCGCAAGAGGTCGGCTTGTGCGTCGAACACCTCGCGTGGCCCGCTGTAGAAAATGTACGAGGCGGGATGTTCGATGTTGTCGCCCGCCGACATGAATCCGCCGGATAGAAACTGGGCTCCGTGCGACCGCACCCAGGTTCCGCCCACCCGTGCCTTCTCCGGTGAATCGGAGGACAGATTGGCGATTACCTTGCCCGCGAGTTGATCGGTCGCCTGACCGAGCACCTGATACATCGCGTCGTAGTGCGTCAGACTCACCACGATCAATTCGTTCGAGCCGAGGGCCTCGGCAACGGAATTCGCCGGTTTGGCCCCGAGTGCCACCATTGCGTCGACCTTGGCGCTGGTCCGATTCCACACTGTGACTTCGGTGCCCGCCGACAAGAATGCGCGCACCATTGCCTGCCCCATTGGTCCGAGGCCGATGACAGAGACCGAGGCGGTACTCCCCTGCTGCTGAGACATGTGCAGATCCTTCGATAGTCGTTGCGTGTTCGATGGTGATATTGGGTGTGGCGCCGGTCTCGATGGTTCATCAGTGCAGGTCGGGGCGACAAGAACGCACGTACAGGTACGGTTGCTTACGTTGAGGTCCGTAACGAGGTCAGGGGAATCCAGTGACGACCAGCGGTGATGCAGATCACACTGTGTGTGGGATGAGTGTGGCGATCGACGTTGTCGGCGGCAAGTGGCGGATGCACCTGATGTGGGTGCTCGCCGAGGGTCCCTGTCGCTTCGGTGAGATCCGCCGCCTCCTCGAGGGGGTCAGCGAGAAGGTGCTCACCGACAACCTCCGCCACCTCGAAAAGTCCGGGGTCGTGCATCGCGAGGTGTATCCAGAGATTCCGCCACGTGTCGAGTACTCACTCACGCCATTGGGTATTGAGCTCGCCGCGGCACTGCGTCCACTGGAAGAGTGGGGCGACCGGAATGGTCGCGAGGTTCTGCTCAACTCAGGCGTTTGAATGCTGTGTCCCGGTGTCGACTAGCGTGCCACCGGACATCAGCACTCAACTCTGCGACTGACCTGGCGCCTGTTCGCCTCGCAACCAGCACGGCGACGAACGGTAGCCTTCCCGGTATGACAGAGCAGGACGACATACCGCCCGAACCGACCGGCGAGACGTCGTTCCTCTCCCTCGGACTACCGAGTGTGATGGTGCACGCGTTGCGTCGCATCGGTATCGACACTCCGTTTCCGATTCAGAACGCCACCATCCCCGACGTCCTGGCCGGGCGTGATGTTCTCGGTCGAGGTCCCACAGGTTCGGGGAAGACACTGGCGTTCGGGTTACCGATGCTGGTGCGGCTGCGGGGTTCGGCCAGCCGACGTGGATTTCCGCGGGGCCTGATTCTGGCTCCCACCAGAGAACTCGCCTTGCAGATCGAACGCGCATTGGACGAACCAGCACTCTCGGTCGGGCTTCGTGTGGCCACCGTCGTCGGCGGTGTCCCCCTCAAACGTCAAGTCGATCAGATCGGCCGCGGTGTCGATCTTCTCGTCGCGACGCCTGGCCGGTTGGCAGATCACCTCGGTAAGCGCACGATCTCGTTGGACGACGTTCTCGTCACCACGATCGACGAGGCCGACCACATGGCAGAACTCGGGTTCCTCCCTCAGGTCGAGGCGGTGCTGGACGCGACGCCTCCACAAGGTCAACGGTTGTTGTACTCCGCCACCCTCGACGGCGAGGTCGACACGTTGGTCGAACGGTATCTCCGCGACCCCGTCGCACACGAGACGTCGGCCGCGCAGGCCGCGACGGCGACAATGGACCACTTCCTTTTCCATGTCCGGACATCCGACAAGTTCGACGTCGTATCACAGATCGCCTCGCGGACCGGCCGTACGCTGCTGTTCGTCCGAACCCGTGAAGGTGTGGATCGCCTCTCCGAACAACTGCATGCGGTCGGGGTTGCCGTCGAATCGCTGCACGGCGACAAGACGCAGAGCCGTCGCAATCGGGCGCTGGAAGCATTCACCCGAAACGCGACCGGAGTGTTGGTGGCAACTGATGTGGCGGCGCGCGGGATCCACGTGGACGACGTCTCGCTCGTCGTGCACGTGGACCCTCCATTGGAGACCAAAGATTATGTGCACCGTGCGGGCAGAACCGCACGGGCCGGCCAGTCCGGAATCGTCGTAACCCTCGTGACCGAGGTGGAGCGCGATCAGGTCGACCGAATGCTGGACCGCGCAGGTATCGAAATCGCCGCGTACGACATCGCACCGGGCGACGCGACGCTACGCCGGATCACCGGCGCCCGCCGTCCGAGTGGCGTTCCCGTCGCGCCTTCGGACACGACCCCGCCGCCCCCTTCCACATCCGCGCCCAAACGCAGCGGCGGTCGCAACCGGATTGCGCCCGGTTCACGTCAGGCACGCAGAGGGCCTCGCCGGGGTGGGCGCACCACACGCTGACTACAGGCTCACCGAAAGTCCGGGCGAACACCGAACGTTGCGGCGCACACTGGGAAATTATGAGCCAAACCTTTGCGGCCGCGGTGTGTGCGCTTGTCGCGGCTTTACTGTTCGCATGCGCCTCGGTTGCTCAGCAGTCGGCCGCCGCGAAGGTACCCGAGGGCGACGCCCTGATGTCGACCCTGCTGCGCAGCCCACGATGGTGGGCAGGTGTCGTCGGTGACGGTGGCGGATATCTGATGCAGGTTGTCGCATTGTCGCTCGGCTCTGTGCTGCTGGTGCAACCGCTTCTCGTGTCGGCGTTGCTGTTCGCCTTGCCGATCTCTGCGAAACTCGGAGCCCGTCGGTTGTCGCGCCGTACGTGGGTGCTGGCCGTCGGCCTGACTCTTTCTCTCGCGGTGTTTCTCGTCGTCGGCGACCCGTCCGAAGGGAACATCGACGCACCACTCGAAGAATGGTTCGTTCCGATATCTGTGGTGGTAGCGGTCGTCATCGTCTGTGTAGGGATCGGCCTCACACGGATCGTAGCCGGCTGGCGGGCGCTCGCGCTGGGTGCAGCGTCCGGGATCTGCTACGGCGTCGCGGTAGCTTTCACGAAGTACGTCGTGGAACTCTTCTCACACGATGTGGGGGCCGTGGTGACCAGTTGGCAGACCTGGGGTCTCCTCGCCGCCGGTGTTGTCGGTGTTTACCTGCAACAACGCGCGTTTCAGGTGGGCCCGCTGTCCGCCTCCCTGCCGGCGCTCACCATCGGCGAACCGATCGCCGCCGTCTATCTGGGCATTACGGTTCTCGACGAGCGGGTGCGGGCCGAAGGTCTCGGGTTCGTCTTGGTGTGCTGCGCAATCGTGGTCATGTTGCTCACCACCATCGGGCTCTCGAGGTCTCAGGCGGGCCGAGAAGCGCCCGCGCCGCCCGCAGCGCCGGTACCGTCATAAGTCGTGAACTTCCTCGAAGGCCATGCACCGCAGAACGACCTCACCTACGACGACGTATTCCTGATTCCAAGCCGCACGGAGGTGACGTCCCGTTTCGACGTCGACCTCACGACGGTCGACGGATCGGGGACGACCATCCCGATCGTCGTTGCCAACATGACCGCCGTTGCCGGAAAGCGGATGGCGGAGACCGTTGCCCGACGGGGTGGCCTCGTAGTACTACCGCAGGACCTCCCGGCCCCGGCCGTGGCCGCGACAGTGGCATTCGTGAAGAGTCGACACCTCGTGGCCGACACACCCGTCGTCCTCGGTCCGGATGCCGCGGTGTCCGATGCGCTTGCCCTCATCTCCAAACGCGCCCACCGCGCTGTGGTGGTGGTCGAGAACGGCCGACCCGTCGGGCTGGTGACGGAAGCATCCTGCATCGACGTCGACCGATTCACCCGACTCGATGCCGTCGCGATCCGCGATTTCGCTACGGCACCGGTCGACTCCTCATCCCGTGAGGTGTTTGCGCTCCTCGATTCCCGGCACGAATCTCTTGCCGTTCTGGTCCACGACGACGGCAGTCTCGCAGGCGTCCTCACCCGTACGGGTGCAGTGCGCGCGGGCATCTACGACCCTGCTGTGGACTCGAACGGCACCCTGCGGATTGCTGCAGCGGTCGGCGTGAACGGCGACGTCGCAGCCAAGGCCGAGGCACTCGTCGACGCTGGCGCCGACCTACTGGTACTCGATACCGCGCACGGGCACCAGCAGAAGATGATCGATGTGCTCCGCACCCTGAAGTCCCTGGATCTCGGCGTTCCCGTCGCGGCAGGCAACGTCGTGTCCGCGGCGGGAACTCGCGATCTGGTGGAAGCCGGCGCCGACATCGTGAAGGTCGGAGTCGGTCCGGGCGCGATGTGCACCACTCGGATGATGACGGGCGTCGGTCGCCCACAGTTCTCGGCTGTGCGCGAATGCGCTGCTGCAGCGCGCGAATTGGGTGCACACGTGTGGGCGGACGGCGGTGTCCGCCATCCGCGTGATGTGGCACTCGCTCTCGCAGCCGGTGCATCGAACGTCATGATCGGATCCTGGTTTGCCGGTACCTACGAATCTCCCGGCGACCTGCATGTCGACCAGGATGGGAACGCGTACAAGGAGAGTTTCGGCATGGCGTCGAAGCGTGCGGTTGCGGCCCGAACGGCAACCGACAGTGCGTTCGATCGTGCCCGCAAGGCACTCTTCGAGGAGGGAATTTCCAGCTCGCGGATGCTCCTCGACCCGGAACGCCCCGGCGTCGAGGATCTGATCGACCATATCTGCTCCGGTGTCCGCAGCACCTGCACCTACGCCGGCGCCCGCACGATCGAGGAGCTCCACGAAAAGGCAGTAGTCGGGATTCAGTCGGCTGCCGGATTCGCCGAGGGGCGACCGCTCCCGGCCGGATGGTGACCCTGACAGGTGGTTGCCCGACGACGTCGAATCGGGCCATCGCCGGTAGCATGGACCGCTGAACCCACCGCAGACCCAGTGGTGGTCACCACTCCCGCCTCGTCGCACAGAAGCGATCCGCAAACCGGGTCCTCCCGCGTCAGGGCTCAACAGGAAGGAACCAGGTGCCCGCGGCACCCACTTACACAGCGAGTACGGCTCCCGTTTCCGACGGATCCGACTCTGCCACCGCCGACTCCGGTTCAACCGGTTCGGAGTCCGATTCGGCCGGGGCAGGGTCCGATTCAGCCGGGGCAGAGGGCTCCTCTACCGAGCCGGGAGACAAACCCGGCGGCCCGAAGTTCCACGTCTCGATCCACTCCCCGACCGTGTCCACTCCGGTCAACTCAGGTGGCGATGACCGATGAACGTCATCCTCACCATCCTCAGCCTCGTCGGCTTCATCGCCCTCACCGCAGGCACCGCCTTGTTCGTGGCGGCAGAGTTCTCCCTCACTGCGCTCGAACGCAGCACGGTGGACGCCGCGGCCCGCGACGGTGACCGACGGTCCAGGCAGGTACAGCACGCGCACCGCACTCTGTCGTTCCAACTCTCCGGCGCCCAACTGGGCATCACGATCACCACGTTGATCACCGGCTATCTGGCAGAACCCGTTCTTGCCCGCTTCATCACTCCGATCCTCACAGCTGTGGGCATCGGCGAATCGGCTGCGTCGACAACCTCGTTGATTTTGGCACTCGTCATCGCCACATCGATTTCGATGATCTACGGCGAACTCGTGCCGAAGAACCTGGCAATCGCACGCCCCCTCGCCGTAGCCCGCGCCACGGCAGGTTTGCACTCGGCATTCTCGGCCACCTTCCGATGGGCGATCAACGGACTGAACAACACTGCCAACCTGATGGTTCGCAAACTCGGCATCGAGCCTGCGGACGAACTCAGCTCGGCCCGGTCACCGCAAGAACTCGGCTCCCTCGTCGAAAACTCTGCGCAGCGAGGGTCCATCGACGAAGGCACTGCACTGCTGGTCAACCGGTCGCTGCGGTTCGGTGAGCGCTCGGCCGAGGAACTGATGACGCCCCGAGTGAAGATCGAATCGCTGGCCACCGCCGATACGGTCGCCGATCTCATCGACCTCGCTTCACGCACCGGATTCTCACGCTTTCCGGTGGTCGACGGGGACCTCGACGACACCGTTGGCATCGTACACATCAAGCACGCGTTCACCGTGCCGACGGAACGGCGCCGCACCACTCGGTTGAACACCCTTGCGCAAAAGGTTCCGGTCGTGCCGTCCAGCCTCGACGGAGACTCTGTCATGGAGCGGGTGCGGGCCGACGGTATGCAGGTCGCCCTCGTTGTCGACGAGTACGGCGGCACCGCCGGTGTCGTCACTATGGAGGACCTCATCGAGGAGATCCTCGGCGACGTCCGCGACGAACACGACGAACACGAAGTCGATGTACAGCGCGCGGGTGACGGTTGGTCGTGCTCGGGTCTGCTCCGCATCGACGAAGTCTCGGACACCACCGGGTACGCGGCACCGGAGGGCGAATACGACACTCTCGGTGGTCTCGTACTCACCCACCTCGGCCGCATTCCCGCGGAAGGTGACAGTGTCGAACTTCCGTCGACCCAAGGAGGGCACCATGCCGGCCGTTGGATCGCGACGGTCACACACATGGACGGACGTCGTATCGACCGCGTGATCTTGACGCCGGTCCCACCGCAAGCGGACGAAGTCCAGTCGGGAGAAAGCAATGAGTAGCCTTTTCGGCTTTCTGCTGACCTTCGTGTTGCTCGCCGGAAACGCGTTCTTCGTCGCGGCGGAATTCGCTCTCATTTCGGCGCGACGAGACCGCCTCGAGGCGCTCGTCGCCCAGGGAAAGAAGCGGGCGGTGGCCGTCATCAAGGCAGGCGAGAATCTGTCGTTGATGCTCGCTGCCGCGCAATTGGGAATCACGATCTGTTCGATTCTGCTCGGCAAGGTGGCAGAACCGGCCATCGCGCATCTGCTCGAGATCCCGCTGCACGCCGTCGGTCTGCCGGACGCGTTCTTGCACCCCGTCTCGTTCGCCGTCGCGATGTCGATTGTCGTGGTCCTGCACATCCTGCTCGGCGAGATGGTTCCCAAGAACATTGCGTTGGCGGGACCCGAGAAGGCTGCGATGTGGTTGGTGCCCGTGCACCTGGCATTCATCAAGGTCGCCCGGCCGCTCATTGCCTTCTACAACCTGGCCGCCAACCTCACCCTCAAGATGTTCCGGGTCGAACCCAAGGACGAACTGGACGTGACGGTCTCGACCGTGGAGTTGTCCGAGATGATCGGTGAATCGCGATCCGAAGGTCTGATCGATGCCGAAGAACACCGTCGGCTCACCCAGGCGCTGGAAACCGCCGATCGCACGGTCGGTGAGGTGATGATCCCGCTCTCGCAGGTTCGAACCGTACCGATGGTCACCGGCGGAACCCTCCTCGGCGACATCGAACAAGCTGTGATCGAAACCGGGTACTCGCGCTACCCCGTCCGCGGTGATGATGGACTTCCGATCGGATATCTGCACCTCAAGGACGTGCTGGACGACATTCTCGACGAGTCGGCCGGACCGCAAACGGTGATCCCGACTTCCGACATCCGGCCCCTTCCACGGCTGTCCGCGGCGACACCCATGGCCGACGCACTGGCGGGCTTGCGGCGCGCCAGCGCCCACCTCGGTGCCGTATTCGATCCGTCCACGAGATCCGTAGTGGGAATCATCGCCCTCGAGGATCTCGTAGAGGAGTACGTCGGCACCGTTCGGGACGGGACACACCGGGTCAAGGGTGTGAACCCAGGGAAGAACACGGCCTGATGCTTCGAGACCCTGCTTCCACCCTGATTCTGGACGAAGTCGACTGGACCGATCGTCGGCGGCGTCACCGGGCCAGGGTGGAAGCGGTAATCGAGCCGATCGTTGCCCGGCGCGCGGCAGGCAAGCCACATCCGGTGCACGATTTCTTGTTCACCTACTACAGCTACCGACCCACCCAGCTTCGCCGCTGGCATCCCGGATTCGGTGTGGCCCTGGCTGGTGACAGCGCACACGACTACCTGCGGTATGGGGGCTACACCGCGGTGGACCGAGTCGTGTCCGTCGGTGACGAAATGCTCGAGAAGCGGTTACCCACAGTTCGATTCATTCACGACCTCCTCCGGGCTACGGCGTCACGCTCGCCCAATCTCGGGTGCTTCGGACTCCACGAATGGGCGATGGTGTACCGCGCGGACGACGACATCAGGCACGAACAGGTGCCGCTGCGCCTCGGCCGTGCGGGCACCGACGCCGTGGTCGAGTCGATGAACCTGCGTTGTACCCACTACGACGCGTTTCGCTTCTTCACCGCCGATGCCGTGCCGCGTAACGCACTCCCCCTCGACCGCGCCGACCAGATCGACCGGGAGCAGCCCGGCTGCCTGCACGCGGGCATGGATCTGTACAAGTGGGCATACAAGCTCGCTCCATTGGTCGACTCCGAGTTCATCATGGACTGCTTCGAGCACGCCTTGCGCGCCCGAGAACTCGACATGCGCGCCAGCCCATACGACCTCGCCGACCACGGCTATCCGCCGATTGCCATCGAAACCCCCGCGGGCCGAGCCGAGTACGTACGTAGGCAGACCGAACTTGCGGACCTCGCATCACATCTGCGGACACGGCTCGCAGAGCGTTGCAGTGCGCTCCTCCAGACCTAGGAGACGGTCGAGGTGACCGCGAAGGCTCCGTTACCTGTGAAGGCGTGTTTGGCGAAGCGTTCACCGATGATGCGATGAGCGGCAGCGTCCGGGTGGAGTTGATCGGGTAGCGGCAGTTCCGCGTGGTCGGCTTCGCCGTACAGCTCACACCCGTCGAGGTAGTGCAGATGGGGATCTTCCGTCTGCCGCTGCGCCACGATCCGCGCCAACTCCTCTCGAATGGTGCGCAACGTCAGCTTTCCGGCTGCGCGCTCGGCTGGATCTCCGGTAGCAACGAATCGCAGCTCTCCTCTACCCAGCGCTTCGACGTCGAAGGCTCCCGGTCCCGGAGTGTCCTCGTGAATGGGGCAATGAATGGGTGAGACGACCAACAGCGGTGCGGTGGGGTGCCCGTCGCGGATCGTGTCGAGGAACCCGTTCACCGCGGGGCCGAACGCCCGCAAACGCATCACGTCGGTGTTGACGAGGTTGATGCCGATCTTGACGCTGATCAGATCGGCAGGGGTATCGCGCAGCGCACGGGCGGTGAACGGATCGAGCAAGGCACTCCCACCCAGCCCCAGGTTGATCAACTCGACACCTCCGTCGGACGCGGCAAGGGCCGGCCAGGTGGTGGACGGGCCGGCGGCATCGGAGCCCTGACTGATCGAGCTGCCGTGATGCAGCCACACCCGCCGGCCCTCGACTGACAGGGGGTCGATCTCCGCGTCGGTACGCAGTTCGACCAATTCGGTGATCTCGTTGTGCGGCAGCCAGATCTCGACGTCTTTGATGCGATCGGGCAGGTCCCCGAAACGGACGGTGCCGACAGGTCCAGCCTGCCTTTCGGCGGTTCCCGTCGCCAGGTCGATGGTCACCGTATTACCGCCCGGAGAGCTCGTTCGCCCGGCCAGGGCGCCGTCGACGCGCAGGTCGTACACACCG
>JAAZAD010000563.1 GCA_012514505.1 Rhodococcus sp. (in: high G+C Gram-positive bacteria) | reverse complement strand
GCGGGATGTGATAGACGGTGCTCGTCGGTGCGAGTTCTTGGAGGAACCAGATGCGGCGCTGCGCATACGACAGCGGCACCTCAGCGGGCCGCTCGGCCGCCACGAGTTCGGGCCGTTCCACCAGACTCCTGCCGGTGACCCTCGTCGCGAGATCACGGACGGTCGGAGCCTCGAAAACGTCACGAACGGCCACGTCGAGCCCGAGATCTTCGGCACATCGCGCAGAGATCTGTGCTGCCGACAGCGAATTGCCTCCGAGCTCGAAGATCGATTCGGTGGCGCTGATTCGCTCCAGGCCGAGGACTTGACCGATGACCTCGGCGATTGCGATCTCTGCCTCGGTCGCGGGTGCCTCGTACTCGGCCCGGCTCGTGATCACCGGCGCGGGCAGCGCCTTCCGGTCCAGCTTGCCGTTCACGTTCAGCGGCAACTGATCCATCGTCATGATGACGTCGGGGACCATGTACTCCGGTACCCGATCCTTGGCCGCGGCCTTGACCGCGGCGACATCCAGCTCTCCGCCGTCCGCGGCGGCGCCCACGACATACCCGACGAGTTGGGCCGGATGACCTTCCAGCTCATACACGGCCGCCGCGGCGGCGTTGACACCCGCAGCCGAAAGCAGCGCGGCTTCCACCTCACCGAGTTCGATGCGGAATCCGCGCAGTTTGATCTGGTCGTCGGCGCGGCCGAGGAACTCGATCGATCCGTTTCGGACGATTGCGACGTCACCGGTCTGGTACATCCGCTGCCCGGCAGAGCCGAACGGATCGGCGACGAACCGCGTCGCGTTGAGCGCAAAACGCCCGGAATACCCGCGGGCCAGCTGAGGGCCCGCGATGTACAGGTCGCCCGGTACACCCTCGGGAACTCTTGCCAGACGAGAGTCAAGGACGTACGTGTCGGTGCCGGCGAGCGGCATTCCGACGTCGCTTGCGAATGTCGCGGCGACGAACTCCGGTGTCAAGACCCGCCTGGTCATGTACACGGTGGCCTCCGTCGGCCCGTACATGTTGTTGAGCTCGGGTCCGTCGTTGCCGTCGAGCTGACGGCGATCGGCGTGCCAGCGGCGCACCTGTTCGAAGTCGAGCGCCTCTCCGACGAAGATCATCGAACGCACTGACTGGGACAGGCGTCCCTGGGCCGGCGGACGCACCGCGCCTGCAAGCTGATAGAACGCAGACGGCGTCAGGTTGACGACCGTCACGCGTTCGCGCTCCAATACTTCGACGAAATCCCCAGGCGAGCGCGTGGTGTAGTGATCGAGCACCACCAGACGACCGCCGAACGCGATCGACACCCAGATCTCACCGACCGATACGTCGAACGCATACGACTGGAACATCGTCCAAACGTCGTTCGGCGAATAGTCGTACTCACGGCCCATCGCAGACAGCAGGGTGACGACGTCTCCATTGGTGACGACGACGCCCTTCGGCTTGCCCGTCGATCCCGAGGTGTACATGACGTACGCAGGATGCGCAGGGTTGACGTTCTCGGGAAGCGGGGCGTCCGAGTTGCGCCCACGGTCTCGTACCTCCGACACCGACGACATCGGAACGTCAAGATCGGTCCACTTCGCCGCGGTGTCGCCGTCGACGAGAACCACCTGGGGTTTGGCATCGTCGACGATGGAACGCAGTCTCTCCACCGGATGTGATCGGTCCAATGGCAGGTATGCGGCCCCAGCCTTCACAATGCCGACGAGCGCGACGATCAGTTCCGCATCACGGTCCAGTGCCACGCCGACGAGTCGTTCCGGACCCGCACCGGCCTCGATGAGGCCTGCAGCGACCGCAGTGGACTGAGCATCCAACTCCGCGTAGGTCAGCGAGGTCCCGTCCATGTCCGTCACCGCGACTCGGTCGGCGAAGCGGTACACGGTCGATCGGACGATTCCCGAGAGTGACCCGAGGTCTACCGAACCCGCTGCAGTGAAGGCAGCCGCCCGAATCTGGTCCACGGCCTGGCGGGTGGCTGCGGCCACCGCCTCCGGACTGGCGCCCTTGGTGTCCAGGTGCGCCGAAATACTTGCACCGACCGCAGCGTCAGGCCCCAGGCCTTGGGCCGCGAGCACACCGCCGATCGCGACGACCTGTGCGTTGAGTTGAGCGAAGGTGACAGGACCGCCCTTGCCCTCGAGCGCTGCAGACTCCGGTGCAACTGCCGCACCGAAGGCGATCAAATCAGCAGTTGACTGGTCGACCCCCCAGCCACGCGAGACGTCGACGGCCATCGGATCCAGATCAGTCACTTTCGATTATTTCCTTCTGCGGTGTAGTTATCCATGCCCGCCAGGGCGGTCGCGTTCTCACGCAACGTTCTCAACGTCTCTTCAAGCGCAGTCGGCCCACCGACCGCGAGCCCGGGAACAGAACTCATCAACGCCATGCTCAACGCCGAATCCGGATCGGTTCCGGGCAGGGCCGCACTCATCGCCGCGATGGTCGCCGACAGCTCCCCGAAGGTGATCGCCTGATCCACCGCAAGGGCGTCCGGATCGACTGCAGTCGCCGTCGAAACCAGATCGGCCAGACTTGTGACGGCGTCGCCACCTCCGGCCACTTCCGACTCGGCCTCGGTCGAGATGTCGATGTCCCCGACCACGCACTGCGGATCGGCCGCGATCGCTTCTAGGATTCGCAAGTAGCGCTCTGCGAACGAGTGGATCGTGTCCTCGTCGAACAGTTCCTTGGCGTAGATGAACTGGGCCGGCGTCGCGAGCGCCGGTGCACTGCCGTCCTCGATGTGCGGCGGATTCGGGTACAGGGTCAACTGCAGATCAACCTTGGCGACCGAGACATCCTCCACGATCGGCGAGACACGCAACTCGTTGAAGTCGAGCGCTGGGAAATCGATGTTCTGGAACCAGAACATCACCTGGAACACCGGGTTGTACGACTCGGACGGCGAGGCCCCCGCTTGCGAGGCGACAGCGTCGAAGGCGACGTCAGCGTTGGCCATGTCGGCCAGATCGTCACGACGGACATCACCGAGGAGCTCGGCGAACGATGCTCCCTGAGCAATACGCGTACGCAGGGCCAGGCTGTTGACGAACATGCCGACGATCACGTCGAGCGCTTGTTCACCGCGACCTGCGTACGGGGTGCCGATCACGATGTCGTTTCGGCCGGTCAACCGCGAGAGGAGCATCGCGTAGGCAGCCTGCGTGACCATGAACAACGTGGTGTTCGATTCACGAGCGACCTGTTCGAGCGAAACGGTGAGTTCGCCCGGGATCTCGAAGTCGACCTGCCCGCCGATATGCGACGACCGCTTCGGTCGAGGGCGGTCCGTGGGCAGGTCGATCAGCTCCGGCGCCCCCGCGAGTCGCTTCCTCCAGTAATCGAGCTGTCGTTGAGCTTCGGTGGTGCCCGACGCGTCGGTGGCAGCCAATCGCTCGGCCTGCCAGACCGAATAGTCGGCGTACTGAACCTGCAGCGGCGTCCATGGTGGCGTGTGACCCGCACGCCGCGCCGCGTAGGCAATCATCAGATCGCGTGCCAGCGGTGCCATCGACGAACCGTCGGCACTGATGTGATGGATCACGAATACGAGGACGTGGTCGTCTTCCGCGACCTGAAGCAACGCGAGCCGAAGGGGCGCGGCCACAGTGACATCGAACCCGCGACCAGTCAGCTCCGCAAGTGCGGCATCGAGATCTCCACCGGCCGGGATCGGCGTCAGGTCGAGCCTCGCAACCGCTTCTTGCGCGGTGTGAACCACCTGGATGGGTGCTCCGTTGATCATCGGATAGCTGGTGCGCAACGATTCGTGCCGCCTCAAGAGGTCGGCGACCGCCGTCGACAGAGCTGCGACGTCCAACGGCCCGGTCAGCCGCAAGGGCAGCGAGACGTTGTACGCCGACGACTCCGGATCTGCACGGTTGAGGAACCACATTCCACGCTGGACGTCAGCGAGCGGAATGACTTCCGCTCGAGGTCTGCGCCCCAAGCGGACGGTGGCATGTCCGGACAGCACTGTGGAGACGTGCGCGGCGAGTTTGGCCGCCGTGTCCGCCTCGAACAAGGCCGCTACCGGCACGTCGCGATCGATCGCCGCCCCAAGGCGCGAAGTCACCCTGGTCGCGGACAGCGAGTTGCCACCCAGGTCGAAGAAGCTGTCGGTGACACTCACCGCGTCTACGCCGAGGACCTGACCGAAGACATCGGCGACGACGGCCTCGAGTTGCGTACGCGGCGCGATGAAGTCGCCCGTCGACGCGAACTCGATCGGCGGAAGCCGGCGGCGATCGATCTTGCCGATCGGAGTCCGCTCGAACTCTTCGACGATCTTGATGGCGCGCGGAATCAAGAAGCTGGGTAGCAGCGGCTCCACGAACTCCTCGAGTTCGCCCGGCGTGACCACGCCGCCCTCGACCAGACTCACGTACGACGCGAGCACCGTGTCGCCCGACGGTCCCGGCAGCCCCACGCTCACTGCGTTCGTGACGTCAGGATGCGTCAACAGGACGGCGTCCAGTTCACCGGGCTCGATCCGCTGCCCGCGGATCTTGAGCTGGAAATCCACTCGCCCGTGGTAGTCGAAGGCACCGTCGCTTCGCCGCGACACCCGATCTCCCGTGCGATACATCCGCGTGCCAGGAGCAAACGGATTAGCGACGAACCGCACCGCGGTGAGCGCGTTCTGCCCGCGATAGCCGAGTCCCACCTGCTCTCCGGTGACGTACATCTCGCCGGTCACTCCGGTCGGCACCGGCCTGAGGCTGCGGTCGAGTACCAGAATGCCGACGCCCGCATCGGGCCGCCCGATCGTGATGTCTTCATGGAGATCGAACGGTCCGCCACAGGTGACCCAGACCGCCGCTTCTGTCGGTCCGTAGATGTTGTAGATGCGACGATCACCCAACGCAGTCCACCGATGCACCAGCTCCGGTGGCAACGCTTCGCCGCCGCAGGCCACATCGCAGAACGTCGGCATGTTCACCGGGTTCAACGTCGCGACCACCGCAGGCGTCATGCACGCATGAGTCGCGCCGTGCTCGGCGATGAGTCGCTCGAGCGGCTCGCCGGCATAGCTGTCGAAGTCCGCCACGACGACACCGCTGCCCGCAAGCATCGCCGGCCACAACTCGCCCATCGCACCGTCGAAGCTCGGGGCACCGACGTGCAGCATTCGCGAGTCAGGAGTCATCCCCCACGTCTCAACCGAGTTCACTGCGAGGTTCGTGATCGCACGGTTGCTGACCGCGGCAGCCTTCGGCTTGCCTGTCGAACCGGACGTGAAGAGGATGTAGGCGACATCCTCGGGCCGCACGCACCGCACCAATTCGTCATCGGCGACGCTTCGCCCGCTGTGCCCTGCGATCTGCAATTCGTCCTGAGCGACGTCGAGGACGATCCAGGGCACCGAAGCCGCAGGTTCGCTGACTTCCGTCGTCGTCAGGCCCAGAACCGTATCGGCATCCGCGACCAGCGAAGCGCGCCGTTCGGCCGGGTGCCGCGGATCGATCACCACGAAGGCTGCGCCCGTCTTGGCCACGGCCACCATCGCGACCACCGAGTGCTGGGATCGCGGAATGCTGACCGCGATCGTGTCGCCGGCTCCGATGCCGCGCCCGATCAGTTCTCTGGCGAGTTGATTCGTCCGAGCCTCGAACATGGTTCGGGTCAGCGCACCGCTGGATCCGAGGATCGTTGCAACGTCTGCGTCGGCTCGTTCTGCACCGATCGCCAACAGGCTCCGCAGTGTTGTCGGGCGGTCGGATTTCGCCGACGCCACTCCCTGACGTGCCAGGTCGTCGTCGCCCACGAGGTCGATCCGCGCAATCGGAGACTCCGAGTTCTGCACCATCGCTTCGAGCACACAGTTCAGGTTGCCCGCGAAATCGACGATCGACTCATGATCGAACAGGTCCCGTGCATAACAGAACTGCACCGCGAACGAACTCTGGTCGGAGCTGAAGCCCTCGGTCACCGAGACCTCCAGGTCCATCTTCGCGGCGCCGGGGCGCGCATCGATCCAGCTGAACTCGTCGTCGGAGGTCAGGAGGGAGATGTCGTCGCGCAGGAACGACAAGGCGACCTGAACCAGCGGGCTGTGCGAACGCGACCGATAGGGAGCAAGCACGTCGACGACCTGCTCAAAGGGTACGCCCGCGTGTTCGAGCGCGCGGGTACGAGTGTGGTGGGCATCGGAGACCAGCTCGGCGACGGTCATCGACGCCGAATGCTGGGTGCGCAGCACGACCGTGTTCACGAACATTCCAACAAGCTCCGCGGTCTCCGGTTCCTCACGGCCCGCGACCGCGGTGCCGATCAGCACGTCATCGGTGTCTGCGAGTCTGCTGAGAACCACTGCGAGCGCCGCGTGGAACACGGTGAATGTCGTGACTCCCAGACGCGACGCCAGCGCACGAACTCCGCTGGCCAGGTCCGCTGGCAGCACTGTGTCGACGTAAGCGCCGAGCCCCGACGGAACCACCGGCCGCGGTCGGTCGCTCGGCAGAGTCAGGACTTCGGGCGATCCCGCAAGCTCCTGCGCCCAGAAGTCGATCTCCGTGGCGATCGGTGACGAGGGATCGTCAGGGTCCCCGAGGACCGCACGCTGCCACATCGCGAAGTCCGCGTATTGGACCGGCAGCGGTTCCCAGTCGGGAGCCATCCCGCTGCTGCGCGCGTGATATGCCGACAGCAGATCGGTGATCAACGGACGCAAGGAGAATCCGTCACCGGCGATGTGATGAAGCACGACCACCAGGACCGCGTCCACCGTCGCCCCGGTCTCATCGACCACGTTGAGCAAGGTGAACCGAATCGGTGTCTGGTCGATGAGGTCGAAACCCTCGGTGGCCTCGGCCGAAATCGCACTGGCCAACTCGCCGGCACTGACCTCCACGACGCGCAGAATCGACTCGCTGTCGATTTCGCGGCCTTCGAGGATCTGCTGTACCGGCTCACCGTCGACGGCAGGAAAACGTGTACGAAGCGACTCGTGGCGGACGAGTACATCGGCGACTGCAGCCGACAACGCATCGACCTCGGTCTCGGGACCGATTCGCATGGCACCGGGCATGTTGTAGGTCGCAGCAGTCGGATCCATCCGGTTGATGAACCACAAGCGGGTCTGGGGATACGACAGCGGAATCGAGCCGTCACGCGGCATCGGCGCCAGCAGGATCCGATCCGACGGCTCACCCGATGCGGCCGCTGCGCGCGCCAGTTCACCGATGTCTTCGCTGGCGAAGACATCGGCGAGCGTGAGTCCGATGCCTTCCGCTGCGCGTACGCGAGCCACCAGACGTGCCGCGACGAGCGAATCGGCACCCAACTCGAACAGGTTGTCCCGCATGCCGATCTGTTCCGCCCCGAGGAGCTCAGCGAGGATTCGGGTGATCGCGACTTCGATCTCGGACTCTGGGGCGACGTAGGCAACGGCCTCGGACTCGAGCTCGGGCTCCGGAAGTGCGTGCCGGTTCAGCTTGCCGGTGGGAAGCAACGGCATCTGGTCGAGCACCACGAACGAACTGGGCACCATGTGCGACGGCAAATGAGTGACGCACCACGCTCGCAGATCATCGACGGTCGGTGCAGCGGATTCGACCGCAGACTTCACGTAGGCCACGACGACAGCCGTGACGCCACGCTGGTGGATGATTGCCGCCGCGCTGTCGACGAGGGCGTACCGACCAAGCACCGCCTCGATCTCGCCGAGTTCCACACGCTGCCCGCGGATCTTCACCTGATGATCTTCGCGACCGAGATACTCCAGCACTCCGTCGACGGTCCAGCGCGCACGGTCTCCCGTGCGATACAGCCGGTCGCCTACCGACATCGGGTCGGCGACGAATCGGGGCGCAGTCAGATCGGGCCGCCCGTAATAGCCGTCCGCGAGCTGTGTCCCGCCGACGTAGAGATCTCCCGTGACGCCCACCGGCACCTGATCGAGGGTCGAGCTGAGAACCCGGGCTCGAGCACCCGCGATCGGGCGTCCGATCGGGACCGAGTCGACGTGCCCGGCCGAGACCTGGATGCCCGTGATGTCCACCGTTGTCTCAGTCGGACCGTACAAGTTGTAAACGGCCGTCCGCGGAAGCGCCGCGGAGACCCGAGCAGCGAGCTTCGGGCCGAGCGCCTCCCCTCCCAAGATCAGATAGGGAAGGCCCTGCAGACGCGCAAGCTGGTCGTCGCCGACGACGTCCAGGAAGGTGTCGAGTAGCGACGGAATGAACTGAACGAAGCTGACTTGCTCCCGAGCCATCAGCTCCGCGAGGTACGCCGGGTCAGCGTGTCCGCCCGGGCGTGCGATGACGGTTCGTGATCCGGCCAGCGGGCCGCCGAACATCTCGGTCACCGACGCGTCGAAGATGAACGGAGCCTTCGCCAACATCACATCGTCGACTCCCATGGGGAAAGCCTTCAGATGCCAACGGACGAATGCCGCCATCGCGCGATGGCTGACCTGGACGCCCTTGGGTCTGCCCGTGGAACCCGAGGTGAAGATGACGTAGGCAGTCGAGTCCGGCATGATCGCCGCCGACGTGAATTCCGTCCTACGATCGTCCGGCGCGAAAGTGAGGCCGGCAACGTAATCATCGTCGACGATGACGGTCGGCACCACCTCTTCGATGATCGATTCGCGGCGCGCGACCGGCGTCGCGGGGTCGATTGGGACGTAGGCAGCACCGGTGAACAAGGTCGCGTACGCCGCGACGATCTGTGCGATCCCACGATCGAGCACGATGACGACCCGATGGCCGGGCTGCACGCCGCCGTCGACCAACTGCTGCGCGAAAGACTTCGCCTGCGCGTCGAACTCGGCGAACGTCCACTGACGACCTGAGTCGGTGATCATCACCCGATCAGCGTGTTCTGCGACCACTGCTGCGAACGCCTCGACCACCGTCGGCGCGTCGCCGTCCTCGAGATCGTTCGGCGGCGCGATCGCGAACTCGTCCACGGTTTCGCGCTCTTGATCCACGAACAGATCGATGTCCAGAACCCCGGTGGTCGGAGAGTCGATGAACCGCTCTGCAAACGCCAAGAACCTGCGGTGGTGCGTTTCCAGCGTCGCCGCCGTGTACAGGTGCGGGTTGCCGTGAAGGTCGATCACGAGCGGTGCACCGGGACTCGCCTGATACAGGTTGAACAACAGGTCTTCAAGGATTCCCGACGTCAGGATCCGGTAATCCGCGCTGGCGCCGTCGACCGCGACGGGTTCGTCGAAGAACACCATGTTGATCGACGGCCCAAACCCGTACGCCTGCCCGGAGAAGCCTGCATCTCGTCGAATGTCGTCAGATCGATACCGCTGGTGCCGGAGAGCACCGGTCAGTTCCACCTGTGCCGCAGCGATCAGTTCACCACAGGTCCGCTCTCCGATCGAGGTGAGCCGGATCGGCAGCAGGTTGGAGAGCATGCCTGCACCCCGCTTGATCTTCGCAGTCGCACGCCCGCTGACCGGAAGGCTCAGTACGACGTCGTCCGTGCCCGTCATGCGTGCCATGAAGGCGCCGAAAGCCGCTGTCAGGACGACCGCGAGCGACGAACCCTCGGCCGCCGCCCGTCCCTCGAGCCTGCGCTGCAGATCCGGATCAACGACCTCGCTGACGACGACGTTGTCCGCAGAGATCGGTGCCAATCCGGCAGACTTGGACAGCGTGGCCCGCTCCGGCATCTCGCGTGTGCGCTCCCGCCAGTAGTCGGCGTCACCCTGCCGGCGGCTGCTCTCGAGGTACTTCGCCTCGTCGGCGACGATCTCAGCCATCGTCGCGCCCGGCTTCTCTGCCAGTTCCACGCCCCGCCGCACAGCGTTGTAGCGATCGAGCGTCATTCGGGTCAGCGTGAAGGCTGCGACACCGTCGATGATGATGTGGTGCCCGCGGGTATACCAGAAAGTCCTACCGTCGGAGACACGTAGTAGGACTGACAAGATGAGCTTGTCGGTGAGCAAGTCGAGTGGGCGGCGGTACTCCGAACGCATCCATCTCTCCGCTGCGGCGAGCGGATCGGGCTCTGCACGGAAATCGATGATGTCGACGGTCTGCTCGTATTCCAGGTCGACGACCTGCCCCGGCACTCCGTCGTTCTCGACGATGCGCAAGTACGGCGACTCAGCAGCCTTGCCCGCTTCGACCGCGGCGTTCGCGAACAACTCATGATCGAAGCCACCCGGTTCGAACTGGATATCGAGATACTGCGCGACGTTGACCGAGTAGTTCGGCAGCAATCGTTCGGCGAACCACATACCGCGCTGAGCAGCGGTCAAGGGCAACGCCGATGACTCACCGGGGTGATCCGTCCTTGAGACGCTCTCCTGCCCCGTAGCCATTACTTCCTCACTCTCGTCGTTCCAGCATGCGGCCGGATCTCCGCTGTGGAGCCCTGCTCGGCCCCGTCGGTCTCCGGACTCATGACCCAGCGGCCACCTCCCGTCCCGACGTCGGCAGTCGAACTGCCGATCCGATGAGCACCATTTGTGCGATTGTTCCTCACACACATCACCAACATCGGCAGTTTGGCTTCCGCACACAGGTGCCAGTTCACTATTTCGTTCGTTTCATCGTTCGCGTTACTGATCGGTGATCATCCGAAGAGCCCCCGCACAGGTTCCGATGTTAGGCGACGCGAACGATCGCTCGGACCACCCGGTGCTCGCCGAGCGGCGGCACCACATCGGGCGCGCACAACTCTGCTTGTCGCACAATCGAATCGACTCGGCGTTGCCTCATCGACTGGTCGCGGCCCGCCGGTAGCCGCGCAGAGCCGGATAGACGCTGACTCCGATGAAGAACACCGTCCAGAGGGCGACTTTCACCAGATTCGCTGCAATCGGCCCGCCGACAGCGAACGACCGCATCACTTCGATCGCCGGCGTCATCGGCTGGTTCGCGACGATCGGTTGGAGCCAGTCCGGGTAACCGTCGATCGGAGAGAATCCGGAGTTGAAGAACATCAGGACACTCATCAGGAGCCCGAGGTACTGGACGAGGGGCGCCCCGGTCGGCGAGTTGACCGCGAGAGCCAGGACGAACACCGCGAACGCCCCGCCGAACACAATCGGAACGATCAACAGGAGGATTGCCGCTCCCACCCCCTGCTCGAACCGGAATCCCATGGCATAGCCGACACCAAGGAGAATGATCGTCACGACAAAGATTCGAACGAGTTCTGCGGCGACGCGTGAAGTCAGGTCTGAGGCGCGATTGATAGGTAACACGAACAGACGTGCGAGCACTCCCGTAGTGCGTTCCTTGTTGAGCCGTACCGCCGACACCATCGATCCGCTCATCGCGCCGACGATGATCATCAACGGCACCGTCCCGTACAGGCTGTTCTGTCCGGTGGCATTGCCCACTGCGTCACCGAGCACCACCTTCATCAGCACCATCGACACGGCGGGAACGATCAGTGACGGCAGCACTGTCACCACGTCGCGGACGTAGACCAGCAGCTGACGCCACGTGAGGACACGGCTGGAGGCCAGCCACGCCCTGACGGATCCTTCCTGTGGACGATTCGGTTCAGCCGCCACGATGGACTCGACAACGGTCATGTCCGCACCTTCTTCGCGCCGATCGCCAGCAACACAGCGGCACCGATTGCCAACCCGAGACACCACCACACAGTGGGCTGGGCGACGGCCCACGTCATCGGCTCCTTCGAATCGGCGACCCGCATCACCTCGACGAACTGAGAGATCGGCTGATTGCGAGCGAACCCCCTGATCCACTCTGGAAACCGCTCCTCCGGGACGAACCCGGTGGACACCATTCCGAGGATCATGGTCGGCAGACCCAACATCTGGCTAGTCGCTTCGGGGCTACCGGCAACGAGTCCGATGCCGTCGCACAGCAGAGCGAGCAGGACACCGATGATCAGCGCGATACCGAACAGCAGCACCGTCCCCGACACGCCGCCTCCCGGACGCCAGCCGATCAGCAACACCGCGATTGCACCGCAGAGCAACGAGACCACCAGAAGTACTCCGTTGGTGGCCGACCGCGCGAAGAAAGGCACCGCTCCGGACATCGGCAGCGCACGGAACCGGGTGTTGATTCCACCGGTCACGTCGAAGGCTGATCGCATCGCCGCCGACGTGGCGGCGAACCCGACCGACTGCAGCACAATGATCGGCATCAGGAACTGGCCGTAGTCCATACCCGGCGCAGAGTCCATCACCTTGCGCAGCGGCAGATAGAAACACAGAGCTAGGAAGGCCGGCGAAATGAACGCGAAGAGGAACTCTCCGTTGCGCAGGACCTTCAGCATTCCCCGCGCGGTGAGGGTCCACCACTGCCGCATAGTCCGGAGCCACGGCGAGGCGATGTCGTCGATGGCCGACGGACCTTCCGATAACAACGTCACTCCGGATCGTCCGCCTTGCCGTTGTCACCGGTCAGCGCGAGGAACACTTCATCCAATGACGGCCGCCGCAACGCGATGTCGGCTAGTGGGATCTTCGCAGCCTCCGTCCGTCGAATCACTTCGGCGAGTGTCTGCGGGCCGTCCGGAGCGGGAACCGAGACCGTCAGCGCGTCCTCGTTCTCCTGTTCGAAGTCACCGATCATGTCGCGCAGTCGAGCACGTAAGCGCGGCAGGTAGGCGGGATGCGACGGCGTGATGTCACAGTAGGCCGCGCCAGTCTCCGCTTTGAGCTCATCTGACGTGCCCTCCGCGATCACACGGCCCTTGTCGATGACAATGATGTTGTCCGACAGCACATCAGCCTCTTCGAGATACTGAGTCGTCAGGAGGATGGTCACTCCGGACGAGCGGAGTTGCTCGACCACGGCCCACACGTCCTGCCGACTACGCGGATCGAGCCCGGTGGTCGGTTCGTCCAGGAACACCACTTCCGGTTTGGTGACTAGCCCGCACGCGATGTCGATGCGCCGGCGCATGCCGCCGGAGTATTGGCCGACGCGCCGCCCGGCGGCCGCTGTCAATCCGAACTCCTCCAACAGTTCGTCTGCACGAATCGCCGCGGACTTCTTGGTCATACCGAGGAGACGACCGAAGAGGATGAGGTTCTCCCGCCCCGTCAACGCCTCATCGAGCGCCGCAAACTGGCCGGTCAGCATGATCGCCCGACGGACACCCGGAGCGTCCTCGACAACGTCGCACCCGGCGACCGTCGCGCTCCCGCCATCAGGTTTCAGCAGCGTGCACAGCATGTTGACGGTGGTCGTCTTACCGGCACCATTCGGGCCGAGAAGCGCGACGATCTTCCCCTTGGGGACAGCGAAACTCACATCCTGGACTGCCACGAACTCACCGAACCGCTTGTGCAGGCCAACGGCCTCAATCGCGGTCTCTACCGGACCCTCGTCCGCAAGGTCCTCCGGGGTAACCATCGGGAAAGCCACGGTACTGGCATCGGCCAGCTTCCGTTCTGCCTCCGATTTGATCGGCTGCGGCTGCGGCGCGCGCTGCGAAGACATCACGTCCCAGGTCGAATGTCGCGGGGCGCCGGTCGTCACCGGACGCGGGGCCGGTATGTCGATCACCGGCTGCGGCGCCGTCTCCGGGAGCCGGAGACGACCGAATGGCAGCCAGGAGAGCTCGTCGGTCGATCTCCTCGGCAGCCCCCGCCCTGAGTCGCCTGGAGTCTCGGCCGGGGTTCGGGCCTGCTCACGTCGCCGACCCTGCTCGGTTGCCCGCGACAGATCGACCGGCACAGAGGCGGTGTTTGCCTCCTGTGCGGCCGACACAGCAGTCGGTACCGAATCGTTCGGTGACGACTCCTTGACGTCGCCCACGGCACGAGAACCGTCTTTCGTTCCCAATTCGTCACGCCAGGCGCGCAGTTCCTTCAAGACGGGATCATCGTCCGGAATCCACGGCATCGTGTCCTGCATGGGATCAGAAGCCTGCGTATCACCGGTCCGATCGCTCGTGTGGCGACCGCGTGTACCGTCCTGCATGCGTTCCTTCCTACCGGCTGACCGACCCCGCCCGGCCAACTCTAACGACTGTATCGTCACAGATGCCGGTCTCGTTAGCCTGGCAACCGACTACACCGTCACGACCGCAACCGTGAATGCTGCTCGAAGGCGTTGGCCGCGCAGACCTAATCCTCCACGAGCACCGAACACATCGACACCCGAATCCGGTCACATCCTCGTCACGGCCGATGTCGGTGCATGCGCAATCCTCACTGCCGCTGCCGCCCTCACGTAGCGCACGTCGTCGCGAAGCGAGCCATCGACTCTTCCACATCGCCGTGCAACGACTTCACCGCCGCCTTGCCGATCGGCCCTACTGCGGGAAGACCGCCCAGCTCGAGTTGAAACGTCACTTCGGAGCCACGGCCGCCCCTCGGGGCCACCGACAACTTGATCGTCACTTGCAAGCCCTTCTCCTTGCCGGAGAAACGCAGTTCCCGCGGCGGCGAGTAGACGCTGATCTGCCAATCGAACGGGAGGGTGTTGCCCTTCACTACCAGCACCGACGACACCTTCGACCCGACCCCGAGGGACTCACGCTTCGGCACCTCCCCACGCCAACTGTGATGGAAGATCAACCAATCACCATAACGAGTGAAATCAGTCAACGCAGCGAATGCCTGGTCGGGACTGACCGGTACGACGATCGATGAAAGGGTCTTAGCCATAGCCCGAAACCCTAGTCAGGTTTCTCGGGAAGGCGCCAGAACATGAGGGTCGACAACTGCCGTTCCTCAACCGATGCGGACTCATCCAGAACAAACCCCATTCAGACAACTCAGACATCTTGTCGCCGATTCGGACTACCCTTGACACACCCACGCATGGGGGTACCGACCCACCAGCCAGCGGAAACAGCCGCGGGACCCGTCTCCGACAACACCGTCGACTTCACGGCCGGTTCCTCACAATCTGATGGCAGGACAATCCCATGCCCGGCCGCCACCAACTCCCCCACACCCCGCGAACTCGCACCCTCGCCGCCGGAGGCCGATCCCTCGCTCTCGCCTCCGTCCTCGCCCTCGGCACCGCAGCCATCGCACCCGCCGTCGCCGAAACCAATGCGGCGCACATCCACGCACCCGCGACCACCCTCGCCGACCTGGCCCGATACCTCCAGCCACCCACCACGACACCCCTTAAGACAGCCGATCCGACTGCGACCGGCACCACCCTCCAGCAACTCCAGGCAGCCGCAACAAACCCCGCCGCCAGCAACGGCATCCGACAACTCGCAGCCCACACCGACGCGGCCCTCCGCAGCCTCACCGGCCGCAGCTTGGCGCAAACCACCCCTCAGGCGCCAACCTCGGCCAGAACGGCAGCCACCCTGCCCACCGTCACCTTCGGCCCCAATTCAACGACTTCGGCGATTCACACCGGACCACAAGAGTCACGACTGATCACCGTCACCGACGATGACGGCTTCACCCTCAACCTGCTGATCGTGACCATCGGCTACTCCCCGACCGCCAGCCCCGGAACCGGCGGCCTCACCTTCTCGCTCCTCGGAGTCCTCCTCATCGGCGACGGCGCCGACGGCACTGCCACCTCACCCAACGGCCAGAACGCTGGCCTCCTCTGGGGCAACGGCGGCAACGGCCACACGGGAGCAATCGGGGCAACCGGAGCAGACGGAGCCGAGCTGGCGACGGGCACCGACGGCGAGAACGGCCACCTCGGAGCCAATGGCGGCGACGGCGGAAACGCCGGGCTGCTCTGGGGCAACGGCGGAAACGGCGGCGACGGCGGAAAGGGCGGTACCGGCGGCAACGGAGGCACGGGCGTCCTCAGCTACGGCGGCAACGGAGGTGACGGCGGTCAGGGCGGCGTCGGCGGTACCGGCGGCACCGCCGGCCTCTTCGGCGGAACCCCCGGCGACACCGGGTCGACAGGTCTGGTCGGCGACGGCGGCGACGGTGGCCACGGCGGGATCCTGGGAGGGCACGGCGGCAGCGGCGGCGACGGATACCAGGGCGGCGACGGTGGCAACGGCGGCACACCGCAATACATCACCAGCAACGGTGGTAATGGAGGCACGGGCGGCACCGGTATCGCCCAAGGCGGGACCGGCGGCGACGGCGGCGACGGCACAGGTATCGGCGGTAACGGCGGGCACGGGGGCAACGGCGGCGATGCCTCGCCCGGCACCGGCGGCGACGGCGGCGACGGGGGTGACGCTCTGCACGGCACCGGCGGCATCGGAGGCATCGGCGGTACCGGAGGCCCGGACGGCACCGATGGTGTCGACGGTGTCGCCGGCTCCGGGAACTGAGCCGCTGACGCAACACCACCCCCACCCCGACAACAAACCGCCCGCCCCCGAATTCTCGGGGACGGGCGGTCCGTATGTAATTCGTCGCGCGAAGCGTCGATCCGACCTACTTGGCCTTCTCGAGCACCTCGACCAGACGCCAGCGCTTGGTGGCCGACAGCGGTCGGGTCTC
>JAAZAD010000562.1 GCA_012514505.1 Rhodococcus sp. (in: high G+C Gram-positive bacteria) | reverse complement strand
GGTGGCGAGGATGTCGTTGACGAGGGTCGATTTCCCGGACCCGGACACTCCGGATGCTCGTGAGCACACCGAGCGGGAACGCCACGTCGATACCGCGCAGGTTGTTCTCCCGCGCCCCGACGACGGTCACCTGCCGCGCGCGGTCGACGGGCCTGCGCAGCGCGGGCACCTCGATGCTCCGGCGGCCGGACAGGTAGGCGCCGGTGAGCGAGTCGGTGTTGTCGAGCAGTTGCTTGTAGGTGCCGGTGTGCACGACCCGACCGCCGTGTTCCCCCGCGTACGGTCCGATGTCGACGACCCAGTCGGAGGCCCGGATCGTGTCCTCGTCATGTTCGACGACGATCAGGGTGTTGCCGAGATCCCGTAGCCGCGTGAGGGTTTCGATGAGTCGGCGGTTGTCGCGCTGGTGCAGGCCGATGGACGGTTCGTCGAGTACATACAGCACCCCGACGAGCCCGGAGCCGATCTGCGTGGCCAGCCGGATGCGTTGCGCTTCCCCACCGGAGAGGGTCGCGGCGGCGCGTGACAGGGTGAGGTATTCGAGACCCACATCGAGCAGGAATCCCAGGCGTGCCTGGATCTCCTTGAGCACCGACCCGGCGATGGCTTCCTGGCGGGTTCCCAGGACGAGGCTGTTCAGGAACTGGGAGCACTCCCCGATCGACAGGTCGCACACCTCGGCGATGGATTTGTGGCCGCCGTCGGCGGCGATCGTCACCGACAGGATCTCGGGCCGCAGCCGCGCGCCGGAGCAGGCGGGGCACGGAATGTCGCGCATGTATCCGTCGTAGCGGTCCTTCATCTGCTCGGATTCGGTCTGTTCGAGCCTGCGGTGCAGGAACGGCATGACCCCTTCGAATTCGGCGTAGTAGGACCGCACCCGCCCGTAGCGGTTCTTGTAGCGCACGTGCACCTGTTCGGTGCTGCCTTCGAGGATCGCCTTGCGGACCTTGGCAGGCAGTGTGTTCCACGGGGTCGACAGGTCGAAGCCCATGATGTCGCCGAGACCGGACAGCAGCCGGTTGAAGTACTCGGAGCTCTGCCCTCCGGCCCACGGGGCGATGGCGCCGTCGGCGAGGGTCGCGTCCGGGTCGGGGACCACCAGGTCCGGGTCGACTTCCTTGCGCACACCGAGGCCGGTGCATTCGGGGCATGCGCCGTAGGGCGAGTTGAACGAGAACGAGCGGGGTTCGAGATCGTCGACGGCCAGTGGGTGTGCGTTGGGGCACGCGAGTTTCTCGGAGAAGCGGCGTTCGCGGTCCGGGGCGTTCTCGTCGCGGTCGACGAAATCGAGGACGACGATGCCCTCCGCGAGCCGCAGGGCGGTCTCGATCGAGTCGGTGAGCCGCTGCTTGGAGGAGGCTTTGACGGTGAGGCGGTCGACGACCACCTCGATGTCGTGTTTCTCCTGCTTCTTGAGTTTGGGCGGATCGGTCAGGGGGTGGACGACACCGTCGACGCGGACGCGTGCGAAACCCTGCACGGTGAGTTGTTCGAACAGGTCGACGAATTCGCCCTTGCGGGTCCGCACGACCGGTGCGAGCACCTGGAATTTGAGGCCCTGTTCCATGTCGAGGACCTGGTCGACGATCTGCTGCGGCGTCTGCCGGGCGATCTGTTCGCCGCACACCGGGCAGTGCGGAGTGCCGGCACGCGCGTACAGCAGGCGCAGGTAGTCGTAGACCTCGGTGATGGTGCCGACGGTCGAGCGCGGGTTGCGGTTGGTGGATTTCTGGTCGATGGACACCGCCGGGGACAGCCCCTCGATGAAATCGACATCCGGTTTGTCCATCTGGCCGAGGAACTGGCGTGCATATGCCGACAGCGACTCCACGTAGCGCCGCTGGCCTTCGGCGAAGATCGTGTCGAACGCCAGGCTCGACTTACCGGATCCGGACAACCCGGTGAACACGATGAGGCTGTCACGCGGCAGGTCCACGTCGATTCCCCGCAGGTTGTGTTCCCGCGCGCCCCGCACGATCAGGCGATCCGCCACGCCACGTCCCTT
>JAAZAD010000561.1 GCA_012514505.1 Rhodococcus sp. (in: high G+C Gram-positive bacteria) | reverse complement strand
TACGATTCTGCGACCCAGTCCTGGATCATCTGTTTGTCGCTCAGGAGTGAGCCGTGCGCAGTTCTGCTCACTGCACGCTCGCAGAGCATCTCGAACGCACGCTGACTCTGCCCCACCCACCGCATCGCGTGGTGAATCCGGCCGGGGCCGAGACGACCCTGCGCGAGCGCGAACCCACCGCCGCGCTCGCCGATCAGATTCGATTCGGGCACACGGACATTGCGGTAGATCACTTCGGCGTGGCCGCCGTAGTCGTCGTCTCGGACGTCGGGCTCCGCCATCGTCGGGATGTTGCGGACAACCTCGAGACCGGGTGTATCCGAGTCCACCAGGATCATCGAGAAGGCCTTGTGCGGGGGAACATCGTCGCCGAATTCGGTTCGGACCATGACGATGTGGAAATCGGCCAGCGCCGCATTGGTGATGAACCACTTGTGTCCGTCGACCACCCATTCATCGCCGTCGAGACGAGCCGTGGCGGACATCAATTTCGGGTCTGCACCAGCACCGGGTTCGGTCATCGAATAGCTCGAGGTGAGCTCACCCGCGAGAAGCGGTTCGAGGTAATTCTTACGCTGGCGTTCGGTTGCGCCCAACGCAAGTAATTCCGTGTTGCCGGAGTCCGGGGCATTGTTGCCGAAGATGTAGGGCGCCAGGTGTGAGCGTCCGAGGATCTCGTGCATGAGACCGAGCTTGACCTGACCGTAGCCGGCGCCTCCCAGAGACGGGGGAAGGTGAGCGGCCCACAGACCCTGATCCTTGACCTGCTGTTTGAGAGGTTGCACGAGGCGCAGGTAGTCGGCTCGCCCCTCGCGGCCGCGGAAGCGCTCACCGAGCGTCTCGAGCGGGAGGATCTCCCGTTCGACGAACTCTCGCATCCAGACGAGTTTCTGTTCGAAATCAGGGTCGGTGGAGAAATCCCAGGCCATCGCACTGTCCTCATCGATACGGGTGGCTCACGCGCCACGAGGAAAAGTCATGCCGCCCCATCTACGGCTGAGCCAAACGTACACAAAACCTCTAAACATGTCTATGTTTAGATAGAACTGTTCGAAAGACCTTCCTTCTGATGGCCCGACCCCGACATCTCCGGAGGCCCACATGAACCTGACGACCATCCTCGACATGGCACTCGCCGCCCACCCCGACCGTGCGGCCGTCGGACCCCTGCGCTACAGCACCACCTACCTCGAACTGAACGACCACGCCGCTCGCGGCGGCCGGGTACTCACCGACCTCGGCGCCCGAACAGTCGTGTTCATCGGCATCAACGGGCCGGCCCTGCCGACACTGGCCTTCTCCTCCGCGTGGGCGGGAATCCCCCTCGCACCGTTGAACTACCGGCTGTCCGACGACCAGCTCGTCGCGCTCGTCCAGCGCCTCGACCGGCCGGTCGTCGTAGCCGACGACAGCTACCTGCCCGTGTTCGCAGGCACCGACATCACCACGTTGTCCACCGGCGACTTCACTTCCCGACTCGCAGCCGTCGAACCGTTGAGCGCCCCCGCGGAAGTCGAGGAGGATGCGGTCGCCGTCATTCTGTTCACCAGCGGCACCACCTCGGCCCCGAAAGGCGTGCTGCTCACCCACTCCAATCTGGCCTCCTACGTACTGCAGACCGTCGACCTGAGCAGCGCTGACGAAACAGATGCTGCATTGATCAGCACCCCGCCGTACCACATCGCCGGTATGGGCACGATTCTCACGAACGTCTACGCCGGGCGTCGCATGGTCCACCTCGACGATTTCTCCCCCCGGGCATGGCTCGAACAGGTCCGCACCGAGCGGATCAGTAGCGCCATGGTGGTTCCCACCATGCTCACCAGGATCGTCGATCACCTCGACGGCGAACCCGCCCGCACCCCCGAACTACGTTCTCTCGCATACGGTGGCGCCCGCATGCCGCTACCGGTCCTCGAACGCGCCCTGCTCGCCTTCCCCGACACCGGCTTCGTCAACGCATACGGGTTGACGGAAACCAGTTCGACGATCTCACTCCTCGGCCCCGACGATCACCGTGCAGCACTGGCCTCGGACGACCCCGACCTCCACGCACGGCTCACCTCCGTGGGACGTCCCGTCCCCAGCATCGAAGTCGCGCTCCGCAACGAGGACGGCACTCCCGCCGCGCCCGGACATACGGGCCTGCTCTGGGTCCGCGGGGCACAAGTGTCCGGACAGTACCTGGAGCAAGGATCGGTGCTCGACAGCGACGGATGGTTCCCCACCAACGACCGAGCCCGCCTCGACAGCGGCGGCTACCTGTTCATCGAAGGACGCGCCGACGACACGATCATCCGCGGAGGAGAGAACATCGCGCCCGCGGAGGTCGAGGACGCCGTCCTCACCCATCCCCATGTCGCCGATGTCGCCGTGGTCGGTCTCCCCGACGACGAATGGGGCGAACGCATCGTCGCAGCGGTGATACCGGCAACCGGTAGTGCTCCGACCTCCGACGACATCCGGTCCTGGACACGAGACCGAGTACGCGGGTCCCGCACCCCCGACGACGTCGTGTTCGTCGACGACTTCCCCCGCACCCCCACCGGCAAGGTCATCCGCCGGCATCTGATCGCGGACCTGACTACGACATCGCTCGGCTGATCCGATCCCACTGGTCGGAACAACACCATATCGACCCGGATCAACCCTCAAATATGTTGCCTCTCATAACATCAGGCGACCCGAATCGAGGTGTCCCGACAATGGACACAGCAACGTCCGCCGGGCCGGCGGTGGTCGAGATCAGCAATCTCAGCAAAAGCTTCCAACGCCGGGACGGCGCCACGATCACTCCCGTCGACAACATCTCCCTCGAAGTCCACGCCGGCGAGTTCGTGGTGCTGCTCGGCCCGAGCGGCTGCGGCAAGACCACCCTCCTGCGGTGTGTCGCCGGACTGGAACAACCCGATCGCGGACGGATCGATATCGGCGGCAACACCGTCTTCTCCTCCGATCGTGGCGTGCTGACCCCACCCGAACGACGTTCCGTGAGCGTCGTCTTCCAGAGCTACGCACTCTGGCCG
>JAAZAD010000560.1 GCA_012514505.1 Rhodococcus sp. (in: high G+C Gram-positive bacteria) | reverse complement strand
GACTCCGGCATGACCGCCTTGACGTCCTTCGGTCGTCCGTCGGCGCCGTACATCTTGCCGCCCGAGCGAATCATTGCGGGCATCGAGGCATCCACGATGACATCGCTGGGGGAATGGAAGTTGGAGATGCCGCGTGCGGAATCGACCATGGCCAATTCGGGACGGTGCTCATGGCAGTTGTGCAGGTCCTGCTTGATTTCGTCGCGCTGCGTACTGGGCAGCGTCTCGATCTTGTCGTACAGGTCGCCGAGACCGTTGTTGACGTTGACGCCCAATTCGTCGAACAGCTTCTGATGCTTGGCGAAGGCGTCCTTGTAGAAGGTCTTCACCGCGTGGCCGAAGACAATGGGGTGCGAGACCTTCATCATCGTCGCCTTGACGTGAAGGGAGAACATCACGCCCGTCTTGCGCGCATCCTCCATCTGCTCCTCGTAGAACTCGAGCAACGCCTTCTTGCTCATGAACATGCTGTCCATGATGTCGCCCTCACCCAGCTCCACTTCGGGCTTGAGGACGATCGTCTCGCCACCCGTGGTCACCAGCTCCATCCGGACCTTGCGCGCCCGGTCCAGCGTCATCGACTTCTCACCGTGGTAGAAGTCGCCGTGCCGCATGTGCGCGACGTGGCTGCGTGAGGCCATCGACCACTCGCCCATGCTGTGCGGGTGTTTACGGGCGTACTCCTTCACCGCCCGGGGTGCGCGCCGATCGGAGTTGCCCTCACGCAGGACAGGGTTGACCGCACTGCCGAGAATCTTGCCGTAGCGCTCCCGGATGGCACGCTCTTCGTCCGTCTTCGGGGCGTCCGGGAAATCCGGGACCTGGTAGCCCTTGCTCTGCAGTTCCTTGATGGCAGCCAGGAGCTGCGGCACGGACGCACTGATGTTGGGCAGTTTGATGATGTTGGTCTCGGGCAGTTGCGTCAGACGACCCAGCTCGGCCAGGTTGTCCGGGACGCGCTGCTCTTCCGTGAGGTGCTCGGGGAACTCGGCCAGGATCCGCGCAGGCACCGAGATGTCGCTGGTCTCGACCTCGATGCCCGCAGCCCCGGCGAAGGTACGCACGATCGGCAGGAAGGCGTAGGTCGCAAGCAACGGCGCCTCGTCGGTCAACGTATAGATAATGGTCGACTGTTTGTCGGCGCTCATTCTTGTCTCGACTCCCTACGTCGGTTCGGTCCGCCTCACGAAATGCTCCGCGTGCGGGATTGCATCGGGTATCAGGCTACGTGCGAGAACTCGAGAACGATATTTACTCGCCGGTAACTCGAACTCCGCCGACAGGCTTCGACGGCCCGGCGGGCGCCCGACCGTCGACCTCATGTCTGCTCGCGACCGACAACGCCGCAGTCCGGCGCGCCACCGATTCGAAGGCCCCTCGACCTGTCGTGACGCGGGTGCGATCAGCGCACAGCATCGCCGTCAGGAAAGTAGTCTTCGCAAGCAGTGGGAAGACTGCTGTCACAAGCGATCCCGTTGTCGAACCGGACTTCGATCCTTCGGCCGTCCGATCGCGGTCGAACGCCGACGCCTGCAGATGCTGTCGGCGGGGACGATCGTTCCGTCGAGATTCGTCGATCGTCGCTCTGCGGGGAGACGACCGCGGACCAGAGAGGGAGCCGCACGCCTGCGTCCCGATGAAAAACTTCACATTTCTCGCCGACGACTCGACTCGAGCTGTTACCGACAGGAGCCCGCCACTGCTCCGACATCAATCGCAGGCGGGCGCCGGAACATCCTCGAACAGCGGCGACCCGATCGGCACGAGGTACACCACGTCGAGGATCACCGGCTCCGCGCCGAGATTCCGGCCCACGTGCAGGTGGTCCCGACCCGAGGGTTCGTTGATGAAATCACCGGTCTCGAACACGACAGGCTCGCAGTCTCCTTCGGGATGCGTCAACGTGCCGGCCCGCACGATGCCGAGCACGGGACCATCGTGATAGTGCCAACCGGTGCTACCGCCCGGTTCGATGGTGATCTCCCGGGCCACGGCGTGCACGCCGTCGGGTACGAACGGCAGCAGTCCCGGTGGCACCTCGATGTCCACCCATGTCACCCCTGAGATGCCCTCGCTCGGAGTGGCGTAGGCCCACCCGGGTATCGCCACCGCTACTGCACATGCCGTCGCCGCGAGTACACCCTGCACAGAGCGATTCATGCGCACGGACGCTACCGTCTACACGACACTGCTGCAGGACAGCT
>JAAZAD010000559.1 GCA_012514505.1 Rhodococcus sp. (in: high G+C Gram-positive bacteria) | reverse complement strand
CGATGCTCGGTTGTGCGGTCATCTTCACCTCCTGGTCGGATCGAGGAAAGATGCGCGTTACGCGGCCCGGTGTCCACCGGGAGCGGGGTTTGCTCTGTTATGCCGATGCAACACTTTCCCTCACGCCTCTTGACCTGCGGTTGTGAAGATCGAATCGAGCGGGCAGGGGAAGTACCGCCAGGTAACCGCCCTCACACACCGACGTCGTGCGGGTTCCCGCGACCCCGATTCGTTCCCGCGACCCCGATTCGTTCCCGCGACCCCGATTCGTTCCCGCGACAGCAATTGCGGTCGCGGGAAGCACTCGCGACCGCGGGAAGCAGTATCGGCCGCGGGAAAGGGTCACGTGCCCTGTAACAACCAGCGTGCACGCGCCGACGTCGCTTACGTGCCCGATATGGGTGAAGCGTGGAGAACATCGAGAAAGAGGCCGAGTTGAACCAACCCATGGCGCTGCCCGACACATCGTCGAACGTTCCGGCGATCAGCGAACCGGGCAGCGAGGTCGCGGTCACTGTGGAATCCGAAGGTGTGCTCGTGTGCGGCGACCAGAGCGCCGTCACCCGATATGTCGCGGAGCTTCGCAGCCTGGTGTCGGAGGCGATCGACACCGTTGACGTGTCGCCTGTCGTCGTAGCCCACGGTGCCGCTGTTGCCGCTGCAGGGCTGTCGATCGCAGCGCACGCCGGGGAGTACGTGCGGCTCTCCCCGGCGACCGTCGAGGTGCTGAAGACGGCGCACCGCCTGCCCGTCGGCAACGGGTTCTTTCGCGGTGTCTTGACGGATGGTGCGGGGAAGTTCGTGCACCAGGTGCAATGGCAGCGGGTCACGATGCCTCCCATCCAGCTGACGAACATCCAGATGCTCGCAATGCAGGTCGCATTGTCCAGTGCCATCGCGTCGGTGGAAAAGTCCGTTGCGCGGGTCGAAGGCAAAGTGGAGCGCCTTCTCGCGCTCGCCGAAGCATCACGTGCCGGTGATGTGCGCGGACACTACGTGGTACTCAGTCGCCTCACCGATGGCCTCGACGAGGGTCGGCCACTGACCAACACCGATTGGGAGTCCGTCGCGAGCCTCGGACCCGACCTGGTGGTCGCCGTCGAGCGCCTCCGCGAACACGTCACACGCACGTTGAAGGGCTTCGATGTGTCGAAACCCATCCACGAGCGGGCCGACTACCTGCGCCGGGCCGTCGAGGACAACCGTCTCGGTGAGACCCTGCACCTGCTGGTGATCAGCGAACAATCCCTCTACCTGTGGCAGCGACTCCGGATCACCCGCGTGCAGGCAACCGAACCCCAACATCTCCAGGCCGTTCTCGACGACGCGCGCTCACTCCTCGCCGACAGCGCCGACCAGGACAGAACCCTGCTGCACCACGCACGCACACACCTGTCCGAGTACGCGCACATGAACCGCCTCGACGGATTCCGTTGGGGTGCAACACACAACCTGTCACACGATATCGTCCAGCTACGCACCGACATCGACGAGTTCGCGCTGGCACGCGGTCGACAGGTCGCCGAATGGGTCGACAGCGAACGGCCGATGATCACCGACGCATTGGCCGAGGTCGGCTCACGGGCAGTGTCTGCGGGCGGTGCAGCAGCATCGGCTGCGGGACGAGCACTCGGGGCAGGACTGTCCGGTGTGGGCAGCGGACTGGGTGTTGTCGGCCGCGGCGTCGGACAACTCATCGGACTGTCCGACTCCGCCCCCGAAGACAAGGCCCACCTCGGGACCACCGGCGTCGGTTCTCTGCGCCCGCACATCGACTACTGGATGCTCCGGCCCGGCGAACAACTCCGCTACGACACCCTCGTTGCCACAGTGACCGAGCAGGGACAACTCGAGGTCGACGGCACACTGTACGACGACCCGTCCCAACCACTCATCGAGAAGGTTGGCCGGGCACGTAACGGTTGGCGTGACTGGCGTACCGCCGACGGGCGGTCGCTGCGCGACCTCTCCCCCACCGATCCGGGCCGGTAGCCCTTTCTTGCCGCAGATACGTGAGCACAAGCATCACTGCTGCAAACCCTTGTGTTCGACGTACCCACGGTGCTGAGGTTGCCCCTTGAGATGCGGACACCAGTTCCTACGCGGCGGTGGCCAGCGTAACCGATCGCTGCTCGAAGTCGATCGGACAGATCTGGCCGAGCGTGGAGTGCCTCCTTCTCGTGTTGTAGCGGGTGACCCAGCGGAAGACGGCGGCGCGAGCCTCACCCGCACTGTTCCACCGCTTCCGCCCCTGCAACGTCTCCCGTTTGAGGCTGGCGTTGAGCGACTCGGCGGCGGCCGCGGCGGGCACGTGGATCGGGCACTGATTCGAGTGTGGTGAGCAGCTCCGGCAGTTGCGCGACGTCGTCGACAGCGGCGTGCCACCGGGCCAGTTGGTCAAGGCAGGGGTCGATCAGG
>JAAZAD010000558.1 GCA_012514505.1 Rhodococcus sp. (in: high G+C Gram-positive bacteria) | reverse complement strand
GCCCACCGGTGAATACGGATACGCCCCGATCCCGACACAACTGAATGTCGGCGACGCCATCCGGTACGGGTGGTCGAAGTTCAGCCGGAACGCCGGGGTGTGGATCGGCTTCATGGTCGCGGTCTTCGTCATCGAGGCCGTCATCGGCATCATCTTCGACGGTTTCCGCCCGTCGGACGAGTTCACCGTGTGGCGTTTCATCGGCACGATCGTCACCGCCATCGTCGGATACCTCATCCACGCCGCGTACATCCGCGGGGCGCTCGCGGAGATCGACGGCAACCGGCCCGCATTCGGAACGTTCTTCCAGTTCACCAATGTCGCCGCGGTGATCATCGCCGGTGTGCTCGTCAGCATCGCCACCGCGATCGGCCTCGTCGTCCTGATCGTCGGCGCCTTCGTCGTCATCTTCCTGACCTGGTGGACCATTCCGTTCATCATCGACCGGAACCAGGATGCGATCACCGCGATCAAATCGAGCATCAAGGCGATTTCGTCGAATGTCGGCACGTTGCTGCTGCTCGCGCTTGCCGTCGTGGGTCTCAACATCGTCGGCGCGCTCCTGTGCGGGCTGGGCCTGCTCGTGAGCCTGCCCGTCACCATCATCGCCTCCACGTATGCGTACCGCGTGACGACCGGGGGTTCTGTGGCACCCTGATTGGGAGATGTGCGGACACAACAGTCATAACGGTGTGCTGCACGGCATGCGTGCCGTGCAGCGTCCGCATGCCCGACACCCGTTCGACGATCAGGGAGACACATGACCACCGGGGGATATCCGCCGCCATCCGATCCGCAGAATTCCGGGTCCTATCCGCCGCCTCGGTTCGGTGGAGCGCAGTCCGGTCAGCCGGCCGACTACACGACGCATTTCCCGAACCCGATCACGTCGGGCTACGAGCCGCCGCAGCAGAACCCCCCGCAGTACGGTGCCCCGGCAGGTGCCGGAGGGCAGTACGGTCAGCCGCAGTACGGTCAGCCTCAGTACGGCCAGCAGCAGCAGTACGGTGCACCGTCCGACCAGCAGTTCGGTGGCCAGCAGTTCGGCCAGCCTGCAGCACCCCAGTACAACGCGCCCCCGCAGTTCGGTGATCCGCAGGCATCCCAGTTCGGTGCACCCGGTGGTGGCCCGCAGTTCGGCGCTCCGCAGTTCGGTGCCCCGCAGCCCGGGTTCGGCCCGGCCGGTGGAGCCCCCGGCGAACTGCTCCCGCGTCTCGGTGCACGCGTCATCGACGGGCTGATCGTGGGGGTCCCGCTCGCGATCCTCTCGACCGTCCTCACGATTATCGGTGGAACCTTCCTCGCGATCATCGTCGGCATCCTGTGGGGCGCCGCGATGGTCGGCTACGCGGCGTACCTGGAATCCACGCAGGGCGCGACGATCGGTAAGAAGGTGCTCGGCCTGTCGGTGCTCGGCCCCGACGGTGGCCGTCCGACGCTCGAGCAGGCCGCGAAGCGCAACGCCTACTTCGGTCTGTACGCCCTGAGCGGCATCCCGTACATCGGTTGGATCGCGATCCTCGCGATGACCGGCGCGATGATCTACATCGCCGTCACGATCGAGAACAACCCCGGCAAGCAGGGCTTCCACGACGTGTTCGCCGGTGGCACCCGGGTCGTCAAACCCTGAACGACCGCCGTCGTCGACGCGGGCCCCGTCCGGCAGGACGGGGCCCGCGCTGTTCCGCCCGTACTTCGCACTCCCGCACCCCGGATGTTTGGATGTCCGGGTGACAGAACATGCATCGACCCCGAAAACGACCGCCACCCCCGCGCCCGAACACGCCGCTTTCGCGCATGTGGCCCGCAGCTACTACCCGGGGATCGTCGCACTGTTCACGACGGTGCTCATCATCTCCAACATCTGTGCGACGAAGGGTGTCGCGTTC
>JAAZAD010000557.1 GCA_012514505.1 Rhodococcus sp. (in: high G+C Gram-positive bacteria) | reverse complement strand
TGCGTGAAGAGCTGTGGGGTGTCTTCCGGGGGGTGGCTGACGCGGGGGCGACGCTCATCGTTTCGAGCCATGTCATGGATGAAGCGCTGCGGTGCGATCGATTGTTGCTCATGCGCGCGGGCCGCATCATCGCGCACACCACACCGAACGGATTGCTCACCGATACCGGCCAGACCGATCCCGATGCCGCGTTCCTCACCCTTGTGCAACGCGATGCCGAAGACCACCAGCAGACCCGCAGGGAGTATCGCGAGCGGCATGGGGGCGAGGCATCCGTATGAACCTGACGTTCACACTCGCCACCGCAGCGCGTGTGCTGCGGCAGCTGCGGCACGACCCACGTTCGATTGCGCTCATGCTCATCGCGCCGAGTCTGCTCGTCGGGCTGTTCGCGTGGCTGTTCGCCGATCAGGACGGCGTCTTCAACCGGTTCGGCGGGCCGATTCTGGCGCTGTTCCCGTTCATCGTGATGTTCCTCATCACCTCGATCACCACGCTGCGCGAGCGCCGGTCGGGAACCCTGGAGCGGCTGATGACGACGCCGATCCACAAGGTGGACTTCATCCTCGGATACGCGTTGGCGTTCGGGCTGATGGCGGCGCTGCAGGCCGTCATCACGGTGTCGTTCGCGGTGTGGGTGTGCGGGCTGGAGGTCGATGGCGAGATCTGGCAGTTGGGCCTTGTGGCCGTGGTCGACGCCCTGCTGGGCACCGCGCTCGGGCTGTTGGCGAGCGCCTTCGCGCACACGGAGTTCCAAGCGGTGCAGTTCATGCCGGTGCTCGTGTTCCCGCAGATCATCTTGGGTGGCCTGTTCATGCCGCGCGATCAGATGCCGGACGTGCTGTTGGCGATCAGTGACTGGCTGCCCCTCAGCTACGCGATCGACACGATCAACGCGGTGACGGCGGGGGATTCGGGGTGGGACGTGTGGCGTCCCCTGCTGATCGTGATGGCATTCATGATCGGATGCCTCGTGCTCGCCTCGCTCACGCTGCGACGGCGCACCGCGTGATCCTCAGGCGCGCGTCGGCCGCAGCTTCTCGGTGAGCTCGTAGAGCGTGCGCTGCTCGGCTTCGGTGAGTCGCGACATGTGCTCGGCGATCGAGCGGCCGTGGACGGAGGCGACGGTTCGGAACGCGCGCGCGCCCGCGTCGGTCGCGGTGACCAGTGCCCCGCGCCCGTCTTCCGGGTCGGGGTGCTTCGTGAGGAGCCCGTTCGCCACCATGCGGTCAACCAATCGCGACACGCTCGGTTGGCTGATGAGCATCTTCGAGGTGATGTCGCGCAGACGCGCGGTCTGTTCGGGGGAGCGGGTGACGGTGAGCAGCACGTCGTATTCGGCCTGCGTGATGGGCGTGTCATCGAAGTCGTTCGCCATCGCGGTGAAGATCTCGTGCTGGGCGCGGAAAAGGCTCTCCCAGACGGCGAGCGCCAGCTTCCGATCGGTCATGCTCACAGGCTATCGAAGGCTCGTTGTCGGCGGTGATCGACTGTGGAGAGATGGAAAGAGCCGACCGGAGAGGCTTCCGGCCGGCTCTTCGTCCCTTGCACCAAGAGTGTCCTGCAATCACATGCGGTGGATGCCACAGCAAACATTCACCGTGCGATCACACTATAACGAGAAGGTAACGAATGCAACACTTTGATCACGATTTTTCGAACGTTGCTTCCGGATCGCGGGCGCCGCCCGGATTC
>JAAZAD010000556.1 GCA_012514505.1 Rhodococcus sp. (in: high G+C Gram-positive bacteria) | reverse complement strand
TGTGACGTGAGAGCTCCGCAATCTGGCCGGCAAGCTCCACGCCTGTCGGGCCGGCGCCCACGACGACGAAAGTCAGGAGACGAGCCCGCTCTTCCGGATCGTCTGAGACCTCCGCTTGCTCGAAAGCCCCGAGGATTCGCCCGCGCAGTTCCAGTGCATCGTCGATGGTCTTCATACCGGGTGCGAACTCGGCGAAATGATCGTTGCCGAAATAGGACTGTCCGGCACCGGCGGCGACGATGAGGCTGTCGAAGGGAGTGACGGTGGTTCGGTCGAGGAGTTGCGACGTGACCGTCTTGGCCTCGAGATCTATGGTCTCGACCTCGCCCAGCAGAACCTCGGCGTTCTTCTGCTTCCGGAGTACCAACCGGGTGGCGGGAGCGATCTCTCCTACGGACAGAATGCCGGTCGCCACTTGATAGAGCAGCGGCTGAAACAGGTGGTGGGTGGTGCGGGCGATCATCGTCACGTCGACATCGGCCTTCTTCAGTGCTTGTGTACTGAACAAACCACCGAAACCGGAACCGATCACCACAACCCGGTGGCGCCCCGAGTGCTCAGTCATTCCATGCTCCTAGAACTTCTGCGTAGTGTGCGATGGACGTGCGAGGAAACGTCACTTCCTCGAGTCGATGTTCTTACCACCGGTCATCTTCGACCGAGTCTCCTCCTGGTAGTCGCCCTTGATGGAGAAGATGAAGAGGAACACCACGAGCAGCACGGTCACCAAGACCGTGAGAGCCACGACGACATACCCGAATACGACACCGATCTCGGCCCAGTTCATCGAAACAGCCTCCTGTTGAGTATCTGAATCACGGTACTGCGCGGGCGGGATCGTGTCTCGGAGTGCACGCATTCGCCGCAGGTGTACCGCGAGTCGACCACATTGTGTCGACGGCCATGACGTTAGCGGTAGGGACTTGGGAAGTTGCGGGCGGACACGAACCAGGAGCCGTTGACGCGCTGACGGCACGGGATCGATACTGAGAAAACGGGGCAATCGAGTCGAGTGTGATGGTCGTGCGGGTCGAACGGACGCTGGCAAAACTTTCGGTGATCGCCGTGTGCCTACTCGGGTTGTGGGCGGTCCTACCTGCCACATCGTCCGCGCAGCAAGCTCCGTGCGCTGCGAGTGCGCGCGCATGCCTCGATCTTTCCGCGAACCAGGCGTGGCTCATGGACGGTGGTGCCGTTACCTACGGTCCGGTACCGGTCACACACGGTCGCCCCGGTTGGGAGACACCTCCCGGCACATTCGAGGTCACGTTCAAGGATGCCGATTTCTGGAGTACCGATTTCGACGCCCCGATGCCGTACTCGGTGTTTTTCAATGGTGGGATTGCATTCCACGAGGGCTCGCTGAACGTTCTGTCCCACGGATGCGTTCACCTGTCCCAGGACGCCGCTATGACCTTTTTCGATTATCTCCAGCCCGGCGATGTGGTGCAGGTCGTTCCGTAGTCGGCCGTCACGGTACGTAGAAGGTTGCGAGTCCCGGTGTGTGAATTCCGTCGTTGGTATGCACGAACACGGCCACCTGCCCTGCACCCGTATCGATTGTGGTTTCGGGCGCCCGCTCGTACGAATCGTTCACCAGGACTGCCGATCCTGCAGCACCTGTCGACAGGTTGAGCCACAAGACGGTCCACGGAGCTCCCATCGTCGGGCAACCCCACCCGTCTTCCTTCCCGCCCGTGATCTGCGCGGAGCCGGCTTCTGCCCCCACGATTGCCACGCACCGAGTCGGAGGAAAGTCGACGCTGCCGTTCGGGTTTCCGTACGGCGTGGGGGTGACTTGAAACGGAATCGTCGTCGGCGCCGCGGCCGCGTAGCCGGCAGTCGAACACGCTGCCGCGATTGCAATGGCGGTGCACATACCGAATCTGGTGGCGACGTTCACGGTGACCTCCGTCTGTGGAGAATCCTGCTCGTATGTGCCAACGCTACAACGCGACTGTCGACGAAATCGCTAGAACGTGTTCTTATTACGTGGCTGGTTTCTCGCATAGTGAGGTATGAGGAGGAAGCGTGTCGGCTGATGACGTCTCGGACATCGAGCGACTCAAGTACCGCTATCTGCGGAGTCTCGATTGTCGCCGGTGGAACGAGTTCGCGGAGACTCTCACCGAGAATGTGGTGGGCGAGTACGGGGAGCACCTACGATTCAGCTCCCGCAGCGAGGTGCTGGCATTCATGCGCAAGGCGATGCCACCGGGTCTGATCACCGAGCATCGTGTTACCCAGCCCGAGATCGTGATCGACGGTGACCGCGCCACGGGAACCTGGTACCTCTCCGATATGGTGTTGCACCCTGCATCGGGAACGATCCTGCGCGGCGCTGCTTTCTATGACGATCGGTACGTGCGGGGGAGTGATGGTCACTGGCTGATCGCGCGTACGGGGTACACGCGAACTTACGAATTCACCCACGACGTCGGGAGCCTGCCCGGATT
>JAAZAD010000555.1 GCA_012514505.1 Rhodococcus sp. (in: high G+C Gram-positive bacteria) | reverse complement strand
CGACTACATGGGAATGCTCGGGACGGTCATGAATTCCCTTGCACTGCAGGACTTCCTGGAGAAGCAGGGGATCGACACTCGCGTCCAGACCGCGATAACGATGGGTCAGGTCGCCGAGCCCTACATCCCATTGCGTGCCCAGCGGCACCTCGAAAAGGGTCGCATCGTCATCTTCGGCGCCGGCATGGGCATGCCCTACTTCTCGACCGACACCACGGCAGCGCAGCGTGCGCTGGAGATCGGCGCCGACGTTGTCCTCATGGCGAAGGCCGTCGACGGCGTCTATACAGCCGACCCTCGGGTCGACCCCGATGCCACTATGTACGAGCAGATCACCCATCGCGAGGTGATCGAACAGGGACTCAAGGTGGCCGACGCAACGGCCTTCAGTCTGTGTATGGACAACCAGATGCCGATCATGGTGTTCAATCTGCTCACCGAGGGCAATATCGCCCGGGCTGTGTCCGGTGAGAAGATCGGAACACTCGTCAAGTCCTGACCGGACGGTGAAGTCGATCACTCGAATCAATCCCGCAACACGACGAACATGGAGGAACAGCCGTGATAGATGAAGCTCTCTTCGAAGCCGAGGAGAAGATGGAGAAGGCTGTCACGGTGGCGAAGGACGACCTCGGTTCGATTCGGACGGGTCGCGCGAATCCTGGGATGTTCTCGCGCATCGTGATCGAGTACTACGGTGCGATGACACCGATCACCCAGCTCGCCAGCATCAATGTCCCCGAGGCTCGCCTCGTCGTGGTCAAGCCTTACGAGGCGTCGCAGCTGGGTGCGATCGAGACGGCGATCCGCAACTCCGATCTGGGTGTGAACCCGACGAACGACGGAAACCTGATCCGCATTTCGGTTCCGCAGCTCACCGAGGAACGCCGCAAGGAACTGGTCAAGCAGGCGAAGGCCAAGGGCGAGGACGCGAAGGTCGCGGTGCGTAACGTCCGTCGCAAGGCGATGGAGGAGCTTTCGCGAATCCAGAAGGACGGCGAAGCCGGTGAGGACGAGGTCGGCCGCGCCGAGAAGGAACTCGACAAGACCACCGCGCGCTACGTCGGCCAGATCGACGAACTGTTCAAACACAAGGAAGCCGAACTGCTCGAGGTGTGAGCGCCTTCGGCGTACACCTGCAGTTCGAAATCGAGACGAGGGGCGGACCGGGAGACAGTGACCGTGCCAGCAGAACGAGGGACACCCGATGAGCCCGCATCGGGCGGACCGTCGGCGTCGGCAGGGGTCGATCCTGTGAACGAGCCGAAGTCGAAGGCGGGACGCAATCTGCCCGCAGCGATCGCGGTGGGCGGCGCGCTCGGCATTTCCCTGATTCTCGTCCTCGTCTACGTTCCACTCGCCTTCATCGGCGTCGTCGCCGCGGCGATGGCCGTTGCCACGTGGGAGGTCGCGAAGCGCCTGCGTGAGGCGGATATTCGCGTGCCACGACTTCCACTGATCGTCGGTGGTCAGGCGATTCTGTGGTTGGCGTGGCCGTTCGGCGTACAGGGTGTGCTGGCGGCATTCGCGGCAACGGTCCTCGTCTGTATGGTCTGGCGATTGTTCGATCACGGACTGAAGGCGACTCCGCGCAACTTCCTTCCCGATGTATCGGTCACCGTGTTCGTGGCTGCGTGGGTTCCGCTTCTCGCGTCGTTCGCCGTGCTCATGGTGCTCCAGGACGACGGCCCGGGTCGGGTGCTGGTCTTCATGATCGGTGTCGTCTGCTCGGACGTCGGCGGTTACGCGGCGGGATCCCTGTTCGGCAAGCATCCGATGGTGCCGCGAGTCAGTCCCAAAAAGTCCTGGGAAGGCTTCTTCGGTTCGCTGGTCTTCTGTGTGGTCGGAAGCATCGCGACCGTCACCTTGATTCTCGACGAGAACCCGCTGATCGGTCTCGTGCTGGGTGTGGTGCTCGTTGTGGTGGCGACCTTGGGGGACCTGATCGAATCGCAGATCAAACGAGAACTGCAGATCAAGGACATGGGGACGCTGCTGCCCGGCCATGGCGGCATCATGGATCGCCTCGATTCGGTTCTGCCGTCCGCGTTCGTGACGTGGCTCGTGTTCTCGCTTCTCGTGTGACGATTCCCAGCCCGAACATCTGGCATTGGCCGGAGGTGTACGAGGTCGAGAACCGGGCACAGGATGCGGATGGTGCGATCTACCGGCAGCTGGCGGGGACGGTCGATTGGTCGGATTCGGTGGTGGTCGACCTCGGCTGTGGAACCGGTTTTCACCTTCCGATGTTCGCGGAGACTGCTGCCGCAGTGATCGGGGTCGAGCCGCACGTCCCGTTGGTGGAGGCGGCGCGCCGTCGTACCGGCCCACTCGTGAACGTCGAGGTTCTGGAGGGGTCCGCTGAATCCATGCCTGTCGGTGACGCGGTAGCGGACCTGATTCACGCGCGCACCGCCTACTTCTTCGGCCCTGGGTGCGGCGCCGGGATCGCAGAGTCGATGCGGGTGCTCAAGCCTGGCGGTGTGCTGGCCGTGATCGACCTCGATGCCACCGCATTCGACTACGGCCGTTGGATGAGGGCTGATCTCCCGCAATACGATCCTGGGCGCGTCGAGCGCTTCTTCGATGCCCAGGGTTTCAGTACGGTGCGAGTCGACACTCGGTGGGAGTTTCCGGACCGGCGGGCTCTCCGCGAAGTGCTGGGTATCGAATTCACCAAACGGACCGCGGCCAAAGCATTCGATCAGACACCCGGTCTTGCGTTGGACGTGCGGTATCGCCTGCACACCCGGCGCCGGCCCAAAGGGCTGGCCCTGTGAGTGGTTGACGAGTCCTAGGGCTCGCTGGGCACGCACAGGGGGTGTGATGCCCGCTACAACATCTCGAGAATTGGGCTCGATTGGACAGCGGTGGGAGAATGGATCCCACTATGGCTGTTTCACTTCCTCTCGTATTCAACGCGCCCAAGCGCGGGCTGCCGCCGCGGCACCTCGCGGATCTCGATTCGACCGAGCGGCGCGAAGCGGTGAAGGAACTGGGCCTGCCCGGATTTCGCGCCGATCAGCTCGCACGCCAGTACTACGGCAGGCTCGAGGCCGATGCCGAGAAGATGACGGATCTGCCCGCATCGGTGCGTGAGCAGGTTGCCTCGGCACTGTTCCCCACATTGCTCACGCCGTTGAAGCACCTGGCCTGCGATGGGGGAGAGACGCGGAAGACGCTGTGGAAGGCCAATGACGGCACTCTTCTGGAGAGTGTTCTCATGCGGTACCCGGACCGTGCCACCCTGTGCATTTCGAGCCAGGCCGGCTGCGGCATGGCCTGTCCGTTCTGCGCGACCGGTCAGGGCGGGCTCCAACGCAATTTGTCGACTGCCGAGATCGTCGACCAGGTGCGTGCCGCGGCGGCTGCCCTGCGTGACGGTGAAGTCGACGGTGGACCGGGTCGGCTGTCGAACGTGGTGTTCATGGGGATGGGCGAACCTCTGGCCAACTACAAGCGTGTGGTCGCGGCGGTACGCCGGATCACCTCGCCTGCACCGGACGGCCTGGGACTGTCGCAACGGTCGGTGACGGTGTCCACCGTCGGTTTGGCGCCGGCCATCAGGAAACTGGCAGACGAGGGGCTGAACGTCACCCTCGCGGTGTCACTGCACACGCCCGACGACGAACTGCGCGACACGCTGGTGCCCGTCAACAACAGGTGGTCGGTGGCCGAGGTGCTGGACGCGGCTCGGTACTACGCGGATTCCACCGGTCGGCGCGTGTCGATCGAGTACGCGCTCATCCGGGACGTCAACGATCAGCCGTGGCGTGCGGACATGTTGGGAAAGAAGCTGCGCAAGGCGCTGGGCGCTCTGGTGCACGTCAATCTGATTCCGCTCAACCCGACTCCGGGCAGCGAATGGGACGCGAGCCCGAAGCCGGTCGAGAAGGAGTTCGTCCGCAGGGTGATCGCACAGGGTGTGTCGTGCACGGTGCGCGACACCCGCGGACAGGAGATTGCGGCGGCGTGCGGCCAGTTGGCTGCAGAGAACTGACCGCCTGCGGTGATGGCTACCGGGGCTTGCGGCGCCGCAGCACGTCCCGCACGAGCATGCCGGCCATCAGGACGGCGAAGCCGATGAGGTACCAGTCCTCGACGCGGCCCTCGTGGTTTCCGATGAGCATCGCGATCAGGAACAGTGCGAAGAACCAGCCGAAGAAACGGAACGTCTTGATGGATTCGCCGCTCCAGCCCCACTCTGCGGAGGGGACCTCTGCAGTATCGACGTTCGAGGCCGCAACGACGGGTTGGCTGGAAACCTTGTCCAACTGGGTATCGGCCACGGTCGATCCTCCTGCTAGTTCGAGTGCTACTGGCTTCATATCGTGGCATACGACCGAGCGTCGTACGTAGTGGGGCCATCCATCAGGGTGCTCTCAGGTGCAATCAGGAACAATGGCCGGGTGCATCAAAACAAGCCCACCCGTGTATTGCTGCTCGGCAGCACCGGCTCCATCGGCACGCAGGCGCTCGACGTCATCGCTGCCAACCCGGACGAGTTCACTGTCGTCGGTCTCGCAGCGGGCGGCGGAAACATCGAGCTGCTGCGACAGCAGATTCGTGACACCGGCGTCGACGCGGTCGCCGTCGCGGACCCGGTGGCGGCAGCGAAGCTGAATCTTCCCGGGGTGTTGAGCGGTCCGGACGCGGTCACCGAGCTGGTGCGTACGACGCAGGCAGACGTGGTGCTGAACGCTCTGGTGGGTTCTCTGGGGCTCGCACCGACGCTGGCGGCGTTGAAGTCGGGCGCCCGGTTGGCGCTGGCGAACAAGGAGTCCTTGGTGGCCGGCGGCGCATTGGTGACCGCTGCGGCGGCGCCTGGCCAGATCGTTCCCGTCGATTCCGAGCACTCGGCGCTGGCCCAATGCTTGCGGGGTGGCACCGAATCGGAGGTTGCCCGGCTCGTCCTGACCGCCTCGGGCGGACCCTTCCGGGGATGGACTGCCGAACAGCTCGAGTCGGTGACCCCGGAGCAGGCGGGCGCGCACCCCACCTGGTCGATGGGCCCGATGAACACCCTCAATTCTGCAACTCTGGTGAACAAGGGTCTCGAGCTGATCGAGACGCACCTGCTGTTCGGCGTCGACTACGACCGCATCGACGTCACGGTGCATCCGCAGTCCATCGTGCATTCGATGGTGACGTTCACGGACGGTTCCACGCTGGCCCAGGCCAGTCCACCCGATATGAAGCTGCCGATCGCGCTGGCGTTGGGCTGGCCGAACCGGGTACCCGATGCTGCTGTCGCCTGCGACTTCACCAAGGCTGCCACCTGGGAGTTCGAACCGGTCGACAACGTCGTGTTTCCCGCTCTCGACCTGGCCAGGTCAGCCGGCAAGGCTGGAGGAACTCTCACCGCCGTGTACAACGCCGCCAACGAGGTCGCTGCGCAGGCATTCCTGGACGGACGCGTCCGGTTCCCGGAGATCGTGCGTACCGTCGACTCGGTGCTGAGCGACGCCGACGAGTGGTCTTCGCCACCCGCTACCGTTGATGATGTACTCGCCGCCGACGGCTGGGCACGTATGCGGGCACGTCAGCTCGTGAATCAGGAAGGCTAGAACTGCATGGTGTTCGCACTGGGCGTTGTCCTCTTCGCCCTCGGTATCGCGGTGTCGATTGCGCTGCACGAAGCGGGTCACATGTGGACGGCGCAGGCCACCGGCATGAAGGTCCGCAGATACTTCATCGGTTTCGGCCCGAAGATCTTCTCGTACCGGCGTGGTGAGACCGAATACGGTCTGAAGGCTTTGCCTCTCGGCGGGTTCTGCGACATCGCCGGGATGACGGCGATCGACGAGCTCGCGCCGGACGAAGAAGACCGCGCGATGTACAAGAAGGCGACGTGGAAGCGGCTCGTCGTGATGTCGGGCGGCATTGCGATGAACTTGGCACTCGGCCTCGTGCTGATCTACGGACTGGCCGTTGCCTGGGGACTGCCGAACCTGAACCCGCCGACCACTGCGGTCGTGGGCTCGACCGCGTGTGTTCCGGCGGCTCAGGGGCCCGCTCCCGACTACGCCTTGACCCCATGCAGTGGCTCCGGCCCCGCGGACGAGGCTGGAATCCGTGCCGGCGACACTATTGTCGCGGTCGGCGGAACCGAGACCGCAAACTTCTCGGAGGTAGCCGAGGAGACCCGGAAGCTCAGCGGACCGCACGACTTCACCGTCGAACGGGACGGTGAGCGGCTGACCGTCACCGTTCCCGTGCAGCCGGTCGAGCGTTGGGTTCAAGAAGACGCCGACGCCGAACCACATCTGGAAACGGTCGGTGCAATCGGAGTCGTCGCCCCGCCGGGCGTCGTCGAACACTCCGCATTGACCGCGGTACCGGCCACCTTCGGATTCGCCGGTGACATGTTCACCCTCACGGTCGAGCGGCTCATCGAGATGCCGGCGAAGGCCGTCGACCTGTGGCACGCGGTCACGGGCGGCGAACGTGATCCGGAGACCCCGGTCAGCGTGTACGGCGCCAGCGTGCTCGGCGGCGAGATCGCGGAACGGGGCATCTGGGAGGCGTTCGTACTCCTGTTGGCCAGCCTCAACTTCTTCCTGGCGATCTTCAACCTGCTGCCGCTGTTGCCGCTCGACGGCGGACATATGGCGGTCACCCTGTACGAGCACGTCCGCAACTGGTTGCGGAAGTTGCGGGGACTCCCCAAGGGCGCGCCGGTCGACTACATGAAGCTGCTACCCGTGACCTACGTTTTCATCGTCATCGGCGGTGCGTACATGCTGTTGACGCTCACCGCCGACATCGTCAACCCGATCCAGCTGTTCCAGTGATCGCTAGACTCGAATCGAAGCTACGAAAGAAGGCATCCTCGTGACCAGCCCCATCGGATTGGGTATGCCCGAAGGCCCCGCCGCCGTTCTCGCACCCCGCCGAAAGACCCGCCAACTCCAGGTGGGGTCGGTCGGTGTGGGTAGCGACAGCCCGGTATCGGTGCAGTCGATGTGTACCACCAAAACCCACGATGTGAACGCAACCCTGCAGCAGATCGCCGAGTTGACGGCCTCCGGCTGCGACATCGTGCGAGTCGCCTGCCCTCGGCAAGAAGATGCCGACGCGCTGGCGACCATCGCCAAGAAGAGCCAGATCCCCGTCATCGCGGACATTCACTTCCAGCCGCGCTACATCTTCGCGGCGATCGACGCAGGCTGTGCCGCCGTCCGCGTCAACCCGGGCAACATCAAGGAATTCGACGGCCGCGTGAAAGAGGTCGCGAAGGCCGCGGGCGCGGCGGGCACGCCGATCCGCATCGGGGTGAACGCCGGATCGCTGGATCCGCGGTTGATGAAGAAGTACGGCAAGGCGACCCCGGAGGCGCTGGTCGAATCGGCGCTGTGGGAGGCCTCGCTGTTCGAGGAGCACGGCTTCGGCGATATCAAGATCAGCGTCAAGCACAACGACCCGGTGGTCATGGTCG
>JAAZAD010000554.1 GCA_012514505.1 Rhodococcus sp. (in: high G+C Gram-positive bacteria) | reverse complement strand
TGACCTCATCTTCCCGCACCACGAGTACTCCGCCGCGCACGCCGAATCAGTGACCGGAGACCGTCGCTTCGCCCGGCACTACGTGCACACCGGCATGATTGGCCTCGACGGCGAGAAGATGTCGAAGAGCCGTGGAAATCTGGTGTTCGTGTCGAAACTGCGCGGCGAAGGTGTCGACCCCGCCGCGATCCGTCTGGGACTGATGGCCGGGCACTACCGCGCCGATCGGGCATGGACTGATGAGGTGCTTCGCGACGCGTACACCCGGTTGGACACGTGGCGCCGTGCCGCGGCCTTGCCGTCGGCGCAGCCCGCAGAAGACACCATCGCCCGCGTGCGCCAGCATCTCGCGGATGACCTCGATACCCCGAAAGCCTATGCCGCGCTCGATGGTTGGGCCTCTCGCGCGCTCGAACACCGTGGATCCGACACCGCGGCACCGGCGCTCATCGCCGATGCCGTCGACGCACTACTCGGTGTGCCCCTGCGATAGCGCCGCTTGGCCCCGCGCCGCTAATGCCGGGGAGCCCTAGATCCTCTTAGTCGGCTTCTTGCCTTAACCGGTTCCTTGCCTTAACCAGCAAGGATGACGAACAGCGCGAGCAGCAGCCCAATCGCGACGATGCCACCGATCATCCACGGCACATAGCCATAGCCACTGGCTGAAGACTGGGCCGCAGGCCGTGTGTCAGGACGTTGTGACGGTTTTGCGGACGGTGCCGCAGCCTTACCCGGTTGCTTCGCAGTGGTGGCCACCGCAGATTTTTGGGCGTCGTTGGTGCGTGCGTCGCTGGGGGTACGCGTCCCAGCTGCGGCCCGTGCTTCACCTGGTGTGGAGACGGTCCCGCGCGCATCACTGCCCCGTGCATCACTGCCCCGTGTATCGGTGCCGCGCGACACGCTACGGCCGCCGCTCGGGCGCGGCGCAGTCCTGCGTCCCTGTGTTTTACGGGCAACATACTTGCGTGTAGCGACCATCGCCGCAACCCCAGGTGAGCGTGGACGGTGCTTCGGCTCGATGGTGGGGGAGGTCGGTGCGTGGTGCACCGATGGGCTGGCAGCGACCCCGACGAGCTCGGCAGGTTCTTCGTCAGCGACGGCATCAATGACTTCGGTGATGTCGTAGGACGGCGGTAACCCAATAGGAGACACCCGGTGGGTCGTGGGATTAAAGCCTGTTGCTCGGATGGCTGCGCCGAGAGCGGCCGTCTGCTCAGGGCCCGGTCCGATGACGCAGTGCACGGCGAGCTTCGAGCTGACAGACTCTGCGATCTGCCGGATCGCGGGAGCATCGCGGGCGATCAACCCATCTCCGGTCACCACAACCGCGTCCAGGTTTTCGGGTAGCCACCCGAAAGCGCCCAGCGCAGTCGCCAATTGGGCAGCGGGGGAGCCGCCGCGCGGGTAGCGGAACGCCTTGCCAGCGGCCACCCCGGAACGGATCAGTGCCACAGTGGTTCCCGTGTCGTCGACATGGTAAATCCCGACGAGCTGCCCAGGCTTTTCGGCAATCTCTGATTCAAACCATGCCGACGTGGCTTCTGCGTCCGAGACGAGAGAAACGTGTGAGAGACCAGCAAACTCAAGGGCATCATCGAGTGCCGCAACCGCACTCGGGTCCCAGCGAGTGGGGTACGACGCCATAATGTCCGGCGGGCCCCCGGTAAGGCCGCCGTGTGGGGGCAGCGGGTCGCAGTCGCGGAGTAGGCAGCGAATAGCACCGGCGACGAGATCTTCAGCGCGATAGAGCATCCCATCGCTGACCTCGACGCCCTCGTCCTCACCCACTCGCGAGAGAAAACCCGAAATCGAATGCACATTCTCCGGGCTCACCGGGTCTTCCGGAGCGCTGCCACCAAAGACGGCGGTACCGCCGGGCAGCATGTGCAGCACGGTATCTCGCACGATCACGACCGGGTCGGGAGATCCCGGTTCGTTGGACGCCACCACCGCGGTGGAGACGACATCGCCGATTCTGAGTCCGACACCCATGGTCATGCTGGCACCTCGACTACTCGGTAACGCTCGACTGCTCGGTCATATAGGGAAGCTTGGGTACTGAGATCACGTTGCCACACGAGATCCCTTCGGAAAACAAAGTCCATCCTTCTCCGCCCGGCTGAACGTGGCCGCCGTATCGAAGATGTGTAGTCGGATTCACAACATTGCGCCAAGTATTTATCCGTCATGCGGGGACTCCGACGGGTACACGCCACGTGCTCTCGTGATCTTTCATCCATTCGAGGAGACGTTCCGCCTCATCAGGTTGACGACCAGAGCCAGCGAGAAGATCAGCGAAAGCCTGTGTGGGGGAGACCATTCGCACGCCGTCGTGCAGGACAGTGCGATCGAAGACGACGGGGGAGCGTGGGGTTGCGACGAGCACTGTCGCGCCGTCTTCGACCGCACGTAAACCGATCGACCGGGCGAGAGTGTCCGGGTCGTCCGCATAGATGTGAAGCTGGCGTAGATCCCCATACTCGGTGAACACGGCGGCAGCATGCGACCCGGTGACCGAGTACACCTCGGAGACCTGGGCGAGCCGCGCTAGCGCAGCGTCAAGACCGTCCGGCGCCACAAAGCCGACGCTCTGGCAATCAGAAAAGCTGGAATCGCTGCTCCAGGCACGCAGCATCGGAATCCAGCGCACGCGACTGATGGGTCCGCGCGGTGCCCGCTCGATCAGTTCCCGTTCGGCGAGGGTTTCCACGACCCGGTAAGTGGCGCCGGTTGAGGCTCCTGCGAGTGCGATCAGTTCGGGAACGGTGACCGCACCGGTGTGATCGGCGAGTGCACGCACCACGCGCGCGGCGGGATCGCCCGTCAACTGTGCGGGTGGGCGACCGGGACCACGCCATGGATCGGCATCGGCGCCGCGGTCACGAACCCAGATTGCGGGGCGGTCAGCGAACACTGAGACGTTTCCGGTGGCGTCGGCATAGGACAGGCCGCGGGCGTCGAGCTGTCGTCGGACGGGGTCGGAGAGGTAGCGGGCGCACACGAAGCCGCGATCGGAGGCGGCCAGGCCGTCGGCAAACTTTGCGGCGTCGCCGGCGAGGACACCGCGTGCGGTAATGACCTGGAAGGACGCGACCTCTCCGGTGGGTGCTGTGACCAGCATGCGTTCCGGGGCAGCGGAGAGGGTGGGGGATTTCGCAGAAGCGATAGTCCACCCATCGGGGAGTGAGCTGCGCAGTGTCGCCACGGCGCGTCGATAGAGGTCGACGTCGCGTTCGGGTTTGGGGGGTACTGAGGCTGCGGGAATGCCTGCTGATGTGTTCTCGGCCACACCAAGAGATTAAGTGAATCTGCCGCGGGCGGAACACCGGGATTTCCCGATTTAGGGCTGCGCGCTGTCCGCTACTGTGGATTGACGGTGTTACCTGGATCTCAAAAAACGCGTGTAGCTGGGACAAGGAACAAAATAGCAGGGTGGCCAGGGCGATTTTGTGTGGGTCACACTAGCGCGAAATCGCACGCCATTCGGGCGTGTCGGAGTACACCCGTTCCTGTTGTAGCCCGGCAAGTTGTAGTCCCGGCAAGCCGGTTCAAGCCCCGAAGCTACCCGGGCCACGACGGCGCAGGTACTTCTCGAACTCGGCAGCGATTGCGTCACCGTCGATCTTCGCGATGACGTCGGAGATATCCGACTCAGCATCGCCTCGCTCTTCCAGGGAGCGGACGTACTCGCCGATGTCGTCGTCCTCGGCCGTCATCTCGTTGACGGCCTCTTCCCAATCCTCGGCTTGCGCGGGCAGCTCACCGAGCGGAACCTCCCGATCCAGCACGTCCTCGACGCGTTGAAGCAGCGCGATCGTGGCCTTGGGGTTCGGTGGCTGCGCAATGTAGTGCGGTACTGCGGCCCAGAACGAAATTGCCGGAATCCCCGCGCGCACCAATTCGTCCTGAAGGACGCCAGTGATGCCGGTGGGCCCTTCGTACCGGCTCTGCTCCAACCGGAACTGCTCAGCAGCCTCGCTGCTGTAGGCCGAACCGGTAACCGGGACCGGCCGAGTGTGCGGAGTATCGGCAAGCAGCGCGCCCAGGATGACGACCGTCTCAATGCCGAGTTCTTCGAACAGATCAATCAGCTCCGCGCAGAAACTGCGCCAACGCAAATTCGGCTCCACCCCGCGCAGCAACACGATGTCGCGCTTGGCACCAGGGATCGAGCACAGCGACAGCCGTGTGCTCGGCCACACAATCTCACGGGTGACTCCCTTGACCTGCCGCACAGTGGGGCGATTGTCCTGGTAGTCG
>JAAZAD010000553.1 GCA_012514505.1 Rhodococcus sp. (in: high G+C Gram-positive bacteria) | reverse complement strand
CTTCGACTCGGCCGAAGCGTATGGGCCCCACGAGGTGGAGCGCATCTTGGGCGAAGCGACCGAACCGTTCCGCGACGAGATCGTGATCGCGACCAAGTTCGGATGGGACATCGATCCAGATACGGGGACGATGCGCGGTGGCCTCAATTCCCGCCCGGAACAGATCGAGCGGGCAGTCGACGGAATGCTGCAGCGCCTACGAACCGACCGGATCGATCTTCTCTACCAGCACCGTGTGGATCCGCAGGTGCCGATCGAAGATGTCGCCGGCACCATCAGGGGACTGCAGGACCAAGGCAAGGTCCTGAACTGGGGACTGTGTGAGATGGGTCCGAACACGTTGCGGCGCGCCCATGCCGAGCTGCCGCTGGCTGCTGTGCAGAGTGAGTATTCGATGGTGTGGCGGGGCCCGGAAGACACCGTGCTCGACATCTGCGACGAGCTCGGTGTCGGGTTCGTGCCGTGGAGTCCACTCGGGGTCGGCTTCCTCACCGGGGCAATCGATGCACAGACCCGCTTCGCACAGGGCGACATCAGAGCGACCGAGACGCGCTTCTCCCCGGAGAACCTGCCTGCGAACCTCGTTCTCGTCGACCTCGTGAAATCGTGGGCGAGCGCAAGCAGACCACCCCGGGAAATATCGCGCTCGCGTGGCTGTTGGCCCAGAGGCCCTGGATCGTGCCCATTCCTGGTACGACCCAGCTTGCCCACATGCTCGACAACACGCGCTCTGCGTCGGTGCAGTTCACTTCCGCGGAAGTCGCCGAGTTGAATGCAGCCGTTGCAGAGATCCCGATCCAGGGCCTCCGGCTGCCAGAGGGCGTTCTCAGCCTCTCCGGGGTTGAGGCACCGCCCGGACCGTAGTTCGCTGCGCTTCTTTCGTCGGGTGTGGTGCGCATCGATGAGAGAAGTGCGGACTCGGACCTCGCCCCATCGACGAGTCTGAGCGCCTCACCCGAGGCGGTAGCGACTGCCGATATTGTCGAGGTGTGTCCGCAGACCCTCGAGGATCGGGCGCTGTCCTTTGTGGAGCTTGACCTCGGCCTCGGGCAGCGACCACCATTGCGCGGCGTCGACCTCCGGGAACTGCCGAACAGTTCCCGATTTCGGGGGCCATTCGAGGTCGAATATGTTGCTGGAGACGAATTGCAGGTCGGTCGTGGTCTCGCCGGTGTAGACGCTCACGATCTTGCCCGACGGCTGCTTGTAGCGGCCGAGCAGAGTCAACGGCACGTCGGGCGCAGCGAATCCACACTCTTCCTCGAACTCACGCTGGGCGACGTCGCGCGGTTCCTCCTCGTCGCCGTACTCACCTTTGGGTACCGACCACGCGGCGTCGTCCTTGCCGGCCCAATAAGGCCCACCCGGATGCACGAGCCACACTTCCAGAAGACCTGTGTCGTCGATGCGATACAGCAGCAGACCCGCGCTCGTGACAGTCATGCGCTGGTAACCGGCTGACGAAGAACCGTTTTCAGCTTCTCCTGCGCGACCCGCCGTGGATCACTCAGATAGATTTCGTGGTGTCTACCGTTGAAAACCAGGCCCCGCTCGGGAATCACATGATGATGGAGCGTTTCGAGGGTCGGTCCTTCATCGTCGTACGATCCGATATGCAGGAGCTGCACGCACCTTCCCTCGGTCCACTTCATCGAGTACAACTTCGGCAACGCCACCGGATTCCGCTTCGCGGCCACAACGGACTTCGCCGATTCGATCATCGCGTCGGTGATCCACGGGGGCTGGTTGATCATCATCGTCCACTTCCACGCCTGCTTGTCGCGGG
>JAAZAD010000552.1 GCA_012514505.1 Rhodococcus sp. (in: high G+C Gram-positive bacteria) | reverse complement strand
GAGATTCAGCACGGCACCCGACTCGCTGTGCTCGATGGAACCGACTTTGCCCACGTCTACTCCGAGGAGCTTCACGTCGGCGTCGGGTTCCATCACGAGTCCAGCCCGGTCGGACGTCACGGTGACCGGGACGGATTTGGTGAATCCGCCCGAGAACATGATCAGTGACACCGCCACCAGCGCAACGAGACTGCCCACCAGGACCAGTGCGGCCAGCTTCTTCTTCCAACTCGAATCGGTCATCGCCGCGCCCCTATCCCGAGAGGTTGAAGCTGCCGGCCCCGCCGTAAACGGCGAGGGAGATGAGCAGGGTGACGGTCACGACGGCGATCAGGGACGAGCGCACCGCGTTGCCCACTGCGACACCGACGCCGACCGGACCACCGGAAGCGGTGAAGCCGTAGTAGGTGTGGATCAGCATGATTGCGATCGCCATGACTATGGCCTGCGCAAACGACCACAAGATATCCGTGGGTATCAAGAAGGTCGAGAAGTAGTGGTCGTACACACCACCCGACTGGTTGTAGAGAACGACCGTGGCGAACCGGCTGGCGATGAACGAGGCGATCACGGCGAGCGAATAGAGCGGAACGATCGCGATCATCCCGGCCATGACACGGGTGCTGACGAGGTACGGCACGGATGGGACCGCCATGACCTCGAGTGCGTCGATCTCCTCGGACACTCGCATCGCGCCCAGTTGGGCGGTCGAGCCTGCGCCGATGGTGGCGGCCAGTCCGATTCCCGCGATGACGGGTGCGGCGATACGGACGTTGATGAAGGCGGCGAAGAAGCCGGTGAGTGCCTCGACACCGATGTTGCCCAACGAGCTGTATCCCTGAACGGCGATGGTGCCGCCGGTGAACAGCGTCAGGAATCCGACGATGACGACGGTGCCACCGATGACGGCGAGTGCGCCGGTGCCCATGCTGATCTCCGCGATCAGCCGTAGCGTCTCGCGCGGATAGTGCATCAACGCGCGTGGCGCATGCCCGATTGCCCGCGCAAAGAACAATGCCTGTTCGCCGACACGGTCGATCGACCGTGACGCGTTGTTGAAGCGTCGTCGTGTGCGCGGAAAGCGCCCGGCGGCTGCTAGTGCCACGTGTTCACCACCATGTCGATCACCCTCCGGTCAGCTTGATGCCGACAGCTGTGACGAGAACGTTGACCACGAACAGGGCCATGAATGCGAACACCACTGTTTGGTTGACGGCGTCGCCGACACTCTTCGCGCCGCCGCGCACATTCAATCCCAGGTACGCAGCGACGAGGCCCGCGATCATTCCGAACAGGCCGGCCTTGAGCTCCGAGATCATCAACTCCCCGAATCCGGTGAGCAGGGTGATTCCGTTGACGAACGCGCCGGGATTCACATCCTGAACGAACACCGAGAACATGAAGCCGCCGAAGATGCCGATGGTGCAGACGAGGCCGTTGAGCAGTAGAGCGACGAATGTCGATGCAAGGACACGAGGGACGACGAGCCGGTGAATGGGGTTGATACCCAGCACTCGCATGGCGTCGATCTCCTCGCGAATGGTTCGCGCGGAAAGATCTGCGCAGATCGCGGTCGCACCGGCGCCGGCAACGATGAGCACGGTGACGATCGGTCCGACCTGGGTGACGGTACCGAGCGCCGCGCCCGCACCACTGAGGTCGGCCGCACCGATCTCGCGAAGAAGAATATTGATCGTGAAGCTCACCAGAACGGTGAAGGGGATGGCCACCAGCACGGTGGGCAACATCGACACTCGGGCAACGAACCAGGCCTGGTCGACGAATTCGCGGCGCTGAAACGGCCGGGAGAACACTGCGCGCAGCGTCTCTCCGGACATCGAGAAGAAGCCACCTACGGCACGCAACGGCACCTCGAGGAGGTCTACCATCCATCCTCCTCATTCACGCTCAGACGCAGAGCCGTCCGAAGTTTCATGTCCAGTCCCCCAGAACGGCCTGTGACTCGAGTCATATTAATTAGAACATGTTCACCTGTCAAAGGTGGCCTGGATCACTAATCGTTCCGGGCACACGCTACCCGTATCGACACGGACAATCCAGTCTTTCGGGTGCCTGAATTCACCCAACTGACGCAGTGATGGCAACACGAGACGCGAGAAGGAAAACTCACCGAAACATGTTGATTACCAATATGTTTCAGTCTCGAACGCAGTGTCCACAATTCAGACAGAATACCGTCCGGAGCTCGAGTCGCCCAAGACTTCCTGGCCGCACCTGGATCGAATCGGTCACGACTGCTCCGCCCTCCCCGCTCGCGCCAAAACTAGAACACGATCTACTTCTCTCGAGACCCCATCTACGCCGCACGGCCGGGTCCCAAGAGGGAACCGACCGCAGCGTAGCCCCAGTATTTGTACCAAGTAACCACGACGTCGTTGCATCGAACGACCGAGAAATCGTAGCGCGTGACCCCGGAATCGAAAGCAGCCAGGTAGCTCAGCCCAGCGATTTGACCGCTGCAGATGCCGAGAACATCAGCGCCGGATCACGATCGTCGAAGTAGTCGCCCAACTCGGCGGCAAGAGTCTTGGCGGACCACTGCCCTTCCGTGGAATCGAACCGCTGTTCCACGACCGGCGCCGCCATGAGCGCCACCATCGGCCCGTACACGATGAACACCTGCCCGTTCACGGACTCGGCCGCAGGCGACGCGAGGTAGGAAACGAGGGCCGCGACATGGTCGGGCGACAGTGGGTCGATTCCCTCCGCCGGTGCTTCTCCGAAGACGTTTTCGGTCATCGACGTGCGCGCACGGGGGCAGATCGCATTGGCGCGTACGCCGTACCGGGACAGACCCCGCGCTGCAGACAGCGTCAACGAGGTGATGCCCGCCTTCGCCGCACCGTAGTTGGCCTGCCCTTCGGGCCCCAAGAGGCCGGCTTCGGACGAAGTGTTGACGAGCCTGCCGTACACCGGCTCGCCGGCTTCCTTCGACTTCGCGCGCCAGTACGACGCGGCATTACGGCACAGCAGGAAGTGCCCACGCAGGTGAACCTTGAGAACGAGGTCCCAATCGTCGTCCGACATGTTGAAGAGCATGCGGTCGCGGGTGATGCCCGCATTGTTGACCACGATGTCGAGGCTGCCGAACTTCTTCACGGCAGTGTCGAGCAGTGCGTCGGCCGTGGCGCGTTCGCCGATGTCTCCGGCGACGAATTCCGCGCCGACACCCAAACCGCGCAGCTCGTCGAGCGTTGCCAGCGCTGTGTCGTTCGCCGAAAGATCGTTGACGACGACGGATGCGCCTGCTCGCGCGAGTTCGAGTGCCTCGTACTTACCCAGGCCGGAGCCTGCGCCGGTCACGACGGCAACCTTGCCTTCGAGTCCGACGTCGCGATTGTTGACTGCGTGCTGGTCGTTCACTGAACTCATGGAATACGTTCTCCTGCCTTCTCCTCAGACGCCCGCAACAGTAGAACGTGTTACAGAATTGAGCAATGGGGTGGGCGATCCGTCACGGATGCTCGGACAGCGCCGCCCGCGGGCACTGAGAGATCGCAGATCGCACGTCGGCCTCACGATCCGCCGGGACTACACCTGACGCGATGTGCAACACCTCGTCGTCATCCAGGTCGAAGATATCGGGGGCGATACCAACACAGACTCCGTTCGCCTCGCACATATCGAGATCAACCTTGACCTCCATCGACTTACCTCACTTCGCATTGATTCAAGAGGGGCAGACGGGTGCGATCGAGCTGTGACGCACACCATTCCTGCCACAACACTAGAACCTGTTTCAGTCCTGTGCAATGATTCGGGCACCACCGACCGAAGAGGTGCTTTTTCGTGCACATCACCTATACGCCGGAGCAGCAAGAGTTACGCATGGAGCTGCGGGCGTACTTCGAACAACTGCTGACGCCGGAGCGGCGCGAGGCACTTGCGTCCACCACCGGCGAATACGGTTCGGGCACGGTGTACCGGGACGTGGTTGCTCAGATGGGCAAGGACGGCTGGTTGACTCTCGGATGGCCCACGGAATTCGGCGGGCAACAACGGTCCGCGATGGAGCAGCTGATCTTCACCGACGAGGCCGCCATCGCCGGCGCCCCGGTGCCATTCCTGACGATCAACTCGGTAGCGCCGACGATCATGCACTTCGGCACCGATGAGCAGAAGTCGTTCTTTCTACCGAAGATCTCCGCCGGCGAGCTCCACTTCTCGATCGGGTACTCCGAGCCCGAAGCCGGTACCGACCTGGCGTCGCTACGCACCACTGCCGTCAAGGACGGCGACGAGTACGTGATCAACGGACAGAAGATGTGGACGAGCCTCATCGCCTACGCCGATTACGTGTGGCTCGCCTGCCGGACCGACCCCGAAGCCAAGAAGCACAAGGGCATCAGCATGCTGATCGTCCCCACCACGGCCGAGGGATTCTCGTACACCCCGGTGCACACCATGGCCGGTCCGGATACGAGCGCCACTTACTACCAGGACGTCCGGGTACCGACGTCCGCACTCGTCGGACCCGAACACGGCGGTTGGGCACTCATCACCAATCAGCTCAACCACGAGAGGGTGGCGTTGACGTCGGCCGGTCCGATTCTCTCTGCACAGCGCGAGGTCCGCGAGTGGGCGCAGAACACGAAGCTGCCCGACGGGCGGCGCGTGATCGATCAGGAATGGGTGCAGATCAACCTGGCGCGTGTCCACGCCAAGGCCGAGTATCTGAAGTTGATGAACTGGGAAATCGCCAACGCCACCGAAACGCCCGGACCCGAGGCTGCGTCGGCGAACAAGGTGTTCGGCACGGAGTTCGCCACCGAGGCGTATCGGCTCCTGATGGAAACCCTCGGGCCTTCGGCCACGCTTCGTCAGGGCTCGCGCGGCGCACTGCTGCGTGGGCGTATCGAACGCATGCACCGCTCCGCGCTCATCCTCACCTTCGGAGGCGGCACCAACGAGGTGCAGCGCGACATCATCGGCATGACGGCACTCGGCCTGCCACCGGCCAAGAGATGACCGAGGAGACGACACGGACCATGGATTTCACACTCACCGAAGCCCAACACGATCTGGCCGGGCTGACCCGCGGCATTCTCGACGACCTCGTCACCAACGAACGGCTCCGCGAGCTCGCTGCGGCCGAGGACAGATTCGACACGGCGCTGTGGGCGACGCTCGTGGGGGCGGGCGTTTTGAGCGCTGCCCTTCCGGAAGCTGTCGGCGGTGATGGTTTCGGTGTGCTGGAGCAGTGCTCGATACTCATCGAGCTCGGACGCGCACTTGCCCCCGTCCCCTACCTGTCCTCCATCGTCATGGCGACGGGGGCCGTCGCCGAATTCGGTACCGCACAGCAGATCGCCGAGTGGGGACCGGCAGCAGCCAAAGGCGAGAAGGTACTCACCGTGGCCCTCTACGAGGAAGTGGGCGACGACCCGGCCACTCCGGTCGCCACCGCCCGCACCGCGGGCGATGACTGGACCCTGAGCGGCACCAAAATCGTCGTGGACGCGGCGCCGGTCGCCGACCTGTTCCTCGTTCCCGCCACCACCGCAGACGGAGTGGCCGTGTTCCTCGTCCGCCCGGACGACGACGGTGTCACCGTCACCCGACAGCACACCGTCGACTGCGCCAGTGTCGGCGAATTGGCGTTGCACGAGGTGCATCTGAATGCCGATCGCATGCTGGGCACCGCAGAGCAGGGCGCCGAGATCGTGCAATGGATCCTCGACCGCGGCACACTCGGCTCGTGCGCCTTCCAATTCGGCGTGCTCAGTCGCGCACTCGAACTCACCGCCGAGTACGCCCGTGAACGAGTCCAGTTCGGTCGGCCCATCGGATCGTTCCAAGCAGTTGCCCAGCGGTTGGCGGACGCCTACATCGACGTCAAGGGTGTACGTCTGACGCTGTGGCAGGCCGCCTGGCAACTGAGCGAAAACCAGGTGTCCGAGGGCAGTGTCGAGACCGCCAAGTTCTGGGCATCGGACGCAGGGCATCGGGTGGCGCACGCAGTCGTCCACGTGCACGGCGGTGTGGGGTTGGACGAGGACCACCCGGTGCACCGCTACTTCCTGGCCGCCAAGGCACACGAGTTCGGGTTCGGATCGGCAACGCACCAGCTCCGACGCCTCGGCGCGCTACTCGCGTCCGTTCCGGCCTGATCGGATCGACATGCCGACCACAGTCACCGAACTCCTACTTTCCCTCCGCGACAACGACGAGCAGGGTCTGCACTTCGAGGACCGCGCGATCTCGTGGGCTCAGCACGTGCAGGCAAGCAGCCGGCGGGCGGCCGCCTTGAACGCGCTCCTCGACCCGTCTGTGCCCCGGCATTTCGGTGTGCTGATGGACAACGTTCCCGAATTCTCGCTGCTCGCAGGCGCGGCCGCACTGTCCGGTTCTGTGATCGTCGGCCTCAACACCACGCGGCGCGGCGACGCATTGGCTCGCGACATCGGCTTGGCGGACTGCCAGGTCGTGTTCACCGAAGGGCGTTGCAGCGATCTTCTCGATCAGCTCGACATCGGAGTCCGAGTGATCGACGTCGACTCCGACGAGTGGCAACAGATGCTCGCGCAGCACCATCCGCAGCGATTCACGCCCGCAACCCCGAGTCCGGACGATCTGTTCATGCTCATCTTCACTTCGGGCACGAGCGGGAACCCGAAGGCGGTTCGGTGTACACACGAGAAGATCACCGGCCCTGGTGCGATGTTGGCGCAGCGCTTCGGCCTGACGCCGGCCGATGTCGTCTACCTGTCGATGCCGATGTTCCACTCCAACGCGATGATGGCCGGATGGGGTGTGGCACTGTCCGCGGGCAGCTCGATCGCCTTGCGACGAAAGTTCTCCGCCTCCGAATTCCTGCCGGACGTCCGCAAGTACGGGGTCACGTATGCGAACTACGTGGGCAAGCCGTTGTCATATGTGCTCGCCACACCGGAGAAGCCCGACGACGCAGACAACACCCTGCGTCTCATGTACGGCAACGAGGGTTCGACGAAGGTGGTCGCCGAGTTCTCCAGACGATTCGACACTCGGGTCGTCGAGGCGTTCGGGTCCAGTGAAGGCGGTATCGCAATTTCGTCGACCCCAGGGAAACCGGTGGGATCGCTGGGGGCGCTGCCGGAGTCGGTGCGTGTGCTGAATCCGCAGACGGGCGAGGTGTGTCCCGTTGCGGAGTTCGACTCCGCCGGGCGCATCACCAACGCCGACGACGCGACCGGAGAGCTCGTCAACGTTTCGGGGGCCGGCGCCTTCGCCGGATATTACGGCGATGCGGACGCCGACTCCGAGCGTATGCGCGGCGGGATGTATTGGAGTGGCGATCTCGGGTTCTGCGACGCCGACGGATTCGTGTACTTCGCCGGTCGTAGTTCCGGCTGGTTGCGGGTGGACGGGGAAAACCTCGGCACAGCGCCGATCGAACACATCCTCCTGCGATACCCAGAGTTCGCCCAGGTATCGGTGTACGGAGTTCCGGACGGGGACGTCGGCGATCTCGTGATGGCAGCAGTCGTGATGTCGAACGGTAGTACTGCCGCCGATTTCGATCCGGCCGAGTTCACCCGATTCCTGTGCGCGCAGCAGGATCTGGGTCCGAAACAACGGCCCACCTTCATTCGCATCGCGGACGAACTCCCGCGCACCGCCACGTTCAAAATCGTCACCCGCACATTGAGTTCGGAGGGTGTGGATTGTTCGGACCCGGTGTGGGTGTGCGACCGCGGCGAGACGCAGTTTTGTCTGCTGGAGACGACGACGCTCCGTTCCTGATCACAGAACGGCGGGCAGGCTGACCCATCCGCGCGTGAACGACGATCGGATACGTTCACCACGTTCGACGTCCACACCTGCGGCGGGGAATCGCCGATACAGCTCCTCGATCGCCACGCGTGACTGCAGCTTCGCCAGGTGCGATCCGATGCAGAAGTGGGGGCCGCTCGAGAAGCCGATGTGACGGGGGATCTGCCGAGTGATGTCGAGTTGTTCTGCTGTTTCGCCGAATTCACGGTCGTCGCGATTGGCCGATCCGTACAGCATCATCACCTTGTCCCCCTCTGGGATGGCGACGCCGTCGATCTCGACATCACGGGTGACGGTACGTGCCAGACCCTGCACCGATCCCTCGAGCCGCAGAACCTCCATGAGTGCCGTCGGAATGAGATCCGCGTCGGCGAGCAGCTGTTCACGTTGCGCGTGGTCACCGTCGAGGACCATGACCGTGTGCGTGATGAGGTTGCCCGTGGTGTCGTTTCCGCCGGCGACCATCACGAAACAGAAACCCAGAATCTCCCAGTCCGTGAGGAGTTCACCGTCGGATTCGACACGAACGAGAGTTCCGATCAGATCGTCGGTCGGGTCTTCACGCCTCTTCGTGATGAGATCCGAGAAATAGCCGAACATCTCGGCCACCGCATCGGGCGCCGACATCCGTGCCACATCGAAGCCGCTGTTCTGCAGAGCGGTCAGCGCCTCCACCCACGGGTCGAATCGCCACCGGTCGGATTCGGGCACACCCAGCAGTTCTGCCAGAGTGAACGTCGGGATCGGGGAAGAGAAATCACGATGGAGATCGATCTCTTCGCCGTCTCGCTTCTTCGTCTCCAAAAGGTCGAGTCGCTGATTCACGAACCGTCGGACCGTGTCTTCCAGGGCTGCGATCCGGCGAGGAGTGAAACCCTTGCCGATGAGCCCCCGGAGCTGACCGTGTCTCGGCGGATCGAGCATCACGATCGTCGGGGCCAGCCCGAGTTTCCCGATCTCGTCCGGAACGAACGTCAGACCCTGCGCCGACGAAAAGGTTTCGGTGTCTCGCACCGCGTCCCACACGTGGTCGAACCGCGACAACGCCCAGAACGGCGGCACTTCACCACCGGTGCAGCGGTGCACCGGGTCGTTCTCACGCAAATGCCGGTACACCGGGTAGGGATCGGCCAGGAACCCTGAATCGAACGGATCGTATCCAGGCACGGCAGGCTCCTACGGTCGATTCAGGACAGTGAGTTCAATCGGTTGAGCGAAGCGTCATAACCGTTCACGAGGTCGGCCATCAGATCTGCCACAGGTCTGATGTCGTTCATCCGCCCCACGATCTGACCCACGGGCATCGCGACCACCTCGGGATCCTCCGATGCCACGATGCGCTGATGAGCGTCGCTTACGAGCAGGTTCTGCAACGGCATCGGCAGCGGGTCCGGTGCGTCCGGCTTGTCCCACGCGTCTGTCCATTTGGTCTTGAGGAGCCGCGCGGGCTTGCCCGAGAAGATGCGGGTACGCACGGTGTCCGACGAGGTTGCCGACAACAGTGCCCGTTGAATTGCGGACGGGCCCTCGCCGGACGCACTGCCGAGTTTGTACTCCGCGGCCGTCAGCCAATACGAGCCCATCCACACACCGGACGCACCGAGGGCGAGAGCCGCGGCGATCTGCCGTCCACTGCCCACGCCACCAGCAGCGAGCACGCCGGCCGAATCGCCCACCGCGTCCACGATTTCCGGGACGAGGACCATCGATGCGATCTCGCCGGTATGACCGCCGGCTTCGTAACCCTGCGCGATGACGACGTCCACACCGTTCGCGACGTGACGCCGCGCATGTTCGACGGCGCCGGCCAATGCGGCGACGGGAACGTCCTTCTCGTGCGCCTGATCGATCACGTCCTTCGGAGGTGATCCGAGTGCGTTGGCGATGAGCGCGATGCGGTGATTCAGGGCGACGTCCACGTGCGAGCGCGCCACCGAATGCAACCACCCGAGAACACCGGTGGCGTGTTCGATACCGGTGTCCAGCGGTGGAACACCGAGCTCCGACAGAGTGCGATCCACGAAGGCGCGGTGCTCGGCCGGAATCAACGACTCGAGATCCGTCGGCGCACCCTCGGTCGGTACCTTCGCGGGCATCACGATGTCGACGCCGTACGGCTTGCCGTCGGTATTCTCGTCCATCCAGGTGAGAGCAGCTTCGAGCTCCTCCGGATCATTGAATCGCACGCAACCCAGCACGCCGAGACCGCCTGCGCGACTGACCGCAGCCGCTACGTGCTCCGAAGGAGTGAACGCGAAGATCGGGTACTCGATCCCGAACTTGTCACTGAGGTCCGTACGCATCATGCGCCCTTGGTCTCGATCGCCGCCGACTTGCCCGCACTGTCGGCGGCACGGTTCTGCGTAAGTTCCTGTGCCCAACGGTAGTCCGGCTTACCGGCCGGTGAGCGCTTGATCTCGTCCACGAACCAGATACTGCGCGGCACCTTGTAGCTCGCGATCTCCTTCCGAGCGGCTTCGGCGATGTCCTCGACACTCGGGCGTGCCGAACCACGAGGAGCGATCACCGCTGCAACACTCTGCCCGAACCGTTCGTCCGGTACGCCGACGACGAGAACGTCGAAGACATCGGGATGTGCCTTGATCGCACCCTCGACCTCTTCCGGGTAGATCTTCTCGCCGCCACTGTTGATCGACACCGAACCACGGCCGAGCATCGTGACAGTGCCGTCTTCTTCCACGGTCGCGTAGTCACCCGGGATGGCGTAGCGGACGCCTCCGATGACCTTGAACGTCTCGGCCGTCTTGGCCTCGTCCTTGTAGTAGCCGAGGGGAATGTTGCCGCTGCGGGCGAGCATGCCCACCTTGCCCGACCCGGGCTCCACCTGGTTCCCCTCGTCGTCGAGAACCACGGTGGACGCATCGATCTTCACGCGAGGGCCACCCGTGTGCGCGAAGCCCTTAGCGACGGTGCTCAGGCCCCCGAATCCGGTTTCCGACGAACCGATGGAATCGGTGATCATCCGATTCGGGAGCAGCTCGAGGAACTGTTCCTTCAATGCGGGCGAGAACAGCGCGGCACTGCTCGCCATCACGTACAGCGTCGAAAGGTCGTAAGGCTCACCGGTCTTCGGGTTGCCCTCGACGAGAGCATCGAGCATGGGCCGGGCCATCGCGTCGCCGGTGATGAAGATGAGGTTGACCTTGTGACGGTCGATGACCTGCCACACCTCGTGGCCGTCGAACTCCGGGTGCATCACCAGGGTGCCGCCGCCGAACAGGCTGTGGAATACGGCGGCCTGCGCGCCGCCGTGAATCATCGGCGGGATCGGGAATCGCACCATTGCCGGGTTCTCCGCGCCGAGCTTCGCCAGTGCCCACTCGTCCTCGACGAGCTCACCGGTGACGAAGTTCGTGCCACCACCGAGGACGCGCCACCAGTCCTCGTGGCGCCACATGACGCCCTTGGGCTTCCCAGTGGTGCCGCCGGTGTACAGCATGAAGAGGTCGTCGGCGCTGCGCTCGCCGAAGTTGCGCTCCGGCGAACCCTTGGACAGGGCGTCCTCGTACGAGGTGCCGTCGAAGGCGGAGTAGTCGAGGTCTGTTCCGTCCTCCACCACGACGACCGTGTGGACGAGCGGCGTGTTGGGCACGACGCCCGCCACCTTGTCGGAGTACCGACGTTCGACAACGAGCGCCGACATGTCCGAATTTTCGAAGATGTACTGCAACTCGTTCTCGACGTACCGATAGTTGACGTTCACCATCACCGCTCGGGCCTTGAAGACCGCCACCATGGCCTCGATGGCCTCGATGGTGTTCCGGCAGTAGATGCCGACCTTGTCACCCGGCTTCACACCACTGTCACGCAGGTAACTGGCAAGCCTGTTGGCCCGCTCCTCGAACTGCGCGTAGGTCACTTCACGATCCTTGTCCAGGAGCGCGATGCGGTCGGGATTGAGGTCGATGGAGTGCTCGACGAAGTCTGCGATATTAAGGGCCACGTCTTCAAAGTAGAACGTGTTACCGTTTCTGGCAAGACCCAACTCGAGAGCCAGCTCACACAAACTTCGGGAGTAGCAGTGTCCTCCATCACCGCCGACAACTCGGAAATTTCGGAAAAGTCTGCACATTGCCTCGTGGAGAAGCGCGGGCACGTTCTCATCGTCACGATGAACCGCCCCGAGGCGCGCAACGCCCTGTCGGGCGAGATGATGTCGATCATGCGCGAAGCATGGGACCGCGTGGATTCGGACCCGGATATTCGCGTCGCCATCCTGACGGGCGCGGGCGGCGCCTTCTGCGCGGGCGCCGACCTCAAGGCAATGACCACTTCGCACCCCGGTGACTCCTTCTCCGGCGGCGGCTGGGACCTGTCGAAAATCGAGGCCCTCCTGAAGGGCCGGCGTCTCACCAAACCCCTCATCGCAGCAGTAGAAGGGCCCGCGATCGCCGGGGGCACAGAGATTCTGCAGGGCACCGACATACGCGTTGCGGGCGAAAGCGCGAAGTTCGGAGTGTCCGAGGCAAAGTGGAGCCTCTTCCCGCTCGGCGGCTCCGCGGTACGTCTGGTCCGGCAGATTGCGTACACGGTCGCCGCAGACATCCTCCTCACCGGCCGCCACATCCTGGCACCCGAAGCGAAAGACATCGGCCTCATCGGCCACGTGGTTCCCGACGGCACGGCCCTCGACAAGGCACTCGAACTGGCAGACCTCATCGCTGCCAACGGCCCATTGGCCGTGCAGGCCATCCTCGAAACCATCCGCAGCACCGAGGGAATGCCCGAGGAAGAGGCCTTTCAGATCGACGCTCGCCTGGGCACCGAGGTGTTCAAGAGCGCCGACGCCAAGGAAGGCCCCCGCGCCTTCGCCGAAAAGCGCACCCCCCACTTTCAGGGCAAGTAGCCCCCGCACGGATGGAACATCCGTGCAATCTGACGGGACGAATGCTCCATCGGTCGACCTAAGTCATGAGGTGGACCCTCGGCCTTGGTCGCGACACTGCCAGCGCGTAGTGCGCTCGCAGATCAGCGATCACCCGAGCAGGTTCGTCGCGGACGGCACTGGGCAGGGTCGGAAGCACGATGATCCCGTGATTCTGCATCCTGGTGCGACGTTCGACCGTTCGCTTGTACTGCACAGGCGCGAGGTGCCAGTCGAGCGAATCGATGTCCCAGGCAAAGGCCACCTCGTCGATCCAGCCGTCGAGCATGGCGATGAAGTTCCCGCTTCGGTCGGCGATCTTGTGGTTGAAGAGCATCGTCGGCAACCCGCTCTGCTGCCACAGCCGCCGCGAGTGGACCTCCGCCACCGAATGCACATTGGCAGACATCTCGCGCAACACCCTTCGTACCAACGCCGAACCTCTCGGGCTGCCGGCATCGAGCTCCCACACCAGCTCGGCCACGGTGACAGCTCCCCGCTGAATGACCTCCGCGATGAGACCGCGCGCTTCGTCCATGGTCGCGCTTCGTCGGGCGGCGTCGAGGAGTGCGCGCACCAATGGCGCGCACTGAACCCCGAGACGTTTCTCCGATTCGGGCATGCGCGTCGTCCGTTCGACCAAGACGAAACCAGTCGACTGAACCCGGCGATCGGCATCGACGAGTACGTGAACGGCACCCGACCAGTTGCCGTAACCGTATAGCCGGAGCGCAGCGCGTCCCGTGACCATTGCTCGTTTCCCGCTGAAAACGAGCGCGCCTCGAACACGCTGCTTATGCGATGGTGTGCCGTTCCGGAGGAGCACTACACCGGGCAATAGTCGCTGCCACGGACCGCCTGCTCCGCACCGATGCGCAATCGTCGACCGGACATCCCGAGCCGTTCGAGGTGAGCGCCTCGTACGACGTCGTCGACGCCTGACAGGTCGAGAAGCCTGGCGTCGTCGGCCCACAATCCCCGTCTCATCCGCCGATGATGACACTCCGGATAGTGGCCCACCAGCGCTCCTTCGCGCATTGTGGATAACTTCCGCGCACGAACGGAACATCCGTCCCGTCAGATCGGACGGATGTTCCATTCGTCCGGATAAGACGGGATCTCAGAGGAGAGCGGCGGCAAGTTCGCGGACGTGGGCGCCGTCTCGGCACGAGAGCAGGAGCATGGTCACGCCCGCTTCTTCCCAGCGCGCAACGCCGGCGCGCACCTCGTCGACGTCGCCGATGATCATGGTGTCGGTGACCATGTCGTCGGGGACCGCGGCGGCAGCTTCGGCTTTGCGGCCCGACCGGAAGAGTCTTCCGATCTCCTCGACCGCGTCGCCGTAGCCCATTCGGGTGTACACCTGTGCGTGGAAATTGAGCTCCGGTGCGCCCATGCCGCCGACGTACAACGCGGTGGTCGGCTTCAACGATGCGATGGTTCCGGCACGATCATCGGTGATGATCACCTGGCAGGTCGCGGCGATTTCGAAATCCTCACGGGTACGGCGCGCACCCGGTCGGGCGAAGCCCTCGTCCAGCCATTCGTTGTACATGGGTGCGAGCTTGGGTGAGTAGTAGATGGCCAACCAGCCGTCCGCGATCTCGGCGGTCAGCGCAACATTCTTCGGCCCTTCGGCACCCAACCAGATCGGCAGGTCCGAGCGCAGCGGATGCGTTATGGGCTTGAGAGGCTTCCCCAGTCCCGTGCTCCCCTCCCCCGAATACGGCAACGGGTAGTGCGGGCCGTCGCCCGTGACAGGTTCCTGCCTCGCGAGTACCTTCCGCACTACCGACACGTATTCACGGGTGCGTGCCAACGGTTTCCCGAACGGCTGGCCGTACCACCCTTCGACCACCTGCGGCCCGGACACGCCCAGTCCGAGAATCGCCCGGCCGCCGCTGACGTGGTCCAGGGTGAGCGCGTGCATTGCGCAACTCGTCGGGGTCCGCGCCGACAGCTGAACCACGGATGTCCCCAGCTTCATTCGCTCGGTTCTCGATCCCCACCATGCCAGTGGCGTGAAGGCATCCGATCCCCACGATTCTGCGGCGAATACCGCATCGAAGCCGACGTCCTCCGCCGCGTCGAGCAAGTCCGGGACGTTGGTCGGAGGCCCCGCAGCCCAGTAGCCCAACTGCAATCCGAGCTTCATGACGCACCTCCGAGTACACGACAGAGGGCAAGGGGTGACCCTTGCCACATTCACTAGAACCTGTTCTACTCGAAGTTGTGATCCTGGGAAAGAGTGCCGTGACGGACAAGCCGTTGAGCGCACCGCTGAATCTGCAATTCGACTACACCCGGTCCGTCGGCCCCACCATCGGCGCGTTCCTCACCGCGCTGCGTGACGGCAAGGTGATCGGCGCACGCGGCTCCGACGGCAGGGTGTACGTTCCGCCGCCGGAATACGATCCGAACACAGCGGAGCCGGTCACCGATTTCACGCCCGTATCCGACGTGGGCACCGTGATGAGCTGGTCTTGGATGCCCAAACCGATTGCCGGGCAGCCGCTCACCCGACCCTTCGCATGGGCGTTGATTCGGCTCGACGGTGCGGACACGTCACTGCTACACGTAGTCGATGCCGAAGGGCCCGACGCGGTGAGCACCGGAATGCGTGTCCGCGCGCATTGGTCGGAGCAGCGTGCCGGACGAATCCAGGACATCGAATACTTCGAGCCGGGCGAGACGTCGACGGCTCCGCAGGACCCGCCGTCCACCGAGGAACCGGTGTCGATGCTGGTGACCCCCGTCGCCCTCGATTACATGCATTCCGCGTCGGCCGAGGAAAGTTACTTCCTTCGCGGACTTGCCGAGGGCAAGCTCATCGGCGGACGGACTGGCCCCGGCGGGAAGGTGTACATCCCCCCGCGCGGAGCCAATCCGACGGACGGCATTCCCACTCGCGATCAGGTCGAACTGCCGGACAAGGGCATCGTGACGACGTTCTGCATCGTGAACGTTCCGTTCATGGGGCAGAAGATCAAACCTCCGTACGTCGCCGCTTACGTGCTGCTCGACGGCGCCGACATCCCGTTTCTCCACCTGATTCTCGAGTGCGATGCCGACGAGGTGCGCATGGGAATGCGCGTCGAGGCGAAGTGGCGCCCCGAATCGGAGTGGGACTACACCCTGCAGAACATCGAGTACTTCCGTCCGACAGGGGAACCCGACGCGGAGTACGACACCTACAAGCATCATCTGTGAGGCGGCAATGACAGAAATAGCAGTCGTCGGGTTCGCGCACGCGCCCCACGTCCGGGAGACCACGGGGACGACGAACGGCGTCGAGATGCTGGTTCCGTGCTTCCAGGATCTCTACGACAAACTGGGAATCACGAAGTCCGACATCGACTTCTGGTGTTCGGGTTCGTCCGACTACCTTGCGGGCCGGGCATTCTCGTTCATCTCGGCCGTCGATGCGATCGGCGCGGTGCCGCCCATCAACGAGTCGCACGTCGAGATGGATGCGGCGTGGGCCCTGTACGAAGCGTGGGTCAAGATCATGACCGGCGAGGTGGAGACGGCCCTCGTCTACGGCTTCGGCAAGTCGTCGGCGGGCAACCTGCGCAAGGTGTTGTCCATGCAGCTCGACCCTTACCTGGTTGCACCACTCGGCCTCGACTCCGTTTCCATTGCCGGCCTCCAGGCACGCCTCGGATTGGATTCGGGAAAGTGGACGGCCGAGGACATGGCCGCGGTAGCCGTCAGGAGCAGGGCTGCCGCACAATCGAATCCGAACTCGCAGGTATCGGGAGATGCGAGTGTCGCAGCGTTGCTGAACTCCCCGTACATCGCTGACCCGCTGCGCGGACACGACTGCGCTCCCATCACCGACGGCGCTGCCGCGATCGTGCTCGCATCCGGGGACAAGGCACGCGAACTGAGCGACCGCCCTGCCTGGATCACCGGAATCGAGCACCGCATCGACTCCCCCAACTTCGGAGCACGCGACCTCACCGTCTCGCCGTCGACAACCGCCGCAGCCCGCAAGGCGACGGGCGGTGACGTCGGCGGGATCGGCGTCGCCGAACTCCACGCCCCGTTCACTCACCAGGAACTGATTCTCCGCGAGGCGATCGGGCTCCCCGACACCACCACGGTGAACCCGTCCGGTGGACCACTCACAGGAAACCCGATGTTCGCGGCAGGCCTCGAAAGAATCGGCTACGCCGCGCGGGCCATCTTCGACGGCAGCGCCGAGCGCACGCTCGCGCATGCAACCAGTGGCGCCGTACTGCAACAGAACTTGGTGGCGGTCATGGAGGGACGTAACTGATGGCGGCTTCGGGAAAGCAACACGCTGCGGTCCTCGGCACCGGCCAGACGCATTACGTGGCCAAGCGCCACGACGTGTCGATGTCCGGACTTGTCCGGGAAGCGATCGATCGCGCCATGACGGACGCGGCGGTCGGCTGGGACGACATCGATGCCGTCGT
>JAAZAD010000551.1 GCA_012514505.1 Rhodococcus sp. (in: high G+C Gram-positive bacteria) | reverse complement strand
CCGGCGAGCTCAAGACCAAGCCGACCCAGCACTCGGTGGCGGCACTGCGCAACATCGGTATCCAGCCCGATGCGCTCATTCTGCGTTGCGATCGTGACGTGCCGCAGTCTCTGAAGGCGAAGATCGCCCTCATGTGTGACGTCGATGTCGACGCATGCATTTCCACTCCGGATGCACCCTCGATCTACGACATTCCGAAGGTTCTGCACGGCGAGGGTCTCGACGCGTACGTCGTGCGCCAGTTGGGGCTGCCGTTCAGGGACGTCGACTGGACGATCTGGGGCGACCTCCTCGATCGTGTTCATCAGCCGAGGGAAACCGTGCGCGTGGCTCTGGTCGGCAAGTACGTCGACCTTCCCGACGCATATCTGTCGGTCACGGAGGCGTTGCGTGCCGGTGGGTTCGCCAACCGCTGCAAGGTGGAGATCGTGTGGGTTCCCTCGGACGAGTGCGAGACGGATGCCGGCGCGCAGGCGGCACTCGGCGATGTCGACGGCGTACTGATTCCGGGTGGATTCGGCATTCGTGGAATCGAGGGGAAACTCGGCGCGATCCGCTACGCACGGCATCGAAAGCTTCCGCTACTGGGGCTGTGTCTCGGTTTGCAGTGTGTCGTCATCGAAGCGGCACGCAGCGTAGGCCTCGACGATGCGAACTCGGCGGAGTTCGAGCCGGACACGACACATCCGGTCATCTCCACGATGGCCGACCAGGAAGACGTCGTGGCAGGTGAAGCCGATCTCGGTGGCACCATGCGCCTCGGTGCATACCCCGCCACTCTGGAGAAAGGCTCCGTCGTCGCCCGGGCGTACGGCAGCAACGAAGTGTCCGAGCGTCACCGCCATCGCTACGAGGTGAACAACTCGTACCGGGATCGGATCGCGAAGAGCGGACTCCGCTTCAGTGGAACGTCTCCTGACGGCCATTTGGTGGAGTTCGTCGAGTACCCGGCAGATCAGCATCCGTTCTTCGTTGCGACGCAGGCGCACCCCGAGCTGAAGAGCCGTCCGACCCGTCCGCACCCGCTGTTCGCAGCTTTCGTCGATGCAGCCCTCGACTACAAGTTGGAGGAGCGCCTTCCTGTGGACGTCCACAGTGAGGAAGCACCCGACGGCGACAACGCCGACGCCGCGGTGACGAGCGCAGGTTAGGCCATGACCGATCCGGAGCGGCACGCTTTCGAGACTCTCGACTCGCGCACCGTGTACGACGGCGCGATCGTGGCGCTCCGGGTCGATCGGGTTGCCATGCCCGGCGGGCAGAGCGCGGAACGGGAAGTCGTAGAACATCACGGTGCGGTCGCTGTGGTGGCCGTGGACGATCAGGATCGTGTGGTTCTGATTCATCAGTACCGGCATCCCGTCGGCAAGCGTCTATGGGAGATTCCGGCCGGCCTGCTCGATGTCGCGGGGGAGGACCCGCACGCCGCGGCTACGCGGGAGTTGGCCGAGGAAACCGGCCTCGGCGCGGACCGCTGGTCCACGCTGGTCGACGTGTTGCTCTCGCCTGGATTCACGGACGAGTCGGTCCGCATCTTTCTCGCGGAGGGGTTGCACGAGGTCGACCGCGAGGAACCGGAACACGAAGAGGCAGATCTCGAAGTCGACCGGTTGCCTTTCGGTGAGGCGCTGGCCATGGCACTGAGAGGTGATATCGCTAACGCCACGGCGGTCTCCGGCATCATGGCGCTGGCGGGAGCGCGGGCTTCGAGTATCCCGTTGCGCTCGGCGGATGCGCCGTGGCAGGACAGGCCGAGCCGGTTCGGTGATCGCAAAGCCAGGGCGTGAACGGTGATCCTGAGGCAGGTTGATTCGTTCCTGAACCACATGGCGGTAGAACGCGGCGCTGCCCGAAACACCCTCAGCTCGTATCGGCGAGATCTGACTCGGTACGTCGACTTCTTGGCGGAGAGGGGAATCGACGACCTGGTGCGGGTGCAGGAAAAGGACGTCGCCGACTTCGTCGTTGCGCTCAGAAAGGGCGATGCTGCAGCTGAAAAGCCGCCACTGGCTGCCAGCTCGGCCGCACGCGCGCTCATCGCAGTTCGTGGGGTGCACCGGTTTGCGACGGCCGAGGGCGTGGTTCCGGTGGATGTCGCGCGGGAAGTCCACCCACCGGCCCCGTCGCAACGTCTCCCGAAATCATTGCCCCTCAGCGATGTCCTCGCACTCCTCGACGCCGCAGGGGGATCGTCGGACGGTCCGCGTGCCTTACGTGACCGAGCGCTGCTGGAATTGCTCTACTCGACCGGCGCACGCATCTCGGAAGCGGTGGGACTCGACGTCGACGACATCGAGATGGACGCTCGTGCGATCGTGCTGCACGGAAAGGGCGGAAAGCAGCGCATTGTCCCGGTCGGACGCCCGGCCCTCGAGGCTGTGGACGCGTACCTCGTCCGCGGGCGCCCAGGCTTGGTGTCGAGAGGAACGCCGGCACTGTTTCTCAACGTGCGCGGCGGCCGGCTCTCGCGTCAGAGCGCGTGGCAGGTGCTGCAGACGGCAGCAGAATCCGCGGGGATCAAGTCGGGAGTTTCTCCCCACACGCTGCGGCATTCGTTTGCCACGCACCTGCTCGATGGTGGTGCGGACGTCCGCGTCGTCCAAGAATTGCTGGGACATGCATCGGTCACGACCACTCAGATCTATACCCTCGTCACCGTGGGTGCGCTTCGTGAGGTGTGGGCGGGCGCCCATCCGCGGGCGCGATGACGCGGTGGACATGCGTAGATGCGTGTCCGGACTGGATTTCGGGACACGAAGCGGTAGCGTTTCGGCTAACGCTCCGTGATCGAGTGAAGTGAAGGTCACCGGAGCTGTGTGTACTCGAGAAACTGCTGTATACGACACAACAAGGGGAGTATCGGACCGTGATGACACCGCAGCCGCCAGCGGCGGAGTCAGCGCAACCCCACCCAGCGCACTCGGAACCGGAGGGTGAAATGGCCGACGCAGGTACCGCAGCACCCCGTCTGTTCGCCGCGACGGCGGAGGCGGAGCTCGGACCGACAGGACGTCCTCCACGGGAAATCCCGGAACCGGCCCCGTTGTCCTCGCACGGCCCTGCCAAGGTCATCGCAATGTGCAATCAGAAGGGCGGCGTGGGGAAGACGACGTCGACCATCAATCTGGGTGCTTCACTTGCCGACTACGGGCGGCGCGTGTTGTTGGTGGATCTCGACCCCCAAGGCGCATTGTCCGCCGGTCTCGGAGTGGCACATCACGACCTCGAGCTGACCGTGCACAACCTCCTCGTGGAACCACGCGTATCCATCGACGACGTCCTCATGCGGACTCGCGTCGAGGGCCTCGACCTGCTGCCCAGCAACATCGACTTGTCGGCGGCCGAGATTCAGCTCGTCACCGAGGTCGGGCGTGAGCAGACGCTGGGGCGTGTGCTGTATCCCGTGCTCGAACGCTACGACTACATCCTCATCGACTGCCAGCCTTCGCTCGGTCTACTGACGGTCAACGCATTGGCCTGCGCCGACTCCGTGCTCATTCCGATGGAATGTGAGTTCTTCAGCCTTCGTGGTCTGGCACTTCTCAACGACACGGTCGACAAGGTGCACGATCGGCTGAACCCGCGGCTCGAGCTCGCCGGGATCGTCGTCACCATGTTCGATTCACGAACTCTCCATGCACGCGAAGTGATGTCCCGCGTGGTCGAGGTGTTCGGCGACACGGTCTACGACACCGTCATCAACCGCACGGTCCGATTTCCGGAGACCAGTGTGGCCGGAGAACCGATCACCACCTGGGCGCCGAAGTCGACCGGCGCCGAGGCCTACCGAGCGCTGGCGCGCGAGGTCATTCACCGATCCGGTCGGTAGCAGTGGATATGCAGGACACCCTCGAGGCTCCGGTCGAGGACGCAGTCGATGAAGCAGACCAGGGGTTTCGGGTCACCCTGCGGAACTTCGAGGGTCCGTTCGATCTGCTGCTCTCGCTCATCAGTCAGCATCAGCTCGATGTCACGGAGGTCGCTCTCCACGAGGTGACCGACGAGTTCATCGCGTACACGAGAACCCTCGGTGCCGAGATGGGCTTGGAGCAGACAACCGAGTTTCTGGTGGTTGCCGCCACCCTCCTCGACCTGAAAGCGGCGCGGCTGCTGCCGGCCGGCCAGGTCGAGGACGCCGAGGATCTGGCGTTGCTGGAAGCACGTGACCTGCTGTTTGCGCGCTTGTTGCAGTACCGGGCGTACAAACAGGTCGCGCAGATGTTCGGCGAACTCGAAGCAGCCGCGTTTCGGCGGTACCCGCGGTCGGTTGCCGTGGAGGAACAGTTCACGGATCTGCTGCCGGAGGTCCTCCTGGGTGTCGACGCCCGCCGTTTCGCCGAGATCGCAGCAACCGTGTTCACACCCCGTCCGGTGCCGTCCGTGGGACTCGACCACCTGCATGTTCCGAAGGTCTCCGTCTCGGAGCAGGCAGGCATGGTGCTCGAGTTGCTCAGGACCCGCGGCGCCGGGGAGTGGGCGAGCTTTTCGGACATCGTCTCCGAATGTGAAACGACCGTGCATATCGTCGCAAGGTTTCTGGCGTTGCTCGAGCTGTACAGGGAGCAAACCGTGCAGTTCGAGCAACCCGAACCGTTGGGTGATCTGCTGGTCAGCTGGACCGGCGATCAGGTCGAGGTGCCGGTGATGGAGGAGGACTACGGATGACGTCGGTGTCGGCGGACGAGAACGAACTCGACGAGGCGGATTTGCCGGATGACGAGCTCGAGGCCGTACTCGAATCGTTGCTGCTCGTCGTCGATTCGCCCGCGGGAACGGATCAGCTCGCCTCGGTGACGGGAGCAACCGAGGAGCGGGTCGGTGCCGTGTTGAATCGGATGTCCGATTCGCTGACCGCTCGGGGCAGCGGAATCGATCTTCGGTACGCGGGTGACGGGTGGCGTTTCTACACTCGCAGCGCGCACGCACCGTACGTGGAGAAGCTACTTCTCGACGGTGCGAGGTCGAAGCTCACACGCGCTGCATTGGAAACCTTGGCCGTGGTGGCATACCGTCAACCGTTGACCCGCGCACGGATCAGTGCCGTTCGAGGTGTCAATGTGGACGGTGTCGTGCGTACGTTGCTCGCCCGGGGACTCATTGCCGAAGCCGGTAACGACCCCGACACGAATGCAACGCAGTACGCGACCACCGAACTGTTCCTGGAACGGCTCGGGTTGGCATCGCTCGGTGAACTGCCGGCTCTGGCCCCGCTGTTGCCGGACGTCGATTTGATCGACGACCTCAGTGAAAGCCTGGAATCCGATCCACGATTTGCGAGAATGAATACGGCATCCGCACCGCTCGACGACGTCGGTGCGGACATGCTCGACACGAATGACTGACAGGGATCGAAGTAAAAGTGAAAAAACCCGCTCGCCGAGATGGCACACCGGACCGCAACAACAAGAGAAGCGACCGATCTGAGTCCGGTCGCCGGACAGGCCGCCCCGAGGCAGGGAAGCGTACGGAGCGTTCCGGCGCTCCCGACCGTTCCAGCAGGTCAGCGGCCCCCAAGAACAAGCATGGTAAGCCGAAGTCGGCTAAGCCGCAGCGCGCAGAAGTTCGCGCCCCCAAGATCAGCAACGCCAAGCCGGCGCGCCACCAGCATGCAGACCCGGACCGCCGGTCGGGGCCACCCCAAGGTGACGGGGTGCGGCTGCAGAAGGTGCTCGCGCAGGCCGGTGTCGCGTCTCGCCGCGCCGCCGAAGAATTGATCGCACAGGGCCGGGTCGAGGTCGACGGGCGCATCGTGATCGAGCAAGGACTACGTGTCGACCCGGAGAACGCGGTGGTTCGCGTCGACGGAGTGCGTGTGGTCATCCAGAAGGATCTGGTGCACCTGGCGTTGAACAAGCCTCGTGGATGGCAGTCGACGATGTCGGACGATCTCGGTCGCCCGTGTGTCGGTGACATCGTGTCCGAGCGTGTTGCGGCGGGTCAGCGGTTGTTCCATGTCGGTCGTCTCGACGCCGACACGGAGGGTCTCCTTCTGCTCACCAACGACGGTGATCTTGCTCACCGTTTGATGCACCCGTCGTTCGAGGTATCGAAGACCTACATGGCCACGGTGGCCGGTGGTCTCGAGCGGGGCGTTGGCAAGAAGCTTCGTGACGGAGTGGAGCTCGAAGACGGCCCCGCCAAGGTCGACACGTTCACCTTGCTCGACATCAACGAAGGCAAGTCGTTGGTGCGGGTCACCCTGCACGAAGGCCGCAAGCACATCGTCCGCCGACTTTTCGATGCCGTCGGGCACCCGGTGATCCGGCTCGTGCGTACCGACATCGGGCCGGTGGCGCTCGGCGACCAGCGCCCGGGAACGCTTCGGGTGCTAGGTCGTGGCGAGGTCGGCGGACTGTACGGGGCGGTGGGACTGTGAGTGCATTGATCATTGCGATGGACGGCCCGTCGGGTACCGGAAAGTCGTCCGTCTCGCGCCGCCTTGCCCAGAACCTGGGTGCCAGCTACCTCGACACCGGGGCCATGTACCGGATCGCCACCCTGTATGTCCTGCGCAAGGGGGTGGATCTCGACGATCCGTCGGCCATCGCCAGTGTCACAGCCACTCTGCCGTGGTCGGTGTGCACGGATCCGGCCGCCGAGGAGATTCTGCTCGACGGTGAGGACGTGCGTGAGGAAATCCGTGGGGGAGCGGTGACGGCAGCGGTG
>JAAZAD010000550.1 GCA_012514505.1 Rhodococcus sp. (in: high G+C Gram-positive bacteria) | reverse complement strand
TTCTTCTTCATCAAGGACGGGCCGCGGTTCATCCCGTGGGTCAACCAGATCAGTGGGCGTAACGCCGGCAAGCACATCAGCACCGTGCTTGTCCGCATGTGGGACACCCTCGGTGGATTCATCCGAACCCAAGCGCTCGTGAGCCTCATCGACGCGGTGTTCATCGGTGCAGGCCTGCTCATCCTCGGAGTCCCGCTCGCTCCGGTGCTGGCGATTCTGACGTTCATCGGTGGATTCATTCCGTTTATCGGCGCCTTCGTCGCCGGTGCCCTCGCTGTAATGGTGGCTCTTGTCGCGAACGGCTTCACCACGGCGGTGATCGTCCTCGGATTGATCCTCGCGGTGCAGCAGATCGAAGGGAACGTCCTGCAACCCATCCTGCAGAGCAGGAGCATGAAGCTACATGCGGTGGTGGTTCTGCTTTCCGTCACAGCGGGTGGATCCGTGTTCGGCATCGTCGGTGCCTTCCTTGCGGTCCCGACGGCAGCGGTTGCGGCTGTGCTCTTTCGGTACCTCAGCGAACAGATCGACGAGCGTTCGGCAGACAGCCTCCCCGACGCCGACGCAGCCGAGGCCGCCCGCGCTGAGGACGACGAGACGGACTCAGCCGGCGACGAGCTCGAGAGTCGATCCGGCTCGTCCCCGGATCACGTGTAGCCGACTCGGGATCCGCTGCCGCATCTCGTCCACGTGGCTGACGATCCCGACCACTCGCCCACCGTCTCGAAGTTCGTCCAGAACGGACATCACCGAATCCAGTGTGTCTGCGTCCAGGGTGCCGAATCCTTCGTCGATGAACATCGTGTCCAAGACGACTCCCCCGGATTCCGCGGCAACGACGTCGGCAAGTCCCAGCGCCAACGACAACGACGCAAGGAAGGATTCGCCGCCCGACAGTGTTTTCGCGGATCGGACCGTTCCGGTGTAGTCGTCACGAATGTCGAGTCCGAGCCCCCCGCGTTTACCGCGCGGGCCTGCTTCGTCGCTGTGTACGAATTCGTATCGCCCCCCGGACATGCGACGGAGTCGTACCGAAGCGGAAAGCGCAACCTCTTCGAGACGTGCCGCGAGAACGTACGACCGCAACGACATCTTGCGAGCATTCTGGCCACGCCCGGCAACAAGCTCCGCCAGGGCGGCCAATTCCTCGTGTGCGGCCCGTCTGGGCGCAACTCGGTCGATCGCTTCCATCAGTTGCCTGGCATGGCGTTCGACGTCCTGCAACCGCCGTTCTGCCTCGGACGCATCGGCAACAGCGGCGTCCACAGCCGCCGTCCTCGCGGCATGCACCGATTGCGCATCCTCGACCGAGGGCGGAACGCCATCTCCGAGCGCCTCGATTTCTGGCTCGGCGAGAACTGCGCGAGCTCCCACCTCTACATCCCGATCGGCCTCGAGGCGTGTCTGGGTCTCTCTCTGCCACTGCGCGGTACGAACCGCCGCGAGTGCCATCTCGACGTCAGCGAATCCAGCATCTCCGGCTGCCGAGTCGGCCTTGCGGACCAAGGTGTCGACGTCCGAGCCTGCGGCCACCGCTTCGTCGCGCAGATCCGAAAACTTCGATGCACCTGTGACGAGCGCATGTATCCGTCGACGCCGCGAAGCGATACTCGTGTCATCCCCGGCAGCACTCTCGACACGCCCCCGCAGGTCTTCCACCGCTCGGCCTGCCGCGGAGATCTTCTCGTCCAGCGCCGCGCTTTCGCGATCCAACTCCCGGGCACGCGCGGCAAGGGCCGACTCGGACGCTTTCACGTCGTCGAGTCGGGTCCTGGTCTCCTGAACGCTCCCGGCAAGATCCTGGGCAGCCACCAATGCCGCCTTCGCCGATGCTGCTGCCGCAGAAAGCTCGTCGAGGTCGCCGTCGCCACCACGCTGCTCGAGCACCACGATGGCCCGTTCGATGGTTGTCACGGCGCTGTGTGCGACCGTTCGAGCCGCCTCGGCCAAGTGTTCGGTCGCGACGGCGCACTCCTCGTCCGCTTTCGTGACTGTGTCCTCGGACGTGAACGCGGGGTGTGGATGCTCGGCCGAACCACATACCTGGCAGGGTTCACCATCGACAAGCCTCGCAGCCAATTCTGCTGCCATTCCGGCAATCCGGCGTTCACGCAGGTCCAGAACATGCGAACGCGCGTCCAGGAACTCCGACTCCGCAGCCGCCGCCGTCTTCTGAGCCGTAGCGAGTTCGGTGCGGCGACCGCGCAGTTCGACAGCTGCTGACTCCGCATCGACGGCTCGCTTGTGGTCCGACTCCAGCGCGCCCACAGACTCGTCGGCCCGCCGTGCCGCGTCCCACGCCTCCTCTGCCCTCTGCAACCGGGCGGGCAGGCCTTCGAGTTCCGAAGCCACTTCTGCGGTGGCGGCCGCACATGTGTCCCTCGCGCTACGCAGCTCCGTCAGCGAGCGAGTCGACGATTCGAGCGCTTTCTCGTCCTCCAATGCCGCATCGAGTCGAACGACCTCGTCTCCCCACTCCCGAATGCGGAGCCGAACGACCTCGCGTTCTTCGTCTTTCGGCGGCCAGGACAGCTCTGCAAACAACGGCTCACTGCCCACGACGCCTCGCAGCGTCCGCTCGGCCTCCTCCAGCGCGCGCGTGGCATCATCCGCGGCTGCGTGCGCATCCGCGAGGTCCTGCGAGATCGACGCCACCGGCACTGCCCGCCGAGCCGCCTCGAGCTCGGCGGTGAGACCGGCGCGCACCGACGCATCCGCCTCGTGACGCGCGAGTTCGGCGCGGGCACGATCACGGCGCATGTGGAGTTCGAGCACGCGGTGCGCTTCCGACAATGCCGCGTGTGAAACGGCAGCGGCAGCTTTCGTTCTGGCCAGCTCTTCGCTCTGCACATCTCGGGTTTCGGCCAGCTGCGCCGACAGCTTCGTCGCCCACGCCACCGGGTCGGCGTCGGCCCCTACTTCCAGACCCGACGCCGCACTGATCTTGGCGACGAGAAGATCGACTTCCCGCTCTGCATCCCACAGTTCGCTCTGGCTGCTCTTACGACGGGCAGCGAACCATTCCTCCACCGTCCCGAATTTCTTGGTGTCGAACAACCTCTCGAGCAGCCGACCCCGGTCCTCGTTGTCGGCGCGGAGGAAGCGGGCGAACTCACCCTGCGGCAACAACACCACTTGAAAGAACTGGTCGGCGCTCATTCCCATCAGCCGCCCAACCTCGTCGGCGATGTCCGGGATGCGCGAAAGATTCTCTCCCACACCGTCGAGCCAGGTCAGTGTCGCCTTCGCGTTCTCGACGATCGACCCCGACCCACGCTTCTTGGGTCGTGCGAACTCCGGGCTGCGCGTGAGCCGGAGCCGCCGACCACCGATGGTGGCCTCGAGCTCGACTCGCGGTACCGAGCCGGCAGGGGCGTGATCGGAGAGCAGCCGCTTGCCGTCTCGCCGCGCCCCCGGCACCGTGCCGTACAGAGCGAAGGCGACAGCATCGAGGACTGTGGTCTTTCCCGCACCCGTCTGACCGTGCAGTAGGAACAATCCGTCCGCGCCCAAGCGATCGAAGTCGACGGTGACGGTGTCGGCGAACGGTCCGAACGACGTGACCTCGAGATGGTGAAGTCTCATGCAGTCGCGTCCAGAACTCGTGCATCCTCGTGGTCGGCGACTCGGGCGTCCCCATCCCGATCTGCGTAACTCAGGGCGGCCTCGATCAGCCGGAGCTCACCCGCCGTGGGATCGCTGCGCACATCGGTGACGAAGCTGCGGGAAACATCCACATCGCTACGCCCGTGCACCTTCTCGCGGTACCGCAGATCCGCGAGACCGTCCGGGCGCTGCCACTCGAGGTGCACCGCGTACGGGAACCTCGTGTGCAGTGCCCGCATCGCATCGACCGGACGGGTGACGTCCGTGAGGGTGGCCGAGACGTAATGGTCCTCGGCGAACGCAAACTGCTCGTCGTTCACCAACTCTTCGAGCGTGCCGGTGAGCCGACTCAGACCACGAACCACGGGAAGATCGACCCGCCGCACGTCGGAGACACCCTTCTGGTCGAGATCGATCAGGAACACCGCCTTGTTGTGCGAGCTCTCCCCGAACGAGTACGGCAACGGGGAACCCGAGTAGCGCACGGTCTCTGTGAGCGTCTGCGGCGAGTGCAGATGCCCGAGCGCAACGTAGTCAACTCCCTCGAACGCCGAAGCGGACACAGTTTCGACGCCACCCACCGAGATCGACCGTTCGGAGCCGGTGGCTTCACCGCCGACGACGAAAGCGTGCGCGAGCACCACCGACCGGGTTCCGGCCTCCTGCACGGCCAGGTCCGCGCGCACCCGCGACATGGCGGCATCGAGGATCTCGGCGTGGGACCGCGCGGTGGGGACCTCCAACTGCGCTCGGGTGATCTCCGGCTCGAGGTACGGAATGCCGTAGAACGCGACCGGGCCGTGCTCGTCCTCGAGTCGAACCGGAACGGAAATCTGGTCGACCCGGGTGATCAAGTGCAGACCGCCCGCTCCGGAGAACGCCGCACCAGCACCGAGGCGGGCAGCGGAATCGTGATTACCCGATGTGGCGACGATGACCGCACCTGCCGCACGGATGGCCTCGAAGCCCTTGTTACAGACGGTGACCGCATCTCCGCTGGGAATGGAACGGTCGTACACATCTCCCGGCACCACGACGACATCGACGGACTGCTCGGCAACGATGGCAGCAATCGCCTCGAGCGCCCGCGCCTGATCAGCGAGCAGATCGACGCCGTGGAACGTGCGGCCGATGTGCCAGTCCGAAGTGTGCAGGATCCTCATGTCCGGAAACGGTAGAGGAACGGACCGACAAGAATCGGGACGCGGCATCGCGTGGTGCGCCCCACACTTTCTGTCGGTGGGTTGCTGCACTATGCGTCACATGAATGCACTCACGGCATTGGGAATGGCGGCCGCCCTCGTCCTGGGAGCAGTGGTCGGGTGGCTCCTGCATGCCTCGAGAACAGGTGAGCGGGCCGCACGCGCCGAGGCGCAACTGTCCGCGTTGAAAGAGAACGAAAAGTTGCTGCGGCAATCGTTGACGGCGGTCAACGAGGATTCCGCCCGCCGCCATTCGGGAGCAATCGGCGACCAGGTGTCACGACTCGTGGGTCCACTCCACGAAGCTGTTGGTGCACTTGCACAGCAGGTAGACCACGTCGAACGCGATCGCGTGCGCGCCTACGCGGGCCTCACCCAACAGGTCGAAGGCATGTACCGAACATCGCAGACGCTGTCGTCACAAACAGGTCAGCTGGTCACCGCACTTCGCGCGCCTCAGATTCGTGGTCGCTGGGGCGAGATCCAGCTCGAACGTGTCGTCGAACTTGCCGGGATGGTGCGGCACTGCGATTTCGACACTCAGGTGAGCAAAGAGGGAGTCCGCCCAGACCTGCTCGTGTACCTCGCCGGCGGCAAGCAGATCGTGGTCGACGCAAAGGTTCCGTTTGCCGCCTACCTCGACGCCGCACAGGACGAAGACCCCGAAGCCCGGGAACGCCACCTCGTCCGGCACGCCCGGCACCTTCGCACCCATGTCAACCAACTGGCAGACAAGCAGTACTGGGAATCGTTCGACCCGACGCCCGAGTTCGTGGTTCTGTTCGTCCCGGGCGATCCGTTCCTGGATGCCGCTCTCACGGCCGACTCGGAACTGCTCGAGCACGCCTTCGCACGGAACGTGATTCTCGCCACTCCCACTACTCTCATTGCGCTACTGCGCACCATCGCGCACACCTGGCGGCAGGAAGCGCTCTCCGAGGACGCAGCCAAGATCCACCAACTGGGCCGCGAGTTGTACAGCCGACTGGGCATAGTCGGTGGTCATCTCGACAAGTTGGGCAACCAACTCGGTAAGGCGGTCGACTCGTTCAACTCCACTGTCTCCTCGATGGAAACGCGTGTCACCGTCACCGCACGAAAATTGAACGATCTCGATCTCTATGAAGGCGAGATCTCCGAGGTCAGAGCTGTCGATTCGTGGCCGCGGCGCACCAATCTCGCGGATCTTTCCGCCTCGCCCGGTCACGCCAACGAAGCTAGTTAGCCAGATGCCGCTACTGTCGTTGTGTGTCTGCAACCCAACGTGCTCGCTCCGGGGTGCCGCTCGACAAGCAGTCGATTGTCGCGTCGGCGCCCGGTCTTCCCTGGTGGGGCGTCGTATTGTGCGGCGCCGGTCTCACAACCTTGGGCTTCCTCATGGATGCCGCACGAGGTTCGGAACTCACCGCGGCCTTCTCCACGCTCTATTTCCTCGGATGTGTCCTGGCCGGCGCGGCAGCCAGCAACCGTGCATTGTTCACGGCCATGGTTCAGCCCCCGCTGCTTCTGATCGTCGCCGTGCCGATCGCGCAGAGCATCGTCGGCCCGGGTATGGGGACCGGAATCAAAAACATCGCATTCAACGTTGCCTATCCGCTGGTCAACCGATTTCCGGTGATGCTGGGCGCGACCGTGGTGGTACTGGCCATTTGTGGCGCACGCCTGTTCCTGCTGCAGCAACGCCGCAACGGCCCCGCACGCGCATCGGATAGGCGCCGCGGATCACGGACGAACGGGGAGAGCGCAAAGTCGCGGCGCCCGCGTCCGGCAACCCGCAGAAGCGACGAACCTGCATCGCGTTCGCAGACCGCCCGGAAGCCCGCGCCCCGGCCACAGCGACCGGTCAGCGACGGAAAGCCGCGCCGCGAGGCTGCGATGGAACCGACACCGACCCGGCGCCGGCCCGGATCTGCAGACGACATGTCTCCCCGCCCCCGCCCCCGCCGCGGCGCGCCGGGGCGGCCCGACCCTTCCGCGTCCAGGCGTGGATATCCCGATCGCGGTGCCCCGATGCCACCGGCTCAGGCGCGCGTTCCCCGTGACGCAGCGCAGCCCGCTCGCCCACGCCAAGGAACTGCCGTCGACGTCCCGGCGCACCCGATTCCTCAGGTGCGCTACCGGGACCGGTACGAGCCGCCGTTCGAGTCCGAACGTCCCTGAGACTTTCGGACTCTGTAGACGCTCAGCTCGTGCGGGCCGCCCGCAATTCACGCGGGAGTGCGAAAACCAAGGTCTCGTTCGCGGTCGTCACCGACTGAACGTCGTGGAAACCGTGCTCGGCCAGTAGATCGATCACCCCGGTCACCAGGATCTCCGGAACCGACGCACCGGACGTGATTCCTACCGTCTCGACGCCCTCGAGCCAGGCAGGGTCCACCTCTTTCGCGTAATCGACCAGGTAGGAAGCGCGAGCTCCCGCACCCAGCGCCACCTCCACGAGACGCACGGAGTTGGACGAGTTGCGTGAACCGACCACGATCACCAGGTCGCATTCGGGTGCCATCGCCTTGACCGCCACCTGACGGTTCTGTGTTGCGTAGCAGATGTCGTCGCTCGGCGGGTCCTGCAGATCAGGAAAGCGTTCACGCAATCGGGACACCGTCTGCATGGTCTCGTCGACGCTGAGGGTGGTCTGCGAGAGCCAGATGACCTTCGACTCGTCACGTACCTGTACCGAATCGACGGAATCGGGGCCGTCGACCAGCTGAACGTGGTCGGGAGCCTCACCGGCCGTACCCTCTACCTCTTCGTGACCCTCGTGGCCGATGAGAAGGATGTCGTAGTCGTCGCGGGCGAAACGCTTCGCTTCCTGGTGCACCTTGGTGACGAGCGGGCAGGTCGCGTCGATGGTGCGCAACGAGCGCTGCGCGGCCGATTCGTGCACCATCGGCGACACACCGTGTGCAGAGAACACCAGCAGCGAGCCCTCGGGCACCTCATCCGTCTCGTCGACGAACACCACGCCACGGTCGCGGAGCGTCTCCACGACGTGCCGATTGTGAACGATTTCCTTGCGTACGTAGATCGGCGCGCCGTGCTTGTCGAGCGCCTTCTCGACGGTTTCCACCGCCCGGTCGACGCCAGCGCAGTAGCCACGCGGCTCGGCGAGGAGCACGCGCTTCGCCCCTTCCGGGCGCGCGGAACCCGCGTCTGCCGAACGTGTGATCCCAACATTGAGCGGAACAGCCGTAGACATGCCCCCAGACTACGGGTCGTGTCCGATCCGGGACACTTTCGCCGTCTGTACCACCTGTGCGACACGGCGGTGGGCCCGTCGGCTACCAAAATCGGGCCGATTCAGGCAGGCTGTGGGCATGATTCGTCCCCCGTTTGCGATGCGTGTCGCCGCAGGACTCGCCGTTACCGCTGTCGAAGAAGCGCGTCGGTTGCCGACCACTGCGACGACTTTGCCGATGACCGCGGTCAGCCAGGTCCTTCAGACCACCATGCACGTACAACAGTCGATGACGGCGCTCGCCATCAAGGGCGACCAGGCGTTCGCGCTCGTGAATTGGACCCACGACGAGGAGCAGCCCGAGTGGGCATCGTTCGACGAGGACGTTGCCGAACCAAAGACCGGTAGCGAGACCGAGGCCCGACCGGCTTCACAGGGCCGATTCGCGCTGTACTCACTGAGTCCGGACGACGAGTCTCCCGAGACGAATGGCGCCATGGTGTCCAAGCCGGCCGCATCGAACCCGGCGGCGTCCAAGACGGCCACGAAGCCTGCAGCTTCCAAGTCCGCAGCGTCCTCCAAGAAGGTGAAGGAACCGGAGATCGCGACCTACCTCGACTACGGAACGCTCACGTTGGCACAGTTGCGGGCACGCCTGCGCAATCTCTCGGTGGACGACCTCACCACCTTGCTGGAGTACGAGAACGCCACCCAGGGGCGCGCCCCGTTCGAGACGATGCTCACCAACCGGATCACCAGCGCCAAGGCCAAGTGACCAACGCCCAGCCTCGCTCGACCGCTTCAGGAGCCAGCACCGCAGAAACGCCGTGGCCCGTTCGCACGGTGTCGATGAAGGTTGCGCAGTGGATCGATCGCCTGGGCAGTGTCTGGGTCGAGGGCCAGATCACCCAGATCAATGCCCGCCCCGGCACCCGTACCGCGTTTCTGATCCTGCGTGACCCTTCGGCGGACATGTCGCTGACCGTGACGTGTTCGCCCCAGCTGTTGCAGAACTCCCCGGTGCCGCTCACCGAGGGCAGTCGGGTCGTCGTCTTCGGGAAGCTGTCTTTCTACACCGGTCGCGGCAGCATCTCGTTGCGTGCTACCGAAATTCGTGCGGTCGGCGTCGGTGAACTCCTCGCCCGAATCGAACGACTTCGGTCGCTGTTGGCCGCGGAAGGCCTGTTCGACCCGCGTCTCAAACGTCCACTCCCGTTCCTGCCGGGAACGGTCGGCCTCGTCACGGGGCGAGCCAGTGCCGCCGAGAAGGACGTGTTGAGCGTTGCCCAGCGCCGTTGGCCGGCCGTTCGATTCGAGGTGCACAACACCCCGGTTCAAGGTCCGACGGCGGTACCGCAGATTCTCGAGGCGCTGAAGAAGCTCGATGCTGATCCTCGCGTCGACGTCATCATCCTCGCGCGCGGCGGCGGCAGCGTCGAAGACCTCCTCCCGTTCTCGGACGAAACCCTCTGCCGTGCGATCGTCGCCTGCCGGACCCCGATCGTCAGCGCTATCGGCCACGAGCCGGACAGTCCGCTGTCCGACCACGTTGCGGACCTGCGGGCGGCGACACCGACCGACGCCGCCAAGCGGGTCGTGCCGGACGCGGTCGCGGAGCAGGCGCTGGTCACCGAACTGCAGGCGCGTAGCGCCGCTGCATTGCGCAGCTGGGTCCAGCGGGAAGCACATCTCGTGAGCCAACTGCGGAGCCGTCCAGTGCTCGCTTCACCGTGGCGTGGGATCGATGATCGCGCCGACGAGATCGACCAACTGCGCACCGCCGGTCGTCGTGACATCTCGCGGGCGATCACGGCGGAGAGCACCACCGTCGAACACCTGCGGGCACGTCTGACCACTCTCGGGCCAGCCGCCACACTCGCCCGCGGTTACGCCGTCGTCCAACGCATCCTCCCCGACGGGGGTCCCGAAGTGCTGCGTTCCGTCGACGACGCCCCGCCGGGCACCCAGATCCGTGTGAGAGTTGCCGACGGTGCCGTGCGCGCCGCGGTGATGGGAAAGGACAAATAGCCAGATGAGCGACGACCAAGAGGCCCCTACGCCGGTGGCAGAACTCGGGTACGAGGCCGCGCGCGACGAACTGGTCGATGTGGTGAAGATCCTCGAACAGGGCGGCCTCGACCTCGATGCGTCGCTGTCCCTGTGGGAGCGCGGCGAGGCCTTGGCCAAACGCTGCGAAGAGCACCTCGCCGGGGCGCGGACACGTGTCGAGAAGGCGATCACACATTCGGACGAAGGCGAATAGCGCCTGTGAGCGGGTAAGGAGTCTCTGGACTCGTCAGCCGCTCACAGGCCTAGGGCTGGAGTGGCTGTGCGTCCCCGACCGCGGTTGCCAGCTTCTCGAACTCCTCCGCCGAGCCGCTGCCCGTAACAGCAATCCGGGTATCGGTGAAGTCGGAGACCCAGATCGCTTCGACGCCCTCACCCCCGTAGACGACCCAACTGTGTTCGCCGGCCTCCTCGGTACCCGTCGCCGTCCGTGGCTCACCGGCGATGAAGGCCACCAGCGGTGTCTCGCCGGCGTCGGACTGAGTCAGCTGCACGTACCGACCGGCCTGGGTGATGAAACCGACCGTGCTCGCATCGCCACCGTCCACGATGGCGCGACTGCCGGAGTTCGGTGTCCATCCGTCGGGAACACCCGGATGCCGAATCGGGAAGTCGAGATCTTTCGCGTCGTAGTCCAGCGCCGCGTCCAGGTCGAAATCCGGGATCGGGCCGGCGGTCGGACCGCCGGGGCTGAACGTGCACTGACTAGCGATTCCCGCGATGATCACGCAAAACAACACAAGCGGTGCGAGTGACCACACCATGTCGCGGTTGTTGTGCAGAATACGAGGTTTTTGGGATGCCACTCCCCCAGTATCCAGGTTCGGTGTACCCACGCCGATTCTCGGTCCTGTAAATGTGACCCAGCAGTAGGACGCGCGGTCACCTTCTGGGAGAATCGCCGAAGAATTCGATCAGAAACGGCCGATCAACCACGATCGACCGTGACTTCATCAGGAGGCACCGCCCATGACGGCCAGCACGTCGAGTAGCCGCGAGATTCCCGACCGTAACCTCGCCCTCGAGTTGGTCAGGGTCACCGAGGCCGGCGCGATGGCCGCCGGACGCTGGGTCGGCCGCGGCGACAAAGAAGGCGGCGACGGTGCTGCCGTCGACGCGATGCGCAAGCTCGTTCACAGCGTCTCGATGCGCGGCGTCGTCGTCATCGGCGAGGGCGAGAAGGACGAAGC
>JAAZAD010000549.1 GCA_012514505.1 Rhodococcus sp. (in: high G+C Gram-positive bacteria) | reverse complement strand
TGAAGCGGTCCTCCAGCGATCCGTACTTGCGGACCGCCTTGTCGCGTTCGGCGTCGTCGGCCGCTTCCGCCATGATGGCCTGCTGCTTCTCCATCTTGGCGACGATCTCGTCGAGGCCGCGGGCCGAAAGCACCCGGTCGCGCGCGAGGACATCGAGGTTGCCCTCTTTGGGGTCCTGCGGCAGGTAGCCGAGGTCTCCGCTGCGTACGACGGCGCCCGCGTAGGGTTCGCCCTCTCCGGCCAGGATGCGCAGAGTCGTTGTCTTGCCGGCACCGTTGCGGCCAACCAGCCCGATACGGTCACCTGCCTGGATACGCAGTGCAGGGCCGGGCGCAGAAAGCAGCGTGCGCACGCCGGCTCGCACTTCCAGATCGGTGGCGGTAATCAACGACTCTCCTAATGGTGGATCTGTGATGGCAGGTGCGCGTGGTGGCAGGCCTGAGTAATGACGGATTGTGCGGCGACGCCGCGGCCACGCTGTGTGCGCACGAACCAACTACTTTACCGGGGCCTGCGGCCTCGCCTCCCGCCCGCGTCGAAGCAGAGCTTGTGATGGTGCCAACACGTCATAAAGACGGCCACACTAGTTCTGGTTTTCCAGCTGTTCCGTCCCGGCCCGACGTTTTTGAGTGTTGACTGCGGTGGCGGTGCAGCGAATTCATCGCCGATGCATCGTCTCGACACGTACTGCTGGTGGAGGCGAAAACTACCGCTCAACTTCCCCCGCTAAGGGCGTCGCTGCCGGGCCACGGAAATGCGATGGTGACCGCAAGGCCAGCGATCGACTACCCTTCGCACGTGCCTCTCCCCTCCCCGCGTGCCGATGTGATTGTCGTCGGACTCGGGCCCGCGGGACGGGCCCTGGCACATCGCGCCGCACACTCGGGGCTGCGCACCATCGCCGTCGACCCCAGACCGCGCCGTTTGTGGCCGAATACGTACGGGCTATGGGTGGACGAGCTCCCCGAATGGCTTGGAACACACGTCCTGCGCGAACACATCACCGAACCGCACGTCTGGACGATGCGGGACCGCGCACTCCCCCGCGCCTACGGCATCCTCGATAACCGCGCACTGCAAGACGCACTTGATCTGAGCGACGTCCAAGTAGTGCCCGGCTCTGCGTTCGCGATCACCGCCGGGTCCACAACCGTGCGCACACCCGGCGGAGAACAATCCCGACAACTCTTCGCCCGCGTCGTTATCGATGCCCGCGGCATCCGCCGTGCCCCTGGTCGCGCGGAACAAAGCGCGTACGGCATCACCATGCCTCGCAGCGATGCCCACTCAGCAATCCCGAAAAACGCCACCTGGTTTATGGACTGGCGCGCCGACCACGATGCACCGCGCGACACTGCCCCGTCGTTTCTCTATGCCGTACCTGCAGGGCCCGATCACGTGCTGTTGGAAGAAACCTGCCTCGTTGGACGACCCGCTCTGCCGCTCACAGAGCTGCGAGCCCGCCTGCAACGTCGACTGCGCAATCGCGGCGTTGACGTTCCTGACGACGCACACGCCGAACGTGTGCATTTCGCGGTCGAACCCGGCGTGGCACTCGCCGCACCGCTGGGTGTACCCGGATTCGGTGCCCGCGGGGGCCTGACCCATCCGGGAACCGGGTTTAGTGTGGCGGCGTCTCTCAATGCAGTAGATCCACTGGTAGACGCACTCATTGAGGGGACGGATCCGATGAGTGCCCTGTGGCCGCGGCGAGCCCGCGCCGTCCGGCGACTCCGCACCATCGGGCTCGATGCCCTCCTCGACCTTCCCGCGCATCGCACTGCCGAATTTTTCGATGCGTTCTTTGACCTCCCCGTCGCTGAGCAGCAGTCCTTCTTATCCGCCCGCGCTGACCTCACCGGAACCGCTCACGCGATGTGGGGTGTTTTTCGACGGGTACGCCCCGGCGTCCGGTGGACGCTCGCAAAGGCTGCGTTATAGAGCCTCTAGCCTTCTAGAGCCTCGTCGCCAGCATTCTCCTCGCATCGGACACCAATGTGGGTGATCATGGGGAGATGCGGTCCATCTGGAAGGGCTCGATCGC
>JAAZAD010000548.1 GCA_012514505.1 Rhodococcus sp. (in: high G+C Gram-positive bacteria) | reverse complement strand
GGGGCTTTCGTGGTGATGTCGAGTGTCGTACGGTAAGCCTATCGATGTTGCTGGGAGAGCGGTGGCGGAATGGCTCGGACGATTCGGCAGCTGTGACCGGCGCGCAGGTTCCGGTACCGGGAGTGCCGCGAGCCGCCCACCGTCGCCGAGAACATTTCCGTCCACCACCGTCGACGAATCGGAGTGAAGCCGTGATCTCGAAAGTGCCTGCCGGATACGAAGATCTCCTCGAACGCCCGATCGTCGGTGTCCTCGGAACGGTCAGTCCCGACGGATCGCCGAATCTGTCACCGATGCGATTCACGTGGGACGGAGCGCATCTGAGGGTCAGCCACACCATTGCACGCAAGAAGTTCGTGAGCCTGCAGGCCAACCCGAACTACGCGTTCATGATCACCGACCCGGACGATCCGTACCGCTGCCTCGAGATCCACGGATGGCTGGTGACGGTGGAGCCGGATCATGATGCGGCGTTCTACCTGTCGCTCGGGCGGCGCTACGGCGACGACGACATACTGCCACCCGGGGACATCGACGATCGGGTCGTGATGATCCTCGACACCACCCGATTCCTCGTGAAGTAGACCACGGTCCACTCACCGCGGAGACGGGCACGCTCGCTCCGTTCGGGGATGTCGATCAGGCCGGCAGCGGCAAGCACCTGCCGTCCACGGGCGAGCACCACCGCACGATCCGCGACAGTGCCATGTCCTCGCCTGCGGTGCGTGTCCCCGGAAACAGTGCCCCTCCGGTCCCTACTGTTCCATCTCCTGGCGTGCCGGTGAGGTAGCTGCGAGCAGACGGTCGGCGTGGTCGAGGATGCACGTCAGCCCGTACTCGAAGTTCCGGTCGTCGGGTTCTCCTCCCCGGAAACCGTTTTCGCTCGCCTCGGCCAGCAGCGGCGTCGTTTCCGGTGAGATCGGCAGGATCTCGTAGTATGCGCTCGACGGCGAATCCGACATGAGGTTCTTGTCGTGGAGACGCTGAAGGACGATCATGCCGTGCACGTGCAACTGGATACTGGAGTAGACGCTCACCGCGTCGGCGAGCGTGAACCCGGATTCGACGAGACCGGCGATCACGTTCTCGTTGTGGCGGGCACCGAGTTCGGCGACGTCGGCGGACAGCGACGGCCGGATGAGGATCAGATCGCACAGGATCGGGTTCGCCAGAAAGGTGCGGCGGACACTGCGGGCGTGGGTGCGCAGCGTTCCGCGCCAGTCCGACGACTTCACCGCAGGGGTCGACCGCACCGATTCGCGCAGTACACGATCCGCCATGGCGGTGAGCAGATCATCCTTCTTGCGGAAGTACCAGTAGATGCTGGTGACGCCGATTCCGAGGTGACGTGCCAGCATCGGCATGCTGAGGTTGTCGACCGTCACCTCGTCGGTGAGTTCGAACGCGCCCTCGAGGATGTCGTCCGGATTGAGGGAGCCCCGCTCCAATCGGGTCCGTTTCGCCATGCTCGCTACAGCCTTCACAGTCGTCCCGGACAACGCGTCCGGTCGGGCAACTCGTCGGGAACCGTTCAACGGCACTGCCAGTCGGGTACGCGTTTCTCGATGAAGGCGCGGGGTCCTTCGAGTGCATCCTCCGTTCGGGTCACGCGTTCCCGGAACGATTCGGCGAGCATCTCCGCGTCGTGCAGCGGAACGTCCAGTCCCTTCACGATGGCGAGCCGGGTACCTCGGACTGCCAGTGGCGCATTGGAATTGACGATATCTGCGATGTCGTGGGCACGGTCGAGAAGACGTTCGTGCTCGACGATCTCGGTGATCATGCCGAGTTCGTAGGCGCGCTCGGCGCTCATGCGTTCGTGTTTGCCCATCAGGGCCATCCGCAACGCAACCGTCCGGGGAAGGACCCGGGCGGCACGCACCACTTCGCGTCCGGCGACGAGACCGATGCTCACATGCGGGTCGAAGAAGGTGGCCTTCTCCGACGCGATGACGATGTCGCCGGTGGTGACCCAGTCCAGACCTGCACCGCAACAGATTCCGTTGACAGCGACGATGATCGGCTTCGTCATGGAGCGGAACGGTGGTGTTCCCTCCTGGGGGGCTTCCCACTGTTCGTAGGTGGACAGATAGGGCTTGCTGTCGACGACCTTCCCGTCGCCGGGAATCTCCTTGACGTCCGCACCCGCGCAGAACGCTCGTCCGGTTCCGGTGACCACGAGGGTCCAGACCTTGTCGTCGTTCTCGGCTTCGGTGTAGGCGGCCCGCAACTCGGTGATCATGTGCGGGCTCAGCGCGTTGAGCGCGTCGGGGCGGTCGAGTGTGATGGTGGCCGTGCGGCCGTCGACGGTGTAGCCGATGGTATCGAACGTCATGACTGTCCTCGGGTGTAGCGGGGTTCGCGTTTCTCGGTGAATGCGGCGAATGCTTCGAGTACATGGGGGCCTTGAAGATTCGCCGCCTGGGCGCGGGACTCGCAGTCGAGTGCTTGGTCCAGGGTGCGGTCGAGTCCGTGGTTGATGAGATCCTTCGTTCGGGCCAGGGCGGGGGACGGCCCGTGCGCGAGTCGCGCGGCGATCTCGTGGGTGAACTCGTCGATCCGGTCGGGTTCGCTGATCCAGGTGACCAGACCGAGAGTGTGTGCTTCGGTTGCGTCGATCATGTCGGCGAGGAGGGTCAGCCTTTTCGCCTGCTGTAACCCGACGATGCGCGGCAACAGCCACGACCCGCCGGTGTCGACGGAAAGTGCTCGGCGCGAGAATATCTGGCAGAACCGGGCGTCGGAGGCGGCGACGACCAGGTCGCATGCGAGGGCCAGGTTCCACCCGGCTCCGGCGGCGACCCCGCGCACCTTCGCGATCGTCGGCACGGGCAGTTCCTGCAGGAGTCGCAGGGTGTTGTTGACGGTGGCGATCAGCTCGGCCGGGTCGGGGAATTCGTCGAAGTCGGCTGCGGCGGCGATGTCGGCTCCGCTGCAGAAGGTTTCGCCCGATCCGGTGAGCACGACCGCACGGACGGTGTCGGTGCCGGTCGCTGCCGTCAAGTGCTCGGCCAGGCGAATCCAGATCTCCGGTGTGATCGCGTTGCGACGTTCGGGCCGGTTGAGGGTGAGTGTCAAGATGCCGGACTTCGTCTCGGCGAGCAGGACGTTCTCGGAATCGACGGTCGTGTTGTTCACGGTCACCTACTTCTCGGGCTGGTTTCGGGGCGGGACGGGTGTGCCCGGGTGCGGTCAGAGCGGGAGCGGTCCTCCCACGGAGAGTGCGGCGACGAAACCTCCGTCGGCGTGGACGTCCTGGCCGTTGACCCAGCCGGCGGCCGGTGAGCCGAGGAAGTCGATGACCGGAACGATATCGGAGACGC
>JAAZAD010000547.1 GCA_012514505.1 Rhodococcus sp. (in: high G+C Gram-positive bacteria) | reverse complement strand
TCGGTCCTGGCGGGGGTGACGAGCCCGTGCTGCTCGTACAAGCGCAGGGCTTGCATCCCGAACCCCGACAATTCCGAAGCCACCGAGATGCCATACACCCCGCGACGGGACCGCGACGACTCGTCACGATCCGTTCCTACAGACATGAAGCCCTCCGACCTTCCGACGCTCCCGACTCGTATTCTACGACTATGGCAAGAGTAAATCTGTGTGTATTTCCAAAGATAATTAATCCTCTCGTAGTCAGCACGACGCGAGGTCGACCCAGCCTTAGGCACACCTGCAACTGCGTACGTCTCGCAGATAGGCGCGAAGGCATCTTGATTGCATCTATTTCAGAAATTTCCACCTATGGTCTTGCCTAATCAACCACAGAGTGCTATACCAAATCTGTAGCAATTACAGAAGGTTACCTATCGGGGAAGGTTCTGGAGGTGGACATGATGCTGATGCGTACAGATCCGTTCCGCGACCTCGACCGTCTGACGGAACAGATCCTGGGTACTACGGCACGACCGGCGGTGATGCCGATGGATGCTTGGCGTGAAGAGGACCGGTTCGTTGTGGAGTTCGATCTGCCAGGTGTGGAGGCGGACTCACTGGATCTCGATGTCGACCGGAACACGCTGACGGTGCGTGCCGAACGGCCTGCACGCGACGAGAACCAGGAAATGGTCGCTGCCGAACGACCGCGTGGAGTGTTCAGCCGGCAGTTGTTCCTGGGTGAAGGTCTGGACACGGACCAGATCGAGGCGAACTACGACGCCGGCGTGCTCCGTCTGACGATTCCCCTCGCCGAGAAGGCCAAACCGCGCAAGATTGCGATCAGCAGCGCAAATGGCGACAGGAAGGCGGTCACCGCCTGACGGACGCCCTGAGAAGAGCCCGGAAGTAGGTGAGATGCGATGGCACAGGCAATCGTGGTCGCCGAGGCGTACGCCACCGAGCCGCCGGAGCATACCGAACGCGAGGCAGTCCGGCCTTGGCACGAGCTCGAATACGCACTGCTCATAGCCGATTCGGACCGACTCCTCGCTGATTCACTCACGCCGCAAACTGTGGGTCTGCTTCGTCGGATGGCCATCGATCGGTCGGGCCGGTCGCATCCACCCGCGTTCGCTCCGAGTACGTGGGCGGTACACGCTACCCCGGACCGGCCGATCGGCGCCAAGCAACGCGCCCCTCCTCGACACTGCCGAACAGAACGAATAAATCTGTCCGACAACCTTATCCGCGACGGGAGCATGACAGTCGAGTGAGAAGAAAGGGTGATGCCCACGACAACCGAGTTCGTCTGCTGAACGGGATTCGTCTCGCTGCCGTCCCTCTACGTCCGTCGTGTGGATCTTCGCGCAGAGCGACGAATCCCAGGCACCCCGCCCGGACACCGCCGACACAGTGAGTAGCGACGGCGCCGACCGCCCCTCACCCGAGAGCTCGCATCGACGCACAGCCACGACCGGCAGAGAATTCTTGTCGGCCGTGCCGGGCAGACGTGCCGACACCGCTTGTCGCGCAGTATCGCACGGAGGCGAGGCGACGGTGATGACCACCGAATGCGATCCGTACCGCGTGCTGGGGTTGCTCCCCTCGGCGTCCCGGGCCGAAGTCACCAGTGCATACCGGCGACTGTTGCGCGCACATCACCCGGACACCCGCACCACCGGCCGCGACACCGCCGAGCAGTGCGACGACGAGATACTCCGGCAGATCTTGGCTGCCTATGAGCTGCTGCGAGACCCCCAGCGCCGAGCGTCCCACGAACGAACCGTCACTCGGCCCGACACAAGGGCACGTGAGCGATCACCGCGGGAGCACTCCTCGCCGGACGGAAACACACCCCCGATCAGGACGGACGTTGCCGACGCCGGTACCTCGCCGCCGAGGCGTATCGGCCCGTTCGAGTTGTGGGTGGGCCCTGTGCGCCGGCACCGCTGATGGGGCCGCGTTTCGCCCTGCGATCCGTGCCAGTAGGTGCGCTGCGTTGATGCAAATTCATTGTTCAAACCGACATAGATTTGCGTTAGGGTCGTACAGAAGTATCTGTAAACGGTGCAACGTCGGAACCGGAGGCATGGGGTGGCACACGAGTCGACCCCCCGATCCCGCATCGGGGTGTACGGCATCACGGTGGCGTCCGAGCTGTCCGGTATCGAACCTCAGACGCTGCGACTGTACGAGCGGCGG
>JAAZAD010000546.1 GCA_012514505.1 Rhodococcus sp. (in: high G+C Gram-positive bacteria) | reverse complement strand
TGTCGCGACAGCAACCCGAACCGGCAGCATCATGTCTGCCGTCGCGGAGTCGATGAGTACCGACGACGCATGGAAGCTCATGTCCGGCGTCCCCGAGACCGACGGTCAATCGATCGGTCAGCTCAATCCGGAGCTGCTGCAGTCCGTCGCTCACAGTATGAGCCCCTATGCGGCCGACCTCGGCGGGGCGGATCAACCCGACAAACCCGGGTTCGATATCGCAGGCTGGGCCGATCCGACCGACAACGGGCACCTCGCTGGGTCGTCGAACGTGTTCGCCGCGCTCAACACCGACGAAGAAGCGGGCACCGAATTCACGAAGAACGCCTACGCCGCCATGCTCGCCAAAGAGAGCGAGTACGCGCAAGATCCCTATGCATCCAACGCGGCGAACTCGTTGTCGACTGCCGGCCGTCTACAGGGCTTGGTCGACAAGGGGCTTCTGCTGTCGACTCAGGATGAGTTCCACGACGTCGCTGAACAGAACAAGGAAATGTACGAGCGCAAAGCCGCCGCCTACGGGGCGCTGACGGCAGTCGGTGGCGAAGCGTTGGGCAAGGTGCCGGGCGGTAGCTACGTCAACACCATGATCAGTGCGGGCGGAGATCCGCTCAAGGAAGCGATCATCGGTAAGGAGCCCGAGCCTGAAGAACAGGCCACACTCGCGGGACCGAATTGGAACAAGCACTACTACAGCATCCTGAATGCCACACCCGAGCTGCCTGCGGAACTTGTCAACGACAAGGAATATGGCTGGGCGTTCGACGGGCAGGGGAAGCTATTGCCTTGGGAAGAGGCTCAGGCCAGGATTGCCAACAACATCGAACGGGGCGGTGACTACGACACAATGTTCAACCGACTTGGGCGACACGACGACGGACACGGCACTCGAATCACCCAGGGATACAACGATGTGGTGCGGAACAATGGATAAACGAGTATTGCGTGTTGCTGCGCTATCTGTTGTCGCGCTGTCGGTTTCGTGTGGGACCACAGGTGGAGGCTCTACGGCGGTCGAACCAGCTCCCCCGACGCCAATCCCTCACTCTTACCGCTGGTCAGTGGATCCGTCCGTGGACCTGTTCAGTCGTGGCGCTGAACTTGTACGCGCAACTTACGAAGCCGGGGGAATGGCCTTTTTCCGGGGTATCGACAATTCCTTTCCCGGCTATCGAGAGGCAATCGGTGGACCGGTCGACCATCTCGATCCTGACATCATGGACTCAGTCGGCTCTGTTGTCCCGATTGGAAAGCCGTTGCCGACCACAAACTTTCGACATATTGCGACGATATCCTCGAACGACCGTTCGGTAATGGCGACCGTTTGCACCTACGAGGCGTACGCAAACGAGGAAGACAATGGGCTGACAACGAGATTCGGCCGGACTCGGATCGAACTCGAGAATGTAGGTACGTCGGCGGGCGCACCTGGAATTCCGGACGCCGATCCCGACAGAGAAAACCCTGCGGCGCACGATCCGCCCGACTGGAATGTCTTCGGTTCCTGGAAGATACGGGTCTTCAATACGGATACACCTGAGCCAGTCGAATGCAACAGGTGGTGGCATTCACTGTTCCCTGCATTGCCATTCGATTCCGAAACTGATCGGCTCGACCTCCCCCATGGTTTCCACGTACCCACACAACCCGTCGCAATCCAATATCCGGAATGGATAGGCCCGGCGCGCACTGAGTGATCTCCAACCGCTCCTCTGGTCAGCTCCAAGACCACGACATGCGGCCGACTCGGCCGTGGTGAGAGGATTCGTCTACGACAGCGAAACGCGCAGCGACGGGTACGGCAGCACTGTTGGCAATGATGGGGATCGCCGCAACGGGATGTGGCGACAACGAAAGTCCTAACACCCCATCGACGCCGGCTGCTGCTCAGCCGTGGGACCCGTGCATCCTATCCGACGAGGCACTGCGAAACGCGACGCTGGATCCGGCGACGAAAGGCCCGGGACTATCGGCCGATGCTCGCGGGGAGAAGAGCTGCGGATGGGATGGGTAGGACTTCGACGTGATCATGACTTCATCCACAACACTGCCGGTCGACGACATCCGTAACGGTCCCGGAAACATCGACTTCCAGGACGTGACGGTCGCGGGTCGGTCGGCGTTCACGTTCCGCGAAGAGCGTGACGAGCCCGGACGTTCTGCTCGCTGGTGGTCCCCTTCCAGGGTGAGGGCTGGTGCTGACACAAGTCGACCGGTCGCCGTTCACCAAGGACACCACACCGACGTGTGAATGGGCGGTTCGCGTCGGTGGAGTCGACGCAGTTATGTCGTTTGCCTTGCGTACACGGCCGCTGCAATCAGCAGGACCACGAGAGAGAGCAGAACGCCGCAACTCAATTGCCTGATGGTCTTGTGCTGCACCAACAAGCCACCGAGGGCGAGGGCGAAGACCAACCAAATCGCGGGGGCCACGTAGAAGCCCGCGAAGGCGCAGGCCAGGCCGAGGAGGATTCCTGGCTGGGTCCACTTTCCGAATGAGGTCATTGCCAACCGATCAGCGTCAACGTCGCGGGAATCGCAACAACGCAGAGAAATCCGAAGACGATGCCCAATGGAATCGCGATCCACATGGTGAACGTCCCGCGTGCTGCGACGAACAGAAGCGACAAATATGCGAGCATCGCCGCACCGAGCAGTAGACGAGAATCTGGGAGTGCGTATTCGTCGTACCGAGTCGGGCTTCCCCACATGCCGAAAGCGATGCCTGCTGTGACCACGGAGGTAGCAGTGGATGCCAACCACGCTGTGCGTTTGCTCGGCTTATCGGTCGGTTCGATGTGTGCGCTCATTCGCCCACAATCATCACCGATCAAGGCGGATGCGGCCAATCTGCGGAGACACGTAAGGTAGCGAACTTGAACGATGTCGACGAGGGGGAGAATAGTGACAGTGCTCGAACTTGACCGAGAGGCATTGACGCGCTGCATCGATGCCTGCGACACGCTCGCCGGTGACATGGAGGCTCTGCTCGTGCGCGCCCGCACCGAATTGGCACCGGACAACATGGGGTTCGGTGAGGGTCATCTACCGTCCGCCGCGGCACTCACCGAGAAGATTCGCGTAAACGCCACCGCAGCCATCGCGACCCTCGACGCGAACCGCACGCGCGCGCTCGATATGCGTGCCGAGTTCGCGAAAGCTCTTGCCGCATACGACGAGCAAGAGAGCATGACCGCAGGAAGTGTCGCGGCAGTGAGTGCAGACATTTCGTAGCTACGGGACGTCCCCATCGGCGGAAGCCTCGGCGATCAGTTCGCGCGGGTGATGGCGATGGTTGACTCGTGGCCGGCGAGCCGGGTCGATGTGTCGCGGCGGTGCCCAGGTGGTCCGCCCGCGTGATGGATGAGTGGCCCAGCCGTTCTCGGAATCGTTGACGAGCGCATGGCACGCGTCGCAGGCCAACGTGAGGTTCTCGATGTCGGTGACGCCACCGTGCTGCCAATCGCGCACATGATGAACCGCGCACCGTGTGGGCGGGGCAGCGCAGCCGGGCCGGGTGCACCCCGCATCGGCGGCGATGAGTGCGAGCCGCTGGTTCGCAGAAGCGAGACGCGACTTCCGGCCGAGGTGCAGTGGCCGACCCCGGTGATCGAACAATGCCAGCACCGGATGCGACTGCTCGGCAAGCTTCAAAGCATCCGCAATGGGGAGCAGCCCACCGGTGGCCGTAGTAGCCACACCGCCCGCGGCCTTCTCGAGCTGATTCAACGTCATCGTGATGATCGTGGTGGCGGGCAGTCCGCGGTGCGCGCCCAGCGCACCCGATGACAGCACGCTCCGGAGCATGGCCGTCAACGCGTCGTGGTTCCGCTGCCCAGCGGTGCGGGTGTCGCGGGCAGCGGCGGCCGCTAACTGTTCACGGTCGATGCCGGTCTGCTCTGCATCTCCTGCAGGGGAGTCCGGGTCCGAAGGATTGTTCATCCCGGGCCGCGCCCACTTCTCCAACACCGGATCCAGAAGTGCCCGAGTGGTCGGATCGAGCTCTCCCGCGATCTTCGACATCAACTCGGAGTCCTGTTTGGACACATGCAGACTGCGCCGCCGCGCCCGATCGTGATCGTCCGTGAGGCTGCCGTCCGGATTCAGGTACGCGAGCAGGGTATGACCGGCCCGTTCTACGTCTTCCGGTGTGCTGTTACGGGCGCACTCGGCCAGAATCTTCTCTGCCGTAGCGAGTTCGGGCCGCGAAATATTGCGGGGCACCTTCCGAAGCGTGCGGCTGACCGCGCGCAGATGATCGTTCCCGATGGCTCCGTCTACTCGTGCGGCTGCCGTTTCCGGAAGAGCCGCGGGACGGGGCTCGCCGTCCGTGGCGTGCCAGGTTCCGACGTCACGGGCTCGTGAAACTCGCGCCGACGCGTCCGACGCCGACACCCGAATGACATCCACGAGCAGTTTGTTCGGGCTGTTGTAGCCGAGTCGCGCGGGAATGGACCGTTCGACCGTTTCGACGACCAGCCGATCCGACACCGCATCCAGCCGCCGAAGAGCTTCCTCGAGTCGCCGGATGGTGTCGACCACTTCGTGGTCGGTCAGCGGGGTGAGGTTTCCATCGAGGAGATTGCCCGCTGCACGGTCGAGTGCGTCCAGACTCTGCGCGATGTCCATCTCACCCCCCGATGATCTAATCGAACCTTTGTTCGAAGTCTACCTTTCGGGTCCGACAGAAACCGGGCTTTCGTCACTGCGATCGCGTCGGAGTTTCTGCACCGCAATAGCAATCCCTGCCAGTGCGACGACCGCGCCGGCGCCGACGAGTCCGGCGACCGTGCCTGGGAAGATGGCGTCGAGCAGCAGCCACGCACCGAACACGAAGAACAGCACGGCAGCACCGATGCGAATCGCGTTCTCCGGCAGGTGCTTGCCGAGGACGGCGCCGACGACGATGGCCAGTGCGTCCGCCGCCACCATGCCGAGTGTGGAGCCGATCCACACGCCGATCGTGTCGTGATCGGTGGCGAGCGTGATGGTCGCGAGCATCGTCTTGTCGCCCAACTCGGCGAGGACGAATGCCGAGACGACCGCCAGGAAAGCCGAGCGAGCAACGCCACCGGCCTTGTTCGATTCCTCTTCGCTGAGGCTGTCGCCGCGCAGCGTCCACGCGCCGAAGATCAGAAACGCGATCCCGCCGACAATGGCGATGAGGGTGGTAGGCAGTGTGGCGCCCAGCGAGTGGCCAATGGCTACAGACGCTAGGTGCACGATCGTGGTCGCGATCGTGATGCCCGAGATGACGACCCACCAGCGATAGCGCAACGCGAACGTCATGGCCATCAGCTGGGATTTGTCGCCGAGTTCGGCGACGAAGATCACGCCGAAACTCAGTAATAGCGCGGCAAGCACGTGCATCCTCCTGACGAAGTCGTAGGTCGGAGGATGGGGGTGTTGCCTCCGGCCCGGGCGGACGCGGGTGCGTCAACCTGGCCGAAGGTCTCGCCCACCGACATGACGTCGGTTCGCCAGGCCGGGTTCGGGTGAATCTGGGATTCGAACGAACCAGTGTGTCGACACAGGCGATTGGGGGCTACTCCCCTTCGATGTCACCTAGGCTAGCGCAGCAAAATCCGAAAAGCCAAACGCGGCAATAAGTTTGGGAATCCTGTGGGCGAAGTTTCGGGTACCCTGACGCGGCATCGAGTCTCGGCGAACAGTGGTCTCGTACGATTATCCGCATCATGAAGGAGCAGGTGGGGGACGTGACGGACAACAGCGCCGACGACGTGATCGAGTGGCCCAAGGCGTGGGGATTCAGGGTCTTCGGCGACAACGGATACTCCGCGTTCTGCGGCTGGATACTCCTGTTGGCCGCGCCGCTGGTGGCCGTGTTCACGCGCGATCCGGAAACGAAGACGGCTGTCATCGTGGGGTCGCTGACTGCCGGCGGTATCGCTCTGTTCCTGTCGTCGGGACTGCTGGGCCGCTCGGTGCGGCGCGGAGTGGCGTTGCGCGAAGACCCACGCGTTGGCCTCGGTGTGGTGATGCGCGGGCAGGTGCTGTCCAAGGCGGCCGACGTCACGATGATGCTGGCGATCACCGGAGCCGTCGTGTTGTCGGGTGTCGAGGCGCACGACGAGCCGGATTTTCCGATGTACATGTACGTGCCGTTCGTACTGTTCGTGGGGTGCGGCCTGTGGCGAGCTGTTGCGGTCCGCCGCACGCTGGTCCTCACCCCCACGACGGTTCGGTCACTGGTGCGGGGCGGATACTCGGTCAGGGAGGGCGACTTCACGATCTCCTGGGACGAGATCGAATCGCTGAAGGCGGGCGAGGCATACGGCCGAACCCCTATCAATGCTGTCGAGCTGCAGCTCAAACCAGGATCTGCGGTCTCGAAGCCCAAGTGGTATCCGAAGGGACGCCCCTTGACGCGAACTCTCTCGGGCCTGGTCGTCCCGACGGAAATAGCGCTGCACGGACTGCAGTTCTATCTGGCACACCCCGACCGCAGGGGCGAACTGGGAACGGACGCGGCGGTCCACAGATTTCACGAATGGGGCGAGAAGGCACCACGACAGCTCTTCGGTATGCCGAAGCTGAGCCGCAAACAGCTCCTGGTGCCTGGTGTGATTCTGGTGGTCGGGTTGTTGCTCACCGCGTTTATTCGTGATTCGCATCGGGTGGTCGATGGCCCGCCTGGGAATTGCTATGCCCGAAAGTGGTCGAGCGGCGGCGAGATACCGGCGCAGGTCGAGCCAGTGTCGTGTGATTCGCCGGATGCGGCGTTCACGTTCCTCGGCACGATGATCGGTGATCACCCATATCCCGACCTTGCCTGTCAGGTGGAGTTCCGGGACGAGAACCAGGCGGGCACCGTGCGCGGGCGCAGTTTTCCGAAAGACGAATTCGGAACGGTCTGTGTAGAGATCCTCGAATAACTCTCACGACGTGAGCAGCATCGCCAAAACTGCGGTGTCGGGGTCGCTGATCGGATCGATGCCGATGCGGCTGACCATCGAGGTCACGGTGCCGTCGGCTTCGGCCTCGACCCAGGCTGCGCGGTGTTCGAGTCCGAGGTCGGGCAGGCCGGGCAGCAGTACGCAGCCCGACGCGGCGCCGATGCATTCGGGGAGGCTGGGCGTGGTTTCGGAGGGTGGGTGCAGCATGAGGATCGCCGGCGGCTGGTGGCTTTCGAATCGGCCGGGGGTGATGGCTGATTCTCCGAGGACGGGACCTTCCGCGATCACGAGGCCGACGGTGCCGGGCTCGGGGTCGTCGGGGAGTTCTTCTCGTACGCCGAACACCGTAGACGTGCGAAGAATGCCTGGGAGCGTCGCGACGCGGACGGCGAGAGCGAGCAACTGGGCCCATTCCTTGGTGCTGACCGGCCAGCGGCCCGAGATCACGAACCCACGCAGAATCCCCGCAGCCTGAAAGGGTGAGACACCGACGTACTCGTTGCTTCCTCTCATGTCCGCCTCCTGATAGTCCCAGGATGCGCCTGGTCCCATCTGGCACACAAGGTCACCTGAGTGCCAGCCGTCCCAAACCGCCCACACACGCAAAAGGCGCGCAGCAGAACCGGTGAGGTTCCGCTGCGCGCCTTCTGGAAGGCGGATCGACTAGACGATCAGGCCTGCGGTCTGGGTGCGTGCCTTCTCGAAGCGAGCGGCGACGTCGGCCCAGTTGACGATGTTCCAGAATGCCTTGACGTA
>JAAZAD010000545.1 GCA_012514505.1 Rhodococcus sp. (in: high G+C Gram-positive bacteria) | reverse complement strand
GGGACTGCTGCACGGATAGGTGACATCTGAACTGTGGTGCCGTGAGGCACTGCTGGAAGGATGGACCCCGTGCCCAAGCCCTATCCGAAAGAGTTCCGCGACGACGTCGTCCGCGTGGCCCGCAACCGCGAACCAGGTCAGCACCTGCGGCAGATCGCCGCCGACTTCGGCATCAGCGAATCCTGCCTGACCAACTGGCTCAGGAATGCCGACGTCGAGGACGGCACCAAGCCAGGGACGACGAACGAGGAGTCCAGAGAGAACCGCGAGCTGAGAAAGCGGATCCGGTTGCTTGAGCAGGAGAACGAAGTGCTGCGGCGGGCCGCGGCGTATCTATCACAGGCGAATCTTCCGGGAAAATGATGTTCCCCCGCACGCGGGAGGTGCCCCCACCGCTCGTCCGCGAGCTGGCCGCCGGCGGGATTCCCGTCGCGGCGGGTGTGCCGGGTTCTGGGGATCGCGCGCCAGCCGTACTACCGGTGGCTCGCCGACCCGGTCACCGACGCCGAACTCGAGGAGGCGTACCGGGCGAACGCCCTGTTCGACGCCCACCGCGAGGACCCGGAGTTCGGCTACCGGTTCCTCGCCGACGAAGCCCGCGATGCGGGCGAGTCGATGTCGGACCGCACGGCGTGGCGGATCTGTTCGACCAACAGGTGGTGGAGTGTGTTCGGCAAGAAACGTGGCTCGAAGAAGGGCCGCTCCGGGCCGCCGGTGCACGATGATCTCGTCGGCCGCGTCTTCACCGCGGATGCTCCAAACACTTTGTGGCTCACCGATATTCCCCCAAGCACTCCGTGCAGGGAGGTGCCCCCACCGAACACAGAACCGAGGAAGGCAAGCTCTACCTGTGTGCGGTCAAGGACGTGTACTCGAACCGGATCGTCGGCTACTCGATCAGCGATCGGATGAAATCCCGTCTGGCTGTCACGGCCCTCGAATCGGCAGTGGCACGGCGGGACTCGGTTGCCGGATGTGTGGTTCATTCCGACCGTGGATCGCAATTTCGCAGCCGGAAATTTGTCCGCGCCCTCGCCCGCCACGACCTGGTCGGATCGATGGGTCGGGTGGGTGCGGCCGGCGACAATGCCGCGATGGAGATGCTCCTATCAGTGTCAAGTGGGCATGGTCGTGCTTTCAAGCAGGCGGAACAGGTGGCGCGCGTAGTACCGTTTCAGGCAGCGCATGGCCTCGCGTTTCGTCTTCCCCTCCGAGACTCGGGCGGACGAGATACGCCTGCGTGGGTGCATGCCCCTTGGCACGCGCAAGGATCACCGTGTGCAGAGCACGGTTGAGTTGACGGTCGCCGCCACGGGAAAGGCGGTGACGGGTCTGCGTCTGACCCGATGTCGCCTCGAGCGGTGCGACACCGGCGAGGCGAGCAAAGGCAGACTCGTCTCGGCAGCGACCCGGGTGTGACCAGGAGATAAGAATTTGTGCGGCGACCAGAGTCCCGACGCCGGGCTCGGTGAGCAATGCAGGGACACATTTCTCGCACGATCGGGACCATCGCGTCTTCGAGTTCTCGACATTCGATGGTCAGCTGCTTGACCCTCGAGGCAGTGCTGCGCAGGGACAGCTTTGTTGCCGCGTGCTCTGGATCGACGGCGGTGTCCGGGCGCAGGCGCATACACCGGTCGACGAGCTGGCCTCGGGTGAGGCCGCGGAGTTCCGCACGAAGTTCGACCGGTGCGGTGACGACAAAGGCCTTGAGCACGTTGATCGCTGCGACACGGGCGAGTTTTGCGCTATCGCGGGCGACGACAAGGGTTCTCAGTCCCTCTCGTAGTCCTCGTGCACGGGGGGTCGCCCACGTCTTTCGGCCGAGGGTCTCGCGAGCTGCCCGGACCGCATCGAGCGAATCGGACTTCGCGCCGTCTTTGGAGGCGAGGGTGCCAGGGTGGTCGAATTCGATGACGAACTCGCCCTTCTCCGCCAGGACGATCGCCAGTCCGGCTCCGTAGCTGCCGGTCGATTCGATCGCCCATGCGCGCCGATCGTCGACTGTCTGCGTCTGTGCCCACCGTAATGTCTGTCCGTACCCCCGTCTCGTGGCGGGAAAGGTCTTTGATGCGAGCTCGCCTTGCGTTTTGGCGCAGACGACGGCTGCGGTGACTCGATCGCGGTCCGGATCCACGCCGATCACGTGGTCGACAAGTTCTGCCAGGATTGCCATCTTCTCCATCCCTTCATTGCGGTTGCGTTCCACCGCCGGAGGGAAATCGAGGCAGGACTGTGATGAGTCACCCGAGGGGACATGCTCCTAATCAAGCCATCTCAAGTCGGCGGTGCAGCCGGCGGACATATCTCCAAATGAGGACACCTACCTGGGTCGATCGTTCTGCGGGTCACACCGGCTGACACCACCTTGCCGCGCAGCATGCTGAAAGTGTCACAATCGTTCTTTGCGCTGCTCCAGAAGAACGTCCTCGACCGGCAGAGATGGGCCACACGCGAGCAGTTGCGCATCGCGATCGTGACTTGGATCGAGCGGACCTATCACCGCCGGCGACGTCAGCTCCGGCTCGGCAGATTGACGCCTGTCGAGTTCGAGACCATCATGACCACACCAGCCACACAGGCTGCGTGACCGAATCTGTCACCGGATCGTGCAGCAGTCCCTACCTCCTCCAGGTTCTCATCTGGAGAACAAACAGGTCCGCCGCTGGCCTGTACGCGCTCAGAGCCAGTTGCTACCGCTCGCACCGCACAAGAGACGCCCGGACCTAGGCCCGAGATATGATCTCTTTGCCCATCGTGGACGACGATCATACGCCTCCAGGAGTGTGCAGCAGTGGACCACTACCATCGAGGTCGTGGCGTGGTTGATATTCTGTGCTTTCGGCGTTGTGGCATTGGTGGCGTGTGTGGTTCTGCCAAAGGGCTCCCGACATGAGCGGACCCCTGAATCCCCTTGGTTCTGGATGGTATTCCCTGTCACGTGCCTCATGATCGCAGCCTCGGTGGGGGTCTTCATGGCCTGGCCACAGGCCATGAGCAGTTCCGGGAGTCTCTGGTGGGACTTGTCCGGTCCGAGAACACCGACAGGGCAATTCCTGTCGAGCGAGCAGTACCACGAGATCACCGTGTGGAATCGGATGAGATGGCTGCTACCGGTGGCGTCTGTCGTAGGAATCGGGCTGTCCGTGTGGGCGTGGCGTCGAGGTCGCGTATAGGTGCACCTGCCCAACGTCGGCGCAGAGTGTCGACGGCATGTGAATACTGACCCCGGCATGGCAGGCGGGCGAGTTCTGTTGCACCTGCGTGGGGTTTTGATTATG
>JAAZAD010000544.1 GCA_012514505.1 Rhodococcus sp. (in: high G+C Gram-positive bacteria) | reverse complement strand
TCCTCACTAGTCCGCGTGCCTCGCGATCGCGACGGTGAGGGCGAATCTGGCGAACGGTTCGGACAGCTGTTGGGAGGCTTGAAGTGTCGTGCGGCGAGGCGTGGTGTGAGGGACTGCCCGGGTGCGTTGCTCACCCTTACTCGTCACGATTCGCGCGAGTTCGACACCAGAGGTATCGGCGATCCGGTAACCGTTTCTTTCGACTAGACGTTCTCCGGACCCTTCACCGTGCTTTTCGACCAGGACTTCGCCGATTCGTTCGCCGTCTATCTCGACCCAGTACCCCGTGTAGCGAAGGCCCGGCCACGACTTACCGACAAGCTTGCCGATCCTGGTGCGATCCGGCCGACACACCGTGATGATATGGCGGCGCAGGAGCCCCCGCTGTTCGATCCACAGCATCGGCTGTCCGTTCGCGTCGGTCACTTCGATCGGCCTGTGCGGAAAGAAGTCCGTCCATTCACTCACGATTCGCAGGAGTTTGGTTCCTGCCCTGCGTGTGGATCCGAGTTGAATACCTGCCTGGTCCTTGATCGTCAGAATCTCGGCGAAGGTGTCTCGCCGCTCGACTGTGAGCTCGGTAGCGCTGAGTAGCCCCGTCGGCCGGTCGTCGTTATTGCCCATCGTCAAAGGCCTCCACATCTGAGGGGCTGGTGAAGGTGTCGGCGGGCAGGTTCAGGCTCATCCCGGACTCTTCGATAGCGTCCCGCACCAGAGAACCAATACCTTCGTCGGGTTTGCCGACCGTGAGGTTGGCGACGCCAGTTCCGATCATGCCGCCGATTACGTGTTCCCTGGATTTCATGTCATCGACCCTCGACTGAATCCCCTCCGGGGTGTAAGCGTCCTTGCTGAATACGCTCGGATTCTCGCGTACCTCTCCGCCGCGAGCAGCGATCTTGATGCCGGCTTGTACGGCTCCTTTGACTGCGCCGTTGCCGGTGGCCTGGGCGACGTCGCCGTAGTCGTAGTCGTCGCGCAGGCCGTGGGTCCTTTCGTAGGTTTGCAGGCCGGCTTCGATGCCACCCGCTTTACCTGCTCCGATTGCGGCGGTTGTCGCAATGTTCTTGGCGATCTCCCAAGCGAACTGTCGGGCACCCTTCTCGGCTATCCGTTTCAGCATTTGGGTGATCAACTGCCGGATGATCATTTGGATAGATGCGCGGGTTGCCATGGTGGCTGCGGCACCGGCGGCAGCCCCGGCCCCGAAGGCCCACACCGTCGCGGCAGCGGCAACCAACGATGCCGCGAGCGCGACGAGGTTGGCGATGATCGCCAGCTTTGCCCGGCGCACGTCTTGTGCTGCACCGTCAAGCATGTCGGCGAGTTCGTCGCACGTTTGCATCAGCTCGCGCATCGCACCGGCATCGCCGCCGATCTTTTGCCAGAACCCGGCGATCGCCTCGTTGACGTCACCGTCGATGGAATCGAGCAACTGTCGGACGGCGTCGTCACCGAGTCCGTCGATGGTGTCGATGGCGGTGGAGGCGTTGTCCCAGTAGTCGGCACAGCGCTGCATGGCGGTCTCGTCGGCGTCGGGCCAGTCGGTGCCGAGCACGTTGTCGGCGACCCAGCGCAGCGAACCGGGGATTTCGATACCCACGATCAGACCCCGCTGTCCGGATGGACCGAGAAGAGTCGGCCACTGAATGCGGTGTCGGTGGTATCGAGGGAGTCTGCGGTGCTGCTGACCTTTTCGCCGATCAGGTCGAAGATCTGAGCGAGGAGGGTGATGACGTCAATGGTGTCCTCGGACGCGGCCACATACTTCGACGCGAAGGCAGTGCCCACTTCGTCGGCACCCCAGCACTCGCCCTCGCCGTCGAGACCCTGAGTCAGTTCCAAGCGCGCCGCAAGTGTTTGCGTCCCCAGATTTTCGAATCGGGAGACGAGCCCGCGGAACTGCTCGAGGTCTACCCGCAACTGATCGCTCATCTGCCCGTCACCGGTCCTTCAGCCAGTCGACCGACTGCGTCTCGTCCCACGTGTCGACCGCTTCCTCCGGCGCCGCCGGTCCGGGCACTCGCTCGTCCGGGGCGGGGATGAACGAGTCGAACACCTCGCGCATGTTCGGTGCACCGGGAGTGAGGTCGGAGATATCGGGCATGGCGTCGGCCGCACCCGTGATCGGGGCGACCGCCGCCGCTGCCTGCTCCTGCGCCGACCGCGCCGCGTGCTGCGACGCCTCGGCCACCGACTTCGCCAGCCGATCAGGTGTGGACTGTTTGAACGCTTCGGGCGCGATCCACACGTCCACCGGGATGCCCCCGGCATTGGCCGTGACGCGGACCAGGTTGTCCGCCGACCAGCCCTCCGCCCGGATCGCTGCCAGCGACTCCTTCAACCTGCCGAGCTGCCGCGTCTGCTCCTCGAACGCCGTCAGCATCGACTCGACCCGCGCATTCAGCGCGTCGTTCTCGGCTCGCAGCCGTTCACGATCCTGCCCAACCATCAGCGCACCCCCCTAGAACCGGAATATCGGACGCCAGTCTAACGACTACGACCGGACGAGTCGCGCGATGGCGTCGGTGGCCTCCTTGATCTTCTCGTCGGCTTCGGGCCCACCTGCGACGGCGGCGTTCACCACGCAATGGCTCATGTGGTCCTCGAGCAGACCCAACGCGACGGCCTGCAGTGCCTTCGTCATCGCCGACACCTGGGTGAGGATGTCGATGCAGTACTTCTCCTCCTCGACCATCTTCTGGAGACCACGCGACTGCCCTTCGATGCGGCGCAGCCGCTTGAGGTAGTCCTCTTTGCCGTTGATGTAGCCGTGACCGGCGTGTTCGTGTTCCATGATCATTCTCCTGACGAGTTGGCGGGCAGTGCGCGGAAGCTGCGCAGTCGCAGGCTGTTGCTGACGACGAACACCGACGAGAATGCCATGGCAGCCCCGGCGATCATCGGGTTCAGCATGCCCGCGGCCGCCAGCGGGATCGCGGCGACGTTGTAGCCGAATGCCCAGAACAGGTTGCCCTTGATCGTGGACAGCGTCTTCCGCGAGAGTCGAATCGCGTCCGCAGCCACCCGCAGGTCGCCGCGTACCAGGGTGAGGTCGCCGGCCTCGATCGCGACGTCCGTGCCGGTGCCCATGGCGATACCGAGATCGGACTGAGCCAGTGCGGCAGCGTCGTTGACGCCGTCGCCGACCATGGCCACCACCTTGCCCTCGGATTGCAGCCGTTCGACGGTGGACACCTTGTCCTGCGGCATGACGCCCGCGATCACCTGGTCGATACCCACTTGATCGGCGATGGTGCGCGCCGTGTCGGCGTTGTCGCCGGTGAGCATGATCGGGGTCAACCCGAGTGCACGAAGCTGCTGCACGGCTTCGGCCGACGTGGGCTTCACGGTGTCGGCGACCACGAGTACTCCTCGTGCCTCGCCGTCCCAGCCGATCGCGACCGCGGTCCGTCCGGCTCGTTCCGCCTCGCGGAACGCAACGTCCAGATCTGACGGAAGGCGTATCGACCAGTCCTGCAGAAGCTTTCGGCGACCGACCACAACCGCGTGGCCGTCGATCATGCCCTGCACGCCCAAGCCTTCGACGTTGGCGAACTGCTCGACGGACGGCAGTTCGCCGGCCTCCTTCGCGGCCCGAGCAATCGCCTGCGCGATCGGGTGTTCCGACGAATCCTCCAGGGCGCCTGCGTATCGCAGCACCGTGTCGCGATCCTCACCCTGTGCCGGGGTGACGTCCAGGAGCGACATCTTGCCGGTGGTGATGGTGCCCGTCTTGTCGAGGACGACGGTGTCGACCCGGCGAGTGGATTCGAGCACCTCCGGCCCCTTGATCAGGATGCCGAGTTGCGCGCCGCGCCCCGTGCCGACCATCAGTGCGGTGGGTGTGGCGAGGCCGAGTGCACACGGGCACGCGATGATCAGCACGGCCACAGCCGCGGTGAACGCTGCTGCGACAGACCCGCCGGTGCCGAGCCAGAAGCCCAGAGTGCCGACGGCAATCGCAATCACGATCGGAACGAAGATGCCGGAGATCCGGTCGGCGAGGCGTTGGACCTCGGCCTTGCCGGTCTGTGCCTCCTCGACGAGCCGCGCCATCTGTGCCAGCTGGGTGTCCGAACCGACGTGCTTTGCGCGCACCACGAGTCGTCCACCGACGTTGGTGGTGGCGCCCGCGACCTCGCTGCCCTCGCTCACCTCGACGGGAACGGATTCCCCGGTGAGCATCGACGCATCGACAGCCGAAGAGCCTTCGACGACGTCGCCGTCGGTGGCGATCTTCTCGCCCGGACGGACGACGAACAGGTCGCCGACCACGAGCTGATCCGTGGGGATGCGCTGTTCGGTGCCGTTGCGCAGCACCGCCACGTCTTTCGCGCCGAGTTCGAGCAGTGCACGCAAGGCGGCACCGGCCCGACGCTTGGAGCGAGCCTCGAAGTAGCGTCCGGCGAGGATGAAGGTGGTCACGCCGGCGGCGGCCTCGAGATAGATGTTGCCGGCGCCGTCACTGCGGGAGATGGTGAACTCGAACGGGTGCACCATGCCGGGTGTCCCGGCGGTGCCCCAGAACAGGGCATACAGCGACCAGCCCAGGGCGGCGAGCGTGCCCATCGACACCAACGTGTCCATGGTGGCGGTCGCATGACGCAGGTTGGTCCACGCGGCCTTGTGGAACGGCAACGCGCCCCACACCACCACGGGTGCCGCGAGGGTCAGCGACAACCACTGCCAGTTGGTGAACTGCAGTGCCGGAATCATTGCCATCGCGATCACCGGCACCGTCAGTACCAGCGAAACCAGAAGCCGTTGGCGCAGTTGCTCCGTCGGGTCCGGTGCCGCGGCAGCATCTTCGGCCTGGCCGGGCGCCTTCGGCAGTGTTGCCGTGTACCCGGCGGACTCGACCGTGCCGACCAAATCGTCGGTGGTGACGTCCTGGGAGTACGAGACGGCAGCCTTCTCCGTCGCATAGTTGACCGTGGCGGTCACACCGTCGAGCTTGTTCAGTTTGCGCTCGATGCGATTGGCGCAGGACGCACAGGTCATGCCGCCGATCGCGAGTTCGACTCGGTTGTCGGTGGAGATGGTGTCAGTGGCCATGACCGCCCTCGCTTGGTTGGGTGTCCGTTGCTTCGCTCTGCTGTGCCGAGACGGTGAACTCTGCGGTGCGCACCGTGTCGCCGTGCTGGAAATCGAGGAACAGTCGGTAGTCGCCGGCCTCGGGCGCGGTGAGCTCGAACTCGATGCCCGGACCCGACGGCGTCACGCCGTCCCCGGGATGCCCCGTGGGGTGAACGTGCAGGTAGTCGAGGTTGTCGGCATCGATGGCGACGAGGTGACCGTAGGCGCCGAGGTATGGCTGGAGATCTGTGACCGGTGCGCCGTCGCGAGTCACCGACATGGTGACGGTGGACGGTGATCCGGCGGCGACCGTGCCGTCGAGTGTGACGGTGTAGCCGTCGACGGTTGCCGTGTCCGAGACCGGCGGCAGCGGCTTGTCGTCCGCTTCACCCGCCACGGTGACGTCCGCGGTGGCCAACGCGCTCTCGCCGCCCGCTGGAACGAAGTCCGCGTACAGGCGATACTGCCCTGATTCCGCGAAGGTCGTTGTGGTGCTCCAGGTTCCGCCCTCGTCGAGGGTCGGATGGAGATGCTGGTAGCCAGTGGTGTCGTGGCGGACGGCGATCAGGTGCAGCAGCTTCTCGTGCTGTTCCGTGTACTCGGTGACCGGTGTGCCCTGCGCGTCGACGATGCGGAACTGCAGCGGCGCTTGTGTCCCTGCAGGAAGTTCCGTGGTGATCGGCTCGAGGGTGTAGTCGCCGTGGCCCGTGTCGGTCATCGCCTCGTCACCCTCGTCGGCGGGTGCTACGACCCGACCGATGACGAGGGTGACGGCGAACAGCGCGGCAAGACCGCCGATGAACAGCAGGAACTTGCGTGACTCGTTCATTGGCGTCATGCCTCCACAACTTGATAACCGGCTTCTTGCACTGCCTGGGTGACGGTTGCAGGCTCGAGGGGTGCGTCCGACTCGATGTCCACGCGGCCGGACGCGAGATCCACATCAACCGAGGTGACGCCGGCGATCTCGCCGACCTCTTCCTTGACCGAGGAGACGCAGTGCTGGCAGGTCATTCCGGAAACGGTGACGGTGGTGGTCATGGGATCTCTCCTTGGTCTCGGTTGCGGTACGAGAGTTACGGTACCCCCCTAGGGTATTCCTGTCCAGTGTTGTCCGTCGTGAAGTAACAGACGGTGGCCCATACCGCGATTACCTGGACAGACGCTTGCAAACAGTGGAGGTTTCCCATGAAGCGAATACTGGCCGGGTTGGCAATCGCGGGCGGAGTTCTGCTCGTCAACGCCCCGATCGCGGCAGCAGACCACACGGACCCGTTCCCACACGTCGAGCCGGAGTTGCGCAGCTCAGAGTTCCGAAACGTTTGGGAATCAGAGGCGTGGACGGGTGAATACAACGTCGTCCTCAGCCTGTGGGGGACGTCGGAGATCTACTACATGCCGGGCTACGGACACGCGATCCCCTCCTGGTATCAGTTGGGACCGGACGGTGAGCGTCACAGCATGGCCCGCGTGACCGACTTCCCCGACGACGCCAAGCAGCTCTACATCACCCACCCGTTCGGGTAACCAGAGTTGTTCCTGAGTAACCTGTTTCGGACGGGACAACGCAAACTGGGGGGGGAATATGACACGCACCGCTGACCGAGAGACCCGGCGACTTCCCGAATGGATGACACACGGTGTACTCGACACTCGCGTGAGTCGAGGGTTGATCGCCTTCGTATTTCTGCTGACGCTCATCGGGGCGTGGAACGGCGGGACAACCTGGAAAATCGTCGGGGCTGCGGTCTGTTTGGTGGCTGCCCTCGTCGGATTTGTCCTGGCGCTCGTCAAGAACAAGTCCGAGGGCTGACCATCGTGCGCGAGTTGCCGGCGTCGATGTGGCCGGATCTTCGCGCATGGTTCGTCCCAGAGCGCCCGGGACTGCTGCCCTACCAGCATCTCCTGCGGACCGGTCATGGTCGATGCAGGGTGGACCGCTGGCCCGACCCGTGCGTGGTGTTGGCCGAGTCAGGTGGCAACGTCGCGCTGCGCGGAGATCCAGGAGACGTCGATGAGTCTGAGCTTGCCGACGTCTGTGGGTTCGTGGATGCACCGACGGAATGGTTGCCCGTATTGCGGGCAGCTGTCGGTGAGGTGGCGATCTGGCCTCGGATCGTGTCCGCTCTTCCCGCGGAAGCCGAGTTGTCCGGCCGCCATGACGGAGTACGTCGCCTCGGACCGCGCGACGCCGACGCGCTGCGTGACTACGACCCAGCCGGGTCGTGGATCACGGCAACCTGGGGTGGACCGGACGGGCTGGCGGCAGCCGAGGTCGGTCGCGGTGCCTTTGTGGATGGTCGGTTGGTCTCCATCGCGTTGCCGTTCTTCGTCGGTGACGGGTATGCCGAGGTGGGTGTGGTCACCGCCGCCGGGTACCGGGGTCGTGGTCTGTCCACCGCCTGCTCGACGGAAGTGATCGCCGATATCCGGGCACTCGGCCTGGTCCCGACGTGGACCACATCGCCGGACAACACGGCCAGCCTGGGTCTTGCTGCTCGCCTGGGTTTCGTCCGGCAACGAGATGACGTGCTGTACGCGGTCCGGGTGCCGATACCGGTTGATTGAGGCGACCGATCAGGTCCTGCGGATTCGGGAAAGGGTGGCTTTCGGCCACCGCAGGGTGCCTATCCGGTGCTCGTGGCTTCGGTGAAGGTTGTAGAACATCACCCGAACAGCCCTTTTGGAGCAATCATGAACCGCACCGTCGCCACCTTCTCCGCCACCGCCGCAATCTTTGCCTTCTCCTTCGCAGCTGGGGCCACCGCGACCGCTGTACCCGCAGCGCCGATGGATCCACGTGCGGGCGGCGAGATGGCCCAACCCAATTCAGGCACCGCCAAGGTCGATGCCGGTGCGACCGGTGAGGGTGTTGATCAGGCGACATGCGACCGGTACGCCACCGGCATCAACTCCTGGGACGCTGAGATGCACAAACAAATACAGAACGGTGATCCCGACAAGGCAGCGAAGGCAGCGAACAATGCCGCCGCCATCGAGGACCAGGCGTTGGATGACGGTTGCTTTATCGTGCACTGAGCCAGCGGGCGAGCGAAGCGTCACGCTCCATGTCTGTGAAACTGTTGCGCACCACTACGAAAGGTTGTCGATGGGCAGCAGGCTAGACAAGATCGGCGGATTCTTGGCCACTCCTGAATCCATGATCTGCGGACCGCTGGGTTGGTTTCTGAGTCTCGTTCTGTTCGCTCCGTGGGCGGGTGCCGCGACGGCTCTGTGCATGACGATCGGTTTGGCTGTCGGCATGATTGTCGGCGCGTTCATCCATCGGGCACGAACGTCCGGCGACCGGCAAGAATCAAGCTGAACCCAAATCCTCCTGCCGCACCTGTCATGGATCTGTGCGCTGTCTCGTTCTAAGGGCACGCAAACGAGACAGGAGAAGATCATGAAACATCGCATTGTGGTTCTCGGGGCCGGGTACGCGGGAGCGTCTGCTGCCGGATACCTCGCACGACACCTTCACCCCGAGGATTTCGAGATAACTGTCGTCAATGCCGAGGCGAACTTCGTCGAGCGGATGCGTATGCACCAGCTCGCGGCGGGCCGAGAACCAAACCCTCTTCCGCTTATCGACATGTTTGCGGGCACCGGAATCACGTTGCGGGTCGCCAAGGTCACCTCCGTCGCCGCCGCAGACCGGATTGTCACCGTGCGCACGGATAACGGGCCGGATCGGATCGCGTACGACACCCTCCTCTACACCCTCGGCAGCACCGTGGCAGACCACGGTGTGCCAGGGGTGCACGAGCACGCTTTCCACGTCACCGGCAGGCCGGACGCCGAGCGGTTGCGTCGCCATCTGGACGAACTGGACGGGACCGGCGAGGTGGTTGTCGTCGGTGGAAACCTGACCGCGATCGAAGTGGCAACAGAGATCGCAGAGGTCAGACCGGGCCCGCACGTCACCCTCGCAACCAGCGGCGAAGTGGGCGGATGGTTGGGTGCGAAGGCGCGCAAGCACATGCTGCGTGCCTTCGAGCGGCTCGGTATCGACATCCACGAGAACACCACCATCGGCAGGGTGGAGGAGTCGAAGGTCATCGCGTCGGACGGCACCGAACTCCGCTCGGACGCAACCGTGTGGGCGGCAGGTTTTGCGGTTCATCCCATCGCCGCGGCGAGTGGGCTCCAGGTCGAAGAAGACGGCCGCATCACTGTCAATCGGACGATGCGGTCGATCTCCCACCCGGACGTCTACGCCGCTGGCGACAGCGTGTACGCGGTCGGAGACAACGAGCGGCCGTTACCGATGTCCTGCGCATCCGCCGGTTTCACGCGTATGCAGGCGACGGCGGCGATCATCGGAGACCTGACCGGGCACGAGGTTTCGAAGACGCCGCTGGCGTACTTCGGCAATTGCATCAGCCTTGGGCAGAAGGATGCCGTGTTTCAGGTGGTCGACAAGGAAGCGACGTCGAAGTCCTGGTCGTTGCGCGGTGCGCCGGCCTCGGTGTTCAAGTCCTTCGTCCTGAACAACGTTGCGTGGAACATGGCACATCCGACCTTCGGACTACCTGCTCGCAGGCGTCGTAAGGCAGCCGTCGAAGGGCGTCCCATCGAGACGGTCTCGGCCTAGAGTGATGCTCATGGACACGGCCACCGTGGGGCGGTTCGAGGCCAACCGGGACAGGTTGGCCTCGATCGCCTACCGACTGCTCGGCTCTGCGGCAGATGCCGAAGACGTCGTTCAGGACGCCTTCATTCGGTGGCAGGCAGCCGATCGGGCCAGCATCAGGGTGCCCGAGGCCTGGCTCACCAAGGTGGTCAGCAATCTGTCGCTGGACCGTCTCCGGTCGGCGCAGCAGCGCCACGAGCGTGCCGTCGGAACCTGGCTGCCCGAACCCTTGCTCGACGGGGACCCGATGTTGGGTCCGGCGGACACTGCGGTGCAGCGCGAGTCGGTCACGATGGCCATGTTGACCGTGATGGAGCGGCTTTCGCCGATAGAACGAGCGGTATACGTTCTGCGCGAGGCATTTTCGCATAGCCACCGCGAGGTGGCGGAGATTTTGGACATCACCGAGTCCGCAAGTCAACAGCACGCACTCCGCGCCAGACGGCATCTCGCTTCCGGTCGAACGACCACGGAGGTGGACGCAGAGTCCGCACGCCGGATCGTCGAGGCCTTCGTCGCCGCGTCCGCATCCGGTCGCACCGAGCCACTCGTTTCCCTGCTCTCCGAGGACGCGACGGCCGTGTCCGACGGCGCCGGGTTGTCAGCGAAGCTACTGCACTTCACCGGTGCCCGTAAGGTTTCCGCGATGCTGCGGGCCGGCTTCAAGCCGACTCCGGCCAAACACAGACTGGTCGGAGGCACACTCTCGATCTATGCCGGCAACGTCAACGGTTCGCCCGCCATGATCGCGGCAACGGACGACCAGGTCATGGGTGTCGTCGTTCTCGAGCTGGACGGCGAGAAGATCACGACTGTTCGCGGGGTTGCGTCCCAGGCCCGCCTCCGAAGGCTCAGCGAGCAATGGCAGTTGCGAGACCACAGTGATCCGATCATCGAATCCTGGTGACTCGAAAGTGCACACCGTCAGCCGCGGCGCCTCCGGATGACGATCGCCGACACGGCGCCGAGTACCAGTACCGCGCCGAGTCCGATGCCGGCGACCAACATCCAGTTGCTCGATGAGCTCTCCTCGGCGGCCGCGAGGGTGTTCGAGTCGGTGTTGGTGTCGGTAGCGGAATCAGCTGCCTTGGGAGCGGTGTTCTCACCGAAGATGTCGGCCGCCTCGGTGTACGTGGGTCCGCTCTCCTCGTCTCCGTCCACCGTAAGGTCGAGCTGCACCGGAATCGGCTGCTGCTCACCCTTGTCGGTGAAGGTGGATCCGACCTTCACCGCGATGTAGTACCAGCCCGCCGCGGACTGCTGGCGGATCTCGGCATCGTCGGAGTCGCGGTTGCGATACCGAACCGGGCCCGCATTCATCGCGCCGTCCCCCGGCAAGGTGTTCTCTGTGCCGGTGTACGAGGCATTGCTCGAGTCGATCTCTTCCCGGATCGGGCTGTAGACAGCGGTCCTGAGATTGGCGACGGAGTCCAGCCCCTTCCCGCCGTTCGGCGGAAAGTGCACCCGGTATGCGAGGCCGCGGCCCCAGTCCAGCCAGACCTTGTAGAAGACGAACTCGCCCGGCCGAACCGCGTCCACGTATCGGCCGCTCTCACTCAGTGTGGCTGCGGTGTTGAATGATCCGCCGCCCGTCACCGTTGTGTCCGCCCCGGTGGGCTCGCGGAATTCGACTGGCGACGGGGTGGCAACAGGGCCTCCGTCGGTCACCGAGGGTTCGATACCGATGAGCAGTTCGAGCGGCAATCGCTCGGGGACCCCCTTGGATACCGTGCTCCAGCTCAGGGCGAAATAGTAGCGGCCGCCGCCCGTGCACTTGTCTGCGCTGGTCTTGCCGTCGCGCTTCTCGGTCGCGCCGGTCCATATCTCGGCGACGGTCAGTGCCACACCGTCGCTCGAGTACGTTGCTTGCTCGAAATTGCCGGTGTGGCAGTCGCGTCCGTCCTCGCCGTAGACCTGCAGCCTGATCACATTCGTGTCGTCCACGGAATCGATGCCAGGCAACCGCGGAAACGACACGGTGCCACTGAAGTACGCGGTCGCATCATCCGGAACGTCAACGGCCCAGTATCGGGTCTCGTGTTGACCCAATGTGTCCAGATGCTGGCCCGGGGTGGCGACCGGTGCCGTGTCGTAATTCGCGGTGCCCGTGATCGGCGTGCCGGCCGGTTGGTAGTTGCGCAGCGCGGCGGCGCTCACTCTCGGCAAGATCTGCTTCAGTGCAGCACCATCGGCGGCGTCGGTGTACGTGCCGCCGGTGGATTGAGCCACACAGGTGAGCTGGGCGCGGGCGGCGGCATCGACCGCGAAACCAATGGTGTGTACCACCAGATCGATCCCGCTGTCGTTCAATTCCTTTGCGATAGTGCACACGTCGGGTGGTGCACAGGTGTCCTCGCCGTCGGAGACGAGCACGATCGAACGTGGTCCGGAGGAGGGCAGCGTGTCTGCGGCTTCTCGCAGAGCGGGGCCCATGGGGGTCCAACCACTGGGGTCGATGCCGTCTACAGCCGAGTGCAGTGCCTCTCGGTCCAGAGCGTCCGGGGTCTGCAACACCCGAACGTCGCGGCAGCCCGCCTGCTTCTCGGCTTCGGTGTTGCCGGTACCGGTGCCGTAGGCCATCAATCCGATCCGGGCCTCGGCAGGTGCGGAGTCGACAAAGCTGTGCACCGCGGTCTTCGCGGCGTCCATCATGGTTCCCGCCTGGTCCGGCCGCTGCATCGAACCCGAACCATCCAGGATGAGCATGGTGGGCGCGTACTGCGGCCCCTCTTCGCGCGAAGTTGGTTGTGCCTGCGCGTACTGACCCGTTGCAGTCAGAATCGCGATGAGGATCGCCGCCATTGCGGCGCGGCGCGTGCCCGCTCTCGAAATCATGTTCAATCCGTCCGAATGGCCTGCTGTATTTAGCGGCACACGATTCGGTTCGCTCCCCGGCGTGACCCCCGATCCAGACCATAGTCCAGATGTCGCGAGATGCAACAGGTTCAGTGCGCAATGGAAGAACGGCATGATCCCGCACATCGTACGACCGATATCTGTGGCTGTTGGAGGAAATGAAAGCGCATGCAACAATCGCGGGGCGCCCACGGCGATCCGATCCTGCAATCGTGGTGAGCGGATTTATAACAATCTGCGGTTAGCCAGTGGCCCCGTCCGTTACCCGTTACCCTCTGGTTATGGCTTGGGTCTCACAGGTTCGTGTCCGACGAATTGCGGCAGTTCTGCTGGCCTGCGGCGTTGCCGTTGCCACGCCGGGTCTTGCTCAGGCAGAACCGGTTCGCGGCCCCGACGTGGCGTCCTGGCAACATCCTGGCGGCGCGCCCATCGACTGGTTCGCCGTCCGCAGCTCCGGGCACGAATTCGGGATGGTGAAGGCCACCGAAAGCCTCAACTACATCAACCCGTACTTCATCGAGGACTCACTGGCGATGCGGGTGGCCGGGATGGCGCGGAGTGCGTATCACTATGCCGACCCAACCCAGTCGCCCGAGGCGCAGGCTGCGTTCTTCTCCACAGTTGTTCTGGGCCTCAACGGTCCTAGCGACCTGCCGCCGGTCCTCGACCTCGAGCACAGCGGCGGTCTGGCCCCGGCCCAGCTCATCGACTGGACGCACCGCTATCTGAACACGGTCCGCGCCCTCACCGGGCGGCAGCCGATCATCTACACCTATCCCAACTTCTGGCGCACCGCGATGGCCAACACCCACGAGTTCAGCCACTACCCGCTGTGGATCGCCGACTACAACGGTCGGAACGCCCCCGGCCCGCTGCCGGGCGGGTGGACCCACTGGACGTTCTGGCAGTACACCAGCACGGGCCGCATCCCCGGCGTCAACGCCCCCATCGACCTCAACGTCTACAGCGGGGCGCAGGGCGACTTCAACCGGTATGCCAACAGGATCGGCATGTTCGGAAGCTAGATCCGGGGGTGCTCAGAGCCCTACAGCCTTTGCGATCATCGGCCAGGAGTCGTGCAGATCGTCCTCCCAGTAGCCCCACGAGTGGGTGCCTCTGGCGCGGAAGTTGTACGTCGCCGGAATGCCCAGTGAGTCGAGCCGCTCCTTCATACGGTGACTGCACTCGTTGGTGGCGGCCTCGATGACCCCGCCGACGACGATCTGCTGCGCAAGAACACTCGGATCGCCCTGAACGTCGGGGGCGTTCAGGTTGTCGTGGTCACCGATCAGCCCGCTGCCGGAGGAGATGTACACCGCAGTGCCGCGGAGCTTCTCTGCATGCAGAAGCGGATCGTTGGCGGCCCAGCCGCCGTCCCCTACCGCGCCCCACATGTTGTGGGTGTTGCCGCCGCCCCGGGCCTCGACGACCGTCCGGACATACGCCTGACCGACCGGATCGCTCGTGCTCGCACACCCGCTGTATGCAGCGACCGCGTCGTAGAGGCCGGGACTGGACTCCGCCAGCGCCAGCACTGACGTGCCGGACATCGACAGTCCGGCAATCGCGTTGCGGCCGTTGCCGCCCAGCGCCGAGTCGACGACAGGCGGAAGCTCCTCGGTGAAGAACGTCGTCCACTGGTTGCGTCCGAGGACGGGGTCCTCCTGCTGCCAATCGGTGTAGTAGCTGGTCTGACCGCCGATCGGGATGACCACGTTGACGTTCTTGTCGGCGAAGAACTCGACGACGTCGGTGCGGTCCTTCCAGTCGATACCGCTCTCGTCCTCGCCGCCACCGGCGCCGTTGAGCAGGTAGAGGGTCGGACGCGCCTCGATCGGACCGGCAGGCCGCAGTACGTGGAGTTCGATGTCCTTGTCCATCGCGGCCGAGTACACGTGGGCGGTGAATTCGGTGTCGCTCTCCTGGGTGATCCCCGTGAGGTGCGAACCGTTCTCGGACGGCTGCGCTGCCGCCGTGATGGTCTCGGAGATCGACGCCGGGTCAGCCGCGGCCATACCGGAAGTGGTCGCGATGCCGGCGGTCACCGCGAGGGCGAGTACGGCGGTGCGGCCACCGAATCGGTCGACACTACGAGTGCGCGTGCGAGGCATGAGGACGTTCACCTTCACTTCCGGGGGGCTTCGGTTGGGGCTGTTGCGGTCGGGTCGGTACGTGCGTTGAAGCGGGCAGCGAGGGCAGGGCCGATCACGTCCAGCGCCGCAGGAGACGTCATCTGCCAGTGCGTGACGTCCACGGGGTGATTCACGATCGTGCCGCCGACGTAGGGACGCCAGTCGTCGGCCAGTCGTGAACCGGTGGGATCGTCACCGGTGGCGCTGAAGAACACTACGTCGCCGTCGAAATGTGCCGGTTGGTGATCGACCAAACTCTTCGACCACGAGGTGGATGCAGCGACGATACGTTCCGCGCGCTCGGGCGTAAGTGACGGGAAGGATTGGTCGAGACCGAACCCGCCGAGCACATCCTCGGCATCGGGAGCTTCCCCGTCCTCAGCGCTGGTACCGAAAGCGCTGTCGAGAAGTGCCAGCAACTCCACAGTGTCACCGGCGGCCTGCAACCGGACGGCCATCGCCTGCGCGATCACGCCGCCCAATGACCACCCCAGGAGACGGTAGGGGCCGACAGGCTGCAGGGCGCGGATCTCCGTCACGTACCGATCTGCGAGATCGTCGATCGTGCCGAAGGGACCGTCCTCGGTGAACATCGGAGACTGCAACCCGACCAGGCCGTGACCCTGAAGGTGTCGCCCGAGACCGGCGTAGCTCCAGGACAATCCGAGTACGGGGTGGACGCAGAAGATCGGGTCGGCACCTGCACGGAGCGGCAACACCACGTCGAAGGAGCCGGCGTCATCTGCTCCCTGCGCGTCGTGGCGACGGGCGAGGGCGGCGGGTGTCGGATCGGTGAACAGCCAGGCAATCGGCAGGGTCACCCCAGTCGATGCCTCGACCTCGGTGATCACTCGTGTGGCAACCAGCGAGGTGCCGCCCAGTTCGAAGAAGTCGTCGTCGGCACCCACCTGATCGATGCCCAACAGCTCGGAGAAGGCATTCGCGATCGCCTGTTCGAGTAGCGTGTTCGGTGCCCGGAAATCTCGCTGCACCGGGTCGGGTGCGGGCAAAGCTTTCCGGTCGAGTTTGCCGTTCGGGCCGAGTGGCATCGCATCCAGAACCGACACAGCGGACGGGATGAGATAGCTGGGAAGCATGTGCCGCAACGCTTCCCGTACCGCCTCCGGTCCGGCATCGCCGACCACGTGTGCGACGAGTTGTGCGGTGTCGCCGTCGCCGCGGACTGATGCCACCGCTTCGGTGACGCCCGGAACCCGGTGCAGCGCGGCATCGATTTCACCCAGCTCGATCCGCTGGCCGCGCAACTTCACTTGGAAATCGTTGCGCCCCAGGTACTCGAGCTGACCGTGACGATTCCACCGAACGAGGTCGCCCGTGCGATACAGGCGTGATCCCGGCGACCCGTACGGGCTCGCGACGAAACGCTCGGACGTGAGCGCGCTACGTCCGACATAGCCTCGGGCGAGCTGAACGCCGGCGAGGTACAACTCGCCGATGGCGCCTGCCGGGACCGGATGCAGTCTGCGATCGAGCACGTAGACCTCGGTGTTCCACACGGGAACACCGATAGGCACTCCAGATTCGGTCCGATCCGTCACCGGATGGAAGGTGACGTCCACGGCAGCTTCGGTGGGTCCGTACAGATTGTGCAGCTCTGTGTCCGGGAGGGTTCGGTGCAGCAGTGCGGCGGTGGTTCCCGACAAGGCCTCACCCGAGGTGATCACCCGGCGCAGGCACGCGGCACGCGAGGTGGCCTTGCCGGTGAGGAATACGTTCAGCATCGACGGCACGAAATGCGCTGTCGTCACCGATTCGTCATGGATCAGCTGGGCCAGATAGTCGGGGTCACGATGACCGTTCGGTGCCGCCACCACCAGCCGTGCGCCGGTGTGCAGCGGCCACAGGAGTTCCCACACGGACACGTCGAAGGTGGTGGGAGTCTTGTGGAGAACCACATCTCCGACACCGAGAGGGTACTCCGACTGCATCCACAGCAGGCGGTTCACGATGGCGCCGTGGGTGATGGCCACACCCTTCGGGCGGCCGGTCGACCCTGAAGTGAACAGGACGTATGCCGTGTTGTCCGGGCGCAGCGGGGCCGTGCGCTCGGCGTCGATGATCGGACCTGCTGCGTAGTAGCCGAGTTCGCTCGGCCGCGGGACGGGAAGCGTCACGGTGCCTGGCACGCCGTCGTCGGGCGACGCGGCCAGCACGATGGCCACCTCGGCATCCGATACCAACCCGGTGAGGCGTTCGGTCGGCTGGTCCGGGTCGAGCGGAACGTAGGTGCCGCCCGCCTTGATCACGGCGTGCACGGCGACGAGCAGCTCTGTCGACCGTCGCAGGGCCAGACCCACCCGTACCTCGGGTCCTACCCCCTGATCGATCAGTCCGCGCGCCAACCGGTTCGACCACTGATCGAACTCTCGATAGGTCAGGTTCTCGTTCTCGAAGGTCAACGCCACCGCATCGGGCGTCGCCGCAGCCTGCTGGTCCGTGAGCTCGGGCAGCGTGCCTGCCCGCGAGGCAGTGGCGGTGTCGTTCCACTCGCCGGTGACGATCTGGTGCTCGGCTTCGGTGAGCAGCGGCAGATCCCCGACGACGGCGTCCGGGTCGGTAGGCAGAACGCAGAGCAGTCGCACGAATCGGTCGACGAGGTGCTGTGCGGTGTCGCGGTCGAACAGGTCTGTCGCGTAGGACAACTGGCCGGTGAGTCCACTCGCCACTCCGTCGTCGCCGCGATTCTCACTGAGCGTGAATCCCAGATCGAAGTGAGACACCGGTGTATCGGTTTCGAGAACCGACACCGTCATCCCCGGCAGTTCGAGCGTGGGCACGGTGAGGTTCTGGAAGGTGAGCGACACCTGGAACAGCGGGTGCCGCGACGTGGAGCGGGTCGGGCGGAGGACCTCCACGAGCCGCTCGAAGGGGACGTCGGCATGAGCGAACGCATCGAGGTCCGTCCGTCGCACATCGGCGAGCAGCTCCGTGACCGTTGCCGCGTCGTCGATGGCGGTCCGCAACACCAAGGTGTTGACGAACATGCCGATCATCGGGTCGAGGAGGGCGTCACCACGTCCCGCAACAGGTGCGCCGACGGCGATGTCGTCTTCGCCGCCGATACGGCTCAGCAGCAGGGCCAACGCGGCATGCACCACCATGAACGTGGTGGCACCGTGCTCGCGTGCCAACCGTTCCAGCGCCGCATGAGCGTGGGCGTCTATCTCGAACCCGACCTGGTCGCCGTGCCCGCTGCGATGAACCGGCCGGGGCCGGTCGGCGGGCAGCTCGATCTGCTCGGGCAGTCCCGCCAGGGCATCGGTCCAGAACCGAATCTGTGCCGCGCCGATCGAATCCTGTGCGTCGGCGGGGCCGAGGAGTTCGTGCTGCCACAGGGCGTAGTCGGCGTACTGGATGGGCAACGGTGCCCAGTCGGGGCGCTGCCCAGCGGTGCGGGCCGCGTAGGCGGTGGCGATGTCCGCTGCCAAGGGGCCGAGCGACCAGCCGTCCGCAGCGATGTGGTGGGTGACCAGGGCAAGCACCTGCTGGCGCGGACCGAGCTCGAACAGACGCAGACGCAGCGGCACACTGCTCGTCACATCGAAACCCTCTGCCGCGAACGCGAGAATCGACTTCTCGAGTTCCGTTTCGGCCACCAGCACCGAATCGTAGAAGACGGCAGCCGCATCCGAATCCGGTGACAGCACATGCTGGACCGGCCCATCCTGGGTGTCCGGGTAGACGGTGCGCAGCGACTCGTGTCGTGCGGTCACATCTGTGACGGCCGCGAGCAGGGCTGACGGGTCCAGTTCACCGGTGAGCCGCAACGCCAACGGCAGGTTGTAGCTCGGTGACCCGGGGTCGAAGCGATTGAGGAACCACATCCGCTGCTGCGCCGGCGAGAGCGGAACCCGATCCGGTCGTGTCCGACGTTGGAGCGCCGGCCGAATTGCGCCGTCGTGGTTGCCCGCATCCACTCGCGCAGCGAGCCCGGCGACGGTCGGCGCGTCGAACAGATCGCGCACTGCCAGTGCGGTCGTGAGGTCGCTGCGAAGCCGGGCAACCACCTGGGTGGCCGACAGCGAATTGCCACCGAGTTCGAAGAAGCTGTCGTCGCAACCGACCACGGCCGCCCCGGTGACGTCCTGGTAGATCCTCGCGATCGCGATTTCCGTGGGGGTGCCGGGCTCCCGATGCAGACGGGGCGCCAACTCGGGTCGTGGGAGGGCAGCACGGTCGAGCTTGCCGACCGGCGTCAGCGGAACCTCGTCCAGCACGACGACGTGAGCCGGGACCATGTAGCGCGGAACCGCCCGACCGACGTGTTCGCGAAGCTCTGCGGGATCGACCACAGCACCGGGAAGCGCTTTCACATACGAGACGAGTACCTGATCGCCGCCGGGTCCGGGGGTGCCGATGGTGGTCGCGAACTCGAGTGCCGGGTGGGCGCCGAGCACGGTGTCGATCTCGCCCAGTTCGATACGCAGGCCACGGATCTTGACCTGGAAGTCGCTGCGACCCATGAACTCCAAGGCTCCGTCGGGTCGGCGACGGACGACATCGCCGGTCCGGTACATGCGCTCGCCCGGTGACGAGGCGAATGGGTCTGCGACGAACCGGCCGGTGGTCAGGTCGGGCCGTCCGAGGTAGCCGCGGGCCAGCGCGGCGCCCGCCAGGTACAGCTCACCGGTCACCCCGTCGGGAACCGGGTGCAGCCGTCGGTCGAGGACGGTGGCACGCAGACCGGCGATCGCGGATCCGATCGTGACGGGATTGTCTGGGAAGATCGGGCCGGCAACCGTTGCCCAGATGGTGCTCTCGGTGGGGCCGTAACCATTGAAGATGTGCCGCCTGGGAATCAGATGGGTGGCCGGACGAACCCAGCGTGCCACCAGTTCCGGCGGGCAGACGTCGCCGGCGAGAAGGATGGCGTGCAGGTCGTCGAGACCGCGATGATCCACCGAACCGAGCACCGCCGGTGTGACGACAGCGTGGCTCACCCGGCCGAACCGCATGACGTCGGCGAGGTCGTCGCCGCCCACCACCTCGGCGGGAGCGACGACGAGCGCCGCACCAGGCCCGATGGCCATGAGGAGTTCGAAGATGGAGGCGTCGAAGCTCGGTGATGCGGCGTGGAGTACCCGGGATCGCGCCTCCACCAGGAATTGGTCCCGCTGCTCGGTCACGACGGCGCCGAGACCCGCATGCGTGACGGCGACGCCCTTCGGACGACCCGTCGAACCCGAGGTGTAGATGAGGTAGGCGACGTCCTGGACAGCTGGCGGCGCGAGATCCACGGACGCTCCGGAATACGCTGCAGCAACGGATGCTTCGGCGTCGACGCGGAGTTGAGCCACGGTGTCGGGTACCACTATGTCGGAAGGTCCGGTAAGGACCAGCCGAGCACCGGAATCGGCGATCGTGTGCGCGATTCGCTGCCCCGGGTGGCGCGGGTCCACCGCCACGAACGCCGCACCTGTCTTGGCGACCGCCCACACGGCGAGAACGAACTCCACCGACCGGGGCATGCCGAGCGCCACCACGGCGCCGCGGCGCACACCGAGGCCGAGGAGCAATCGGGCCAGCCGGTTCGAGCGTTCGTCCAGCTCGCCGTAGGACACCACCCGGTCCCCGTCGATCAGGGCAGGCGCATCGGAGTTGCGAGCTGCCGCTGCCAGAAGTTCCGGCAGAGTGACCGGCGCGACGGGCGGCTGCGTAAACGGAGTGACGAGTGCAGCGCGCTCGCTCTCTCCGAGAATCTCGATGTCACCGACGGGCAGAGCGGCGTCCGCAGTAACGGTCTCGAGGACACGCACGTAGCGGTGAGCGAACGAGCGGACTGTCGATTCGTCGAACAGGTCGGTGGCGTAGGTGAAGACGCCCCGCATCCCGCCGTCGGGCTGCGGCGCCAAGGTGAGCTGCAGATCGAACTTTGCGACGTGCACGTCGACCGGCTCGAGCGTCGTGTGCAGACCCGGCAGCGCGAACTCGGTGAGCGCGCCGTCGTCGAGCGACAACGCCACCTGGAACAGCGGGTGCCGTCCACGCTCACGCGGCGGATCCAGTGCTTCCACGATCCGCTCGAACGGCAGGTCACCGTGGTCTAGAGCGGCAAGGTCACCGTCGCGGGTCCGGCTCAGGAGGTCGGCGAAACCGGCGCCCGGGTCCACCTGGGTGCGCAGCACCAGAGTTCCGACGAACATGCCGATCAGATCATCGAGGGCGGCGTGCCCGCGTCCCGAGACCGCGGTTCCGATGGCGATGTCGTCGGAGTGCGACAGACGGTGCAGCAGGACTGTCAGTGCAGCATGCGCGACCATGAAGACACTGGCTTGCCCGGCGTGGGCAAGGTCCCGCATCCCGTCGTGGAGTTCGGCGGGGACAGAGAACTCCATCACCGCGCCGCGATGGGTCGGTTCTGCGGGCCGCGGTCGGTCCGTCGGTAGATCGATGGCGTCGGGCAGCCCGGCGAGCGTGTGACGCCAGAAGTCCAGTTGGCGGGCCGCAGTGGATGCCGGATCGTTCTCGGTTCCGAGCAGATCCCGTTGCCACAGGGTGTAATCCGCGTACTGGACCGGCAGCACCGGCAGTTCGGGGTTGCGTCCGTCGGACCGGGCGGTGAAGGCCCGCATCACATCACCGGCGAGCGGGCCCACCGACCAGCCGTCGGAGGCGATGTGATGCATCACGACGACGAGCAGGTGTTCCTCGGAACCCAGCCGCAACAACGTTGCCCGCAACGGGAGTTCGGTCGTGACGTCGAACCCTGTCGACGCCAACTCGAGGACGCGGCCGGCCGCGTCGTCGGTCGCAATCTCCTCGGTGGGCAGGGAGAATGATTCGTCGTCGGAGATCAGCTGGTACGGGCCCTCGGCCGACTCCGGGTAGCGGGTGCGCAGCGTCTCGTGGCGAGCGATCACGTCACCCAGTGCTGCCTCGAGGGCAGCGACATCGAGGGCGCCCTTGAACCGCACGGTGAATGGCAGGTTGTACGCCGGGGATGCGGGGTCGAACCTGTTGAGGAACCAGATTCGTTGCTGGGCAGGAGACAGCGGAATCGTGGCAGGACGCGTGGTGGCGACGAGCTCGTTGCGGCGTCCGCCTGGCTCGATCTCCTCCTCGATCCGCGCGGCGAGATCGGCAACCTTGGGCGCTTCGAACAAGAGCCGGAGCGGCATCGTCACACCCAACGACGAACCGAGTCGCGCCGCGACCCGGGTGGCAATGAGCGAGTTTCCGCCGAGTGCGAAGAAGTCGTCGTCCAGGCCGATCCGTTCACTGCCCAGAAGGTCGGAGAGCACCTCGACGACCGCTTCCTCCACGGGAGTACGGGCAGGCCGATAGGCAGCTGCGACGACCTCAGGGACGGGCAGGGCCGGGCGGTCCAGCTTGCCCGTCGAATTGATGGGCAGCTGCGGTAGCACCAGCATCGCGGCCGGAACCATGTACGCGGGAAGGTGAGTGCCGAGGTCTGCACGGACGTCGTCGAGGTCCGGCTCGGTGAGGATGCCGGTGACCGGATCGCGGTGTCCGGTCAGGTAGGCCACCAGCTGGGCTTGGCCCGGTACGTCCTCACGTACCAACACCACGGCCTGATCGATGTCGTCGCGAGCGAGCAGGACGGCTTCGATCTCGCCCAGTTCGATGCGCAGACCTCGGAGCTTCACCTGGAAGTCGGTGCGGCCCAGGAAATCTATGTTCCCGTCGGGTAGCAGGCGCACGAGGTCGCCGGTGCGATACATACGACCGTCTGGATTGCCGAACGGGTCGGCCACGAATCGCGTGGCACTCAGATCCGGACGTCCGGCATACCCACGCGCCAATTGCTCGCCGGCCAGGTACAGCTCGCCGGGGACACCGACCGGTACGGGCTGAAGTCGGTCGTCGAGCACGAACGCCTGGGTGTTCCAGACAGGGCGGCCGATCGGCACGTTCGCCTCGGTCTCCCCCGCCAGTACCTCGTGATACGTGGTGGTGACCGCCGCTTCGGTGGGACCGTAGAAGTTGCCCAACCGCATTCCCAGTTCGAGCACGCGGTTGGCGGTACTCCGCGACACGGCCTCGCCGCCCACGTAGATCATCTGGAGGGTGTCGGGCAGTGCCAGCTCCGGGGTGGACAGGAACACGTCCAGCATCGAGGGGACGAACTCGGCGATCGTGACTCGCTGCTCGGTGAGAACTCGGTGCAGATAGGCAGGGTCACGGTGGCCGTCCGGCTGAATGACGATCAGGCTGCCACCGACGCCGAGGATGCCGAAGCATTCCCACACCGACACGTCGAACGTGACCGGCGCCTTGAGGATTACGCGGTCGGTTGCCGTCAGTGGCAGGTCGATCTGCATCCACTGCAACAGATTCACCGCAGCGCGGTGCGAGACCTCCACACCCTTGGGCCGCCCTGTCGAACCGGACGTGAAGATGAGGTATGCGCTGTTGTCCGGGCGGAGCGGGGCGAGGCGGTCCTTGTCGGTGACCGGTGCCGGAGAAAGCCCGGACACGTCGAGGGCGTCGATCGCGAACACCGTGGCCTCGGCAGGAAGAGCCACGGTGTCGCCGGTGGTGGTGAGCACGCAGACGGGGTCCGACGCCTCGAGGACGTAACGGATCCGGTCTGCCGGATGTTCGGTGTCGATCGGTACATAGGCGCCACCGGCCTTGACCACCGCATACATGCCGACGAGCAGATCCACGGAACGGGCGATGGCCAGCGCAACTCGCGATTCCGGACCCACCCCCGAAGCGATCAGGTGGCGGGCGAGACGGTTTGCGCGAGAGTCGAACTCGGCGTACGTGAGGGTGTCGGCGGCCGCGCCCTCGGGGTCGCCGATCAGCGCGATCGCGTCCGGGGTGCGTGCCACCTGGGCGTCGAACAAGTCCACCATCGTCGCCGGAGCCACCTCGACATCGGTGGAGTTCCACTGACGGAGGATCTGGTTGCGTTCGGGCTCGGACAGCAGCTCGATATCACCGACAGCGACCGTCGGGTCGGCCAGTACAGCGTCGAGAATGTGGCACAGGCGCTCCGCCATCGCCTGCACCGTCGACCTGTCGAACAAGTCGGTGGCATAGGTGAACTGGGCGTCGAGTCCGCCCGCAGTGCCATCGGCGGTGGTGTGCTCGACCATGGTGAGTTGCAGGTCGAACTTGGACCGTCCGGTGTCGATCTCCTCGGTCTGGACGGTGAGGCCCGGTAGCTCCAACGCGGAGGGTGCCAGGTTCTGGAACGCGAGCATCACCTGAAACAACGGGTGGCGGGCGGTCGAGCGCGTGGGGTTGAGAACTTCCACCAGACGCTCGAACGGGACATCGGGGTGCGCGAAGGCGCCCAACGCAACATCGCGTGACCGGCGCAGAAGTTCCGAGAACGTGTCGGACGAATGGACTTCGCCCCGCAGCACGAGGGTGCCGACGAACATGCCCACCACGTCGTCGAGTTCGGCAGCACCCCGGCCGGCCACCGGTGTGCCGACGGCGATGTCGTCACCGGCACCGAGGCGGCTGAGCAGCACGGTCAGGGCGGCGTGCATCACCATGAACTGTGTGCAGTCATTTTGTCGCGCAAGGGTTACGAGTTGTGCGTGGGTTTCGGCGCCGATCGCGAACTTCACGGTGGCACCCTGGTACGAGGCCACGGGTGGGCGCGGCCGGTCGTAGGGCAACTCGATCTGTTCGGGGAGTCCCGAGAGTGTGGTCCGCCAGTAGTCGACACCGGTCCGGGCCGGGGAAACGTCTGCCTTCTCGTCTCCCAGTCGGGCTCTCTGCCACAGGGTGAAGTCGGCATACTGCACGGGCAGTGGGGTGAACGCCGGGTCCGTACCGGCGCCCCGCGCACCGTAGGCGAGCATGAGATCGCGGGCCAGGGCGGTCATCGACCAGCCGTCGGCGGACACATGGTGCACCACGACGACCAGTACATGCTCGGATGCGGACAGTCGCAGAAGGGCAGCCCGTACCGGTGTTTCCGTGGCCAGGTCGAATCCCGGTGCAGCGATGTCGAAGAGGGCGCCGACGAGGTCCTCTTCACCGCACGAGCGGATCGGCAAATCGGGAAGTGCCTGTTCGGCAGGCAGGACGAGCTGGTGCGGACCGGAAGCCCCGTCCGGGTACACGGTCCGCAGGCTCTCGTGCCGAACTACCACGTCGTGCAGAGCGTGGGTGAGCGCGGAGACGTCGAGGTCACCGCTCAGCCTTATGGCGACCGGGATGTTGTCGGCTCCCGAGGTGGGATCGAGACGGTTGAGGAACCACAAGCGTTGCTGCGACAGGGACAGTGGCACGTGATCAGGCCGCGGGCCTGCTGTGAGCGGAATCCGTCCCGATTCGGTGTTGGCCTGCAGTTCGGCACTGGCTTGCAGTTCGCTGACGCGGACGGCGAGGCCCGCCGCGGTCGGTGACTCGAACACGTCGCGAACAGTGAGATGCACCCCGAAGATCGCGGAGGCGCGCGCTGCCAACTGGGTAGCCGACAGCGAATTGCCACCGAGACCGAAGAAGCTGTCCTCTACCCCGGCATCGGGAACGCCCACGATCTCGCCGACCGTGGCGGTGAGGATTTCCTCGGTCACGGTACGCGGTTGGCGGGAGTTCCCTGCCGATCCGAACCGAGGTGCGGGAAGTGCTTTTCGGTCCAGTTTTCCGACGGGGGTGAGCGGCACGTGGTCGAGAAGGATGATCTGGGCGGGCACCATGTGCGTCGGCAACGACTGTGCCAGGTGGTCGATCAGCTCTTCCGTCGTGATCGGATTTCCCGGTGTCGGAAGCACATACGCCACCAGCACCGTGCTGTGCGGACCTTCCACACCGAGGGTCGCGCCGAACTCCACCGCCGGGTGCGCGGTGAGGACGTGGTCGATCTCGCCCAGCTCGACGCGCAATCCGCGAATTTTCACCTGGAAGTCGGATCGTCCGACGTACCCGATTGCGAGAGCGCCGGTTCTCGGGGACCGCTGCCAGCGCACGAGATCGCCGGTGCGGTACAGACGTTCGCCCGGCAGACCCCACGGAGACGCGACGAATCGGCCTGACGACAGTCCGGGCCTCTCGAGGTAGTCGCGGGCGAGACCGGCCCCGCCCAAGTACAGTTCGCCGACCGCGCCGGGCGGAACGGGCCGCAATCGCCGGTCGAGGACGACGGCGGTGGTGCCGCGGAGCGGCCCACCCAGATCGACGAGGTCGCCGGCGCGCATGGGCTCGCTGATCGCGGCCATGATGGTGGTCTCGGTCGGACCGTAGGCGATGAACAGACGCCGTCCGGGCGCCCACCGCTGCACCAATTCCGTCGGGACGATCTCCCCTCCCACCGTCAGATCGGTGAGGCAGTCCAGTCCCGTCGGCGACAGCGAAGCGAGTGGCGCCGGGGTGAGGAAGGCGTGTGACACCGCGTGCTCCGCGATCAGCGCGTGCAGTTCCGCGCCGCCGTAGACGTCGGCCGGTGCGACGACCAGTGTGCCGCCGGAGCCGAACGCCAGCAGGTATTCGAATACGGCGGCGTCGAAGCTGGGTGAGGAGACGTGCAGGACCCGCGAACCCGGCCCGGCCCCGTACCGACCCAGCTGCTCGACGACGAAATTGTGGAGCCCGGTGTGCCACATCGCAACACCCTTGGGCGTACCCGTCGACCCGGAGGTGTAGACGATATAGGCGAGATGGTGGAGGCGCAGCGGTGTGATGCGGTCGTCGTTCCTGATCCGGGTATCTGGCTGTGCCGCAGTCAGGTCGGCGAGTTCGTCCGAATCGAGGATCAGCCAGTCGGTGCCGGTATGGCTCGGTAGCAGAGAACGTGCGGCCGCAGTGGTCAGTCCGAGCGCCGCTCCCGAATCGGTGAGCATGTGTTCGACGCGTGCGGCCGGGTAGTTCGGGTCGACCGGGACGAAAGCTGCGCCTGTCTTCGCTACCGCCCACACTGCGAGGACGGATTCGTACGAGCGAGTGATCGCAACGGCGACGAAGGTTTCCGGTCCTGCACCGTGCTGGATCAGCACGCGCGCAAGCCGATTGGACGCAGCCTCGAGCTCTGCGTAGGTCACCTTCTCACCCAGCCCGGTGAGAGCGAGGGCGTCGGGGTGGCGGGAGGCGGTGTCGGACAACATTTCCGGCAACGTGAACTCGGAGTGGCCTGCGATGCCACGAGCGGGCAGCAGCTCGGCGCGTTCGCCGGCGTCGAGAAGGCTCAGTTCGGCCAGGCGACGATCCGGTCCGGCCGTGACGAACTGCTCGAACACCCGTAGGAATCGTGCGTGCAGCGTGCGAAGTTCGGCGTCGTCGTATCGAGAAGGGTTGGCTTCGAAGTCGATTCGCGTGACCCCGCCGGCAACGGATGGATACAGGTTCACGGAGAGGTCGTCGACCGGTCCGGTGGAGAGAACATTGAATTCACCGACCAGATCGCCGAGCTGGATCTGACGGTGGAACATCATGATGTTCACGGCCGGCCCGAAGAAGCCGGCCTCTCCGCTACCGCCATCGAGGTCGCGACGGATATCTTCATGACGGTACCGCTGATGCCGAAGTGCGCCGGTCAAACGGGTGCGCACCGCATCGACCAGTTCGCCCGTCGTCGTGTCGGCCGGTACGTGCAGGCGCAGGGGGACGATGTTGGACATCATGCCGCCCGAGCGGCGCAGCGATACCGTGACCCGGCCCGAAACCGGCAGGCTCAGGACGAGGTCCTCCGAGCCGGTCAACGCGGCGACATAGGCGCCGAATGCCGCAACGATGATCGGTGCCGCGCTGGTGCCCGTCTCGTCGGCAAGCTGTTCGAGCGCGCGGGATGCCGAATCCGACAGCGTGCCACCGCATATCAACGATTGTGCAGATACCGGTGCCGGACCGGAGCGGGACAGACTGACCGGTTCCGGTAGGTGTTGTGTTTGCTGCGACCAGTACGTTCGGTCGGTGTCGAACCGGCGGGACGACCGGTAGGCGTCCTCGGCTCTGGTGAGTTCCGCGGGTGAAACGGCCGGACACGGGGCGGGCTCGAGGCCGTGCGCGCTCGCGGTGTACAACTCGGCTGCCCGATTCATGAAGTTCATGGCGCCGTGGCCGTCGAGGGCGATGTGATGGCTTCGTGCGAACCAGAAACTGCGGTCGTCGGCGACGCGCAGGATGGCCCCGGCCGCCAACGGGTCCTGCAGGACATCGAGAGGGCGTGCCGACTCGCGCCGCATCCACTCCAGGGCAGCCGTCACGGGGTCGGGGTGCCCGCGGAAGTCGTGAATGTCGACGGTGTCGGGCGAACTGTCGTCGACGAACTGAACCGGTCCGCTGCCCGACTCCTCGATTCGCAGCAGGCCGGACCCCACCTCGACCGCTGCGGTACGGCTCACGGAGGCGAGAAGTTCGGCGTCGAGCTCGCCGGTGATGTCCACGTACTGGGCGATCGTGATCGGCACATCGCCGGCGAGCTGCTGAGCGAACCACATCCCCTGTTGAGCCGGGGAGAGTGGTGATCGATGCTGGGCAGCTGTTGCAGCCTGCTGACCTGGCATCGTCGTTCCACCCGTCACCGCCGACTCCTATCCGCATGCACTCCCATCGTCAGGGGCACACACGGACATCGGGACCGAGGTGCACGTCATAAATGACGTATTTGCCGCATTTCGGTATCGAGTGTGACGCGCGCGATATTACAAAGTATGGATCTTACTTCCCAGTAGGTGGGATCTTGCAGGTCAGGCGCCGATGGTGCCGCGGGGATTCCACGCCGCCACGACGGCCGGCCGGGGTTGTGAGTCGCCACCACCCGGCCAGTGTGAGCCCGGACTCTCGATCGTGGCGTCGTCGAGCTCACCGGGGTGCTGCACGCTGACCAGCACGCGGTCCTCCGTGACGATGGGTCCGCACGTCTCGGCGCCGACCGGCACCGACAGAAACTGTTTCGTCTCACCGCGGCGGTCACCGTCGAGTACGACGCTGAACAACCCGTCGTTGGCGCCGAGTGCATTGCCGTCGGTGGACACCCATAGATTTCCGTGCACGTCGAACGCCACATTGTCCGGGCAGGAGATCGGGCTGACCGCGTCCTTGTCGAACCCGCCGTAGTAGGTGTCCGCCTCCTGGGGATCGCCACACACCAGGAGCAAGTTCCACGTGAACGTCGTGCCCGCGTGGTCGTCGTCCAGCTCGAGAACCTGACCGTTCTTGTTGGTGTTACGCGGGTTCATTTCGTCTGCGGCCGGGTTGCCATCGGTGCCGCGCTTGTTGTTGTTGGTGAGCGCGACATAGACCTTGCCGGTCTTGGGGTTGGGCTCGAAGTCCTCTGGCCGGTCCATCTTGGTGGCGCCCACCTCGTCACCCGCCTGCCGGGTGAACACCGCGACTTCTTCGGCGCTCATGCCGTCGACGAACGATTCGCCGGTGCCGTCTTCGCCGGTCTTCAGCAGTGGAATCCACTCACCGGTTCCGTCGAACTTTCCGTCCGACGGAAGCGTACCGGACCCGTCGATCTCGTCGCCGGCGGTGCCCGTGAACTTCGCGACGTACAGCGTCCCGGCGTCGAGCAATGTCATGTTGTGACGCATCGCCGCTTGTCCGTTGCCGTCCATCTTCTTGCGGGACGACACGAACTTGTACATGTAGTCGAACTTTTCGTCGTCGCCGCTGTAGGCGACCACGGTGCCGTCGTCGGTGATGTAGATGGTGGCTGCCTCGTGCTTGAAGCGTCCGAGGGAGGTGTGTTTGACGGGCACCGACGACGCATCCCACGGGTTGACCTCGACGACGTAACCGAAGCGGTGCACCTCGTTGGGTTCCCGGGCGATGTCGAAGCGGGGATCGAAACGCTCCCACAGGCGTTCGGAAGCGCCTCCCTCGAAGCCGTAGCGCTTCAGGCGATCCGCGGCGGCCGGGTCGGTGACGGAATCGGTGTTGCCGAAGTACTGGTTGAAGTTCTCTTCGCCGGACAAGACTGTGCCCCAGGGGGTCACCCCGCCGGAACAGTTGTTGAGCGTGCCGACCACCTTCGTTCCGGTGGGATCGGCAGTGGTTTTCAGGAACGCGCTGCCCGCTGCGGGGCCGGTGACGAGAAATTCGGTGTTCGCGGTGATTCGCCGGTTCTGCGGACCGAATTCCGGTGTGAGCCTGCCGGATCCGGGCTCGCCTTTCACCTGGACAACGGACAGGCCGTGGGCCGCGAGGGCGATCTGGAACTGCTCGAGGGAGGGGTTTTCGGCGTCGTAACCGCGGAACATCAGGGGCTCGGTGCTGTACTCGTGGCTGACGACGAGCAGGAACGTGTTGGGTCGGCCCTCGACCGGCAGAAGCCCGGCGAAGTCGTTGTTGTACCCGAACTGCATCTCTTGGGCCTGCGGTGTCTGGTTGTCGAAATCGAATGCGGGTGCGCCCTCGAGTACCGGATCGCCCCAACGAATCACGACGGACTGCTCGTAACCGGCGGGAACGGTCAGCGCGTCGTCCGTGTTGGGAGGAACTGCGTCGAAACCTGTGCCTGCCGGAGCAGTCCCGTTCCCTGCGGTGCTGGACCCGCCGCCCGTGGCGGTGCTGGAGTCGTCGGAGCATGCGGCGAGCAGACTGCCCGCACCTACCGCGACGACCGCCATTCCCGTACCACGAAGCACACCTCGACGCGAGAGTGCGGCACGCGCGATGTCGCGGAAGTATTCACCGCCGGAGCTGTTGGGTACCTCGTGCGAGCACTGGTTGCCGCACTTGTACTGGCACGTCACGGCCGCGCGTGCGGAACTGCCGTCGTGCTTCACGAACAACGCAAGAGGTTTCAAACCCACGGTGTACTCCCGAGTCGATTTTGGACAACTCGGGCACCGTAGAACTTTCAAGCGTGTGGAAGGGAACGCCTGCATGAACGCCCGGCCAACCTCAGGCTGCGCCTGTGAGTGGTTGACGAGTCCAGAGACTCGTCAACCACTCACAGGGGTGTCAGAGGACCTGGGAGAGGAACTTCTGTAGGCGATCGGTTTCGGGCTTGTCGAATATCTGCTCCGGCTTCCCGGTTTCGACGACAACGCCGTGATCCATGAACAACACGGTGTCCGATACCTCACGGGCGAAACTCATTTCGTGGGTGACCACGACCATCGTCATACCGCCCGTGGCCAAGTCGGCCATGAGTGCCAGCACACCCTTGACCAGTTCGGGGTCGAGTGCGGAGGTCGCCTCGTCGAAGAACATCACCTCCGGCTTCATGGCCAGAGCGCGGGCGATCGCGACGCGCTGCTGCTGCCCACCGGACAGGTTTCCCGGACGTGAATCGGCCTTGTTCGCCAGCCCTACCAGTTCGAGCTGTTCGAGAGCGACCTCGCGGGCTTCACCCTTGCTCATGCCCTTGAGCTTGCGCGGCCCCAGCGCGATGTTCTCGGCGACGGTCTTGTGTGGGAAGAGGTTGAAATGCTGGAACACCATGCCGATCCGCTGACGCAGCCGATCCGGGTTGTCCTTCAGCACGGACTTGCCGTCCAGGAGTATGTCCCCCTGATCGGGTTCGTGGAGCCGGTTCAGGGCGCGGAGCAGGGTGGACTTTCCGGAACCCGAAGGGCCGATGACGGTGACCGTGTGGCCGGCATCGACGTGAATGTCGACGCCGCGCAGCACCTGGTTGGTACCGAATGCGAGGTGAATGTTCCTGCCCGTGAGTGACACCGAGCTTTTCGCTGAACTGTTCTCTGGGACCGTCATGGCTATCCCCTTTCCACGACGATGGACTGTTCCACCGGGTCGAGCGTGCCGGACTTGTCGGTGCGGCCGGTGCGCAGACGGTGGTCGATGTAGTTGACGAGGTGTGTCAGCGGGATCGTCAGCGCCAGGTAGAACAGGCCTGCCGCGACGAGCGGAGACAGGTTGCCGGTCTGCGCGTTGAGATCTCGGCCGACCGCGAACAGCTCGCGTTGGGTGACGAGCAGCCCGAGGAAGTAGATCAGCGACGAGTCCTTGATGAGTGAGATGAACTGGTTCATCAGTGCCGGGAGAACACGGCGGACACCCTGCGGGATCACCACCAGGGACATCGATTTGCGGTAGCTGAAACCGAGCGCGCGGGACGCTTCGAGTTGTCCTGGTTCCACGCTCTGGATGCCGGAACGGAAGATCTCGCCGATGTACGCGGAAGCAAGGAGCGAGAGAGCAGCAGCACCCAGCCAGTACGGGTTGCTGTCGGTGATCTCTCGTACGACAGGCCCCACGCCGAGCCCCACGATCAGGATGACGACGACGGCGGGAAGGCCCCGGAAGATGTCGGTGTAGATGCGGGCCGGCCAGCGGAGCCAGCGTGTGCGCGAGATGCCCGCTACTGCCAGCAGCATGCCCAGCACCGTGCCGATGATGCCGGAGGACAGCGCCAGGATCAGGGTGTTGGGCAGTCCCGTTTTCAGCAGGTCAGGGAAGGCGCTCTTGTACAGCTCCCAGTCGAAGAAGGTGTCCTTCAATTGCTGGAGAGTCGATTTCTCTTCGGCGGCCTGGACTGGTTCCTGGTTGGACGCGTTCTCGGCGGCGATTGCGCCGAAGTCGGGCAGGTCGGGAACAGGCGCGGCCTTGCTGCCTGGCTTCCAGCCTTCGGGCAACTCTCGCGGCACCCAGTTCGCGTACAGCTCCGAGTAGGTGCCATCCGCGATCACCGCGTCCAGCCCCGAGTTCAATGCGTCGATCAGCGGCTGGTTGTTCGGGGCGACGGCCCAACCGATGAAGTTGTTGAGGCTGAAGGTGTTCTCGACGATCTCCGTCTGGTCACCGGGCGCAATGGCACCTTCCGCCTGCTGTGACGGTGCCACCCAGGCGTCGATCTGCCCGGTCTTCAGGTTTGCGTATGCGGTGTTGTAGTCGGGGAATTTCACCGGGTTCAGGCCGAGTTCGTTGACCACGTACTCGTCCTGCACTGTGCCTTGCACCACGCCGATCCGGGTGTTCGCGTCGAGTGCGTCGAAACCGGTGATCGGGCTGCCGATGGGGACGAGCAGGGAGAAGTAGCCGAAGTCGTAGCCGTTGGTGAAGGCGACAGTTTTGCGCCGTTCGTCGGTGGTGGTGATGGACGACGATCCGACGTCGAATCGGCCACCGGCGACCTGGGCGAGAAGCGCCGCGAAATCGGTGCCCACGAACCGAACCTCGAGCCCCAGCTTCTCGGCGACCGCTCGGAGTAGTTCGTTGTCGTAGCCGGTGAACCGGTTCTCGGAGTTGACGCAGATGCTCGGCGGCGCATCCGACAGAGTGCCGACGGTGAGCACGCCGGGGGTGATCAGGTTCAGCTGTGACGTATCGATCTGATCGAGTGGCGTGACGTCTTCGGTGGTGTGGCGGTCCACCGAGGCGGCGGCCGCGGCTGCGTCGAAATTGGTGGGAACCGCGCTCGCCGAGCCCACTCCCGGTGGCGCACACAGGCCGTCGGGGGTGCTGCTCGATCCGTCGCCGCTCCCACACGACGCGAGGGCGAACGTCAGGACTGCGGCGAGCGCCAGTGCCAGTGCGACGCGGAGTCTCGGTGTGACGGAAGAAAGCATTCTTGCAGCGTAAACCCGCCCCGCCGCTCTCCCCGACACCCCGCCCCGACGAATGTCACACACGTTCTACTCGCGCGAACCGCTGTGACATTCGTCGGGGTCAGGCGAGGCCGGAAAGCGGCGGCGGGTTGTTTTCGTCGCGCCAGGCGATGGCCTGCTTCAGTTCGGTGAGGTCGTATTCGGGTCCGCCGACTCCGACGGTGAACAGGGTGACCCCTGCGTCGACGAACTTGCTCGCGTCCTCGATGCCCGGCCACGACAGCGAGTGCGCAATATCGGCCGGGTTGCGCCCCTTGTCGGCGCAGCGGTCGGCAAGGATCCCGGCCTTACGGGCGTGAGTGTCGACGTCACTGAAGCTGTGCCAGATGTCGCCGTACTCGGCAACGAGAGGCAGTGTCTTCTTTTCGCCGCCGCCACCGATGAGGATTGGGATGTGGCGGGTGGGCGCCGGGTTCAGCTTTTTCAGCCGGCCGGTGATGCGGGGTAGATATTCGCCCAACAGGTTCAGCCGTGATCCGGCGGTGCCGAACTCGTATCCGTATTCGTCGTAGTCCCGCTCGAACCAACCGGCACCGATTCCGAGAATCAAGCGCCCACCACTCATGTGATCGACGGTGCGTGCCATGTCGGCCAGCAGATCGGGGTTCCGGTAACCACCACCGGTGACGAGGGCGCCGATCTCCACCTGTTCCGTCTGCTCGGCCCAGGCTCCGAGCATCGTCCAGCATTCGAAGTGGGCGCCGTCGGGGTCGCCGTACAGCGGATAGAAGTGGTCCCAGTTGAAGACCACGTCGACTCCCGCGTCCTCGCTGCGCAGGACGGCGTCGCGGATCAGGCCGTAGTCGGGGGCTTGCTGGGGTTGAAGCTGGACGCCGATTCGAACGGGACGGTGCATGCCGGGCTCCTCGAGGTTGCCTGCGCAGATGTTGGCTAGACAGATGTTGGCTAAGACGCTTCTCCCATCTTGCGCCCTCCCCCGACCAATGTCACACCTGTTCAACCCACCCGAACCCGTGTGACATTGGTCGGGGGCAGGGGTGGGAAATCGCGGTCAGTCGACGCCGGCGCCTGCAGCGGACAGAGTCGCACGCAGGACGAATCCGGCTTCCGGGCCGATGATCTCACTCACGAGAGTCAGGTAGCGGTCGAGGAATTCTGGGCCGTGAGCGGGCTCAGGACGGTCTGCGGGGTCGTCGGGTCGTGTCGGATCGAGGTGGTGGGCGAGTTCGTGGAGGATCACCAGTTCCCGAAACGCCCATGCCGTCCCGTAGTGATACTCGGGGACGGCGATGGTGGCACTGTCGGATTCGTAGTGGGCGGCGCTGTTTCCCGCACGAGCCCGAATGTGGACGGGCACCGCCGCCCGTTCCCATCGCCGACGAACCCAGTTGAGCCCGAGTACCCGGTCGACGTACTCCTGAACGGAGTCGATGGACGCGAACCGTCGTTCGACGGGCAGCGTCACCTCGGAGCCCATTACTTCCACGGTTCGTGAGCCGATCTTGTCGGCGCGGTCGAACATGTTGCGTACCAGCAGCTCCGACTCGTACACCAATGCGCGTTTCGAATCGCGCCCAGACTTCACGGCAGCTGCTTCGTGGCGACGCCCAGTTCGGGCGAGTTCCCCAAGCGCGCGGTGCGTGCGGCCCGGTCCCCGGCGCGTCTGGCCGACGACGAGTGGCCTGCGGACGCCTTCGCGCCACGCCAGGTGCCGCGGGCCCGGGACTCCGATCGGTAATAGTCGCGCAACTCCAACTCCTTGTCCCGCAAGGCCACAGCCGTGCCCGGGGTGTCGGCCTCGGCCACCGTCTGCGTTTCGGTGCGGGCCGCCTCCAGCCGTTTACCGATCCGCTGCGAATAAGCGAGCTGGAAATTGAGCCGTGCCGTCACCCCGGCGACCGGTCGACGAACCTTCGCCTGGACCCGGCGGTGTCCGCGCCACTCTGTCACCGTCCGCACAGTGGTTTCGCTGCGATATTCCCCCGACTTGATGTAGGCGTCGGACGCCCGCACCATCTGGATCAGCAAGCTCGAATACAGCGCCTCGCAGGTGTCGATGTCGGAAGCGAAACCGTAGGCGTAGATGACGGCCGAACTCTGCGCGATGTCGCACTGCACGTCGTTGGCGGCTGCGATCACCAGAAACAACTGGGCGTACGTGCGCAAACCCTTCTTGCCCGGCTCGCCGACGGTGATCAGTCGCTGTATCGGTGTGGTGCGTTTCTCCCGGCCGGATGCGTGTGCGCGGGCGACGGCGAGGTCGATGGACGCAGTGGTCGCCAGGCGCTGGGCGGCCGCCATGAAGGCGTCGCTCTCGTGCGGGTTGTCGGTGGATTCCGCTTGCCGGAGGAGTCCACCGATGCGGGTCAACATCTTCTCCGAACTCACGTGGGCGATACTAGGCGCCGGCGTCACCGACGCCACCCACTTCGACTCGGATCGTCCGGCACGTTCCTGCCGGTAGAAGGGACCCACACTCATGGCGACAGTGACCTACGACCGCACCACCTGCCTGTTCCCCGGCTCGGACAAGCCGGCGGTGGACAAGTTGGATCTGCAGATCGAGGACGGTGAGTTCCTCGTCCTCGTGGGCCCGTCGGGCTGCGGAAAGTCGACGTCGCTCCGCATGCTGGCCGGTCTCGAACCGGTGCACAGCGGCCGCATTCTCATCGGTGACAAGGATGTCACCCTCCAGGAACCCAAGGAACGCGACATCGCGATGGTGTTCCAGAACTACGCGCTCTATCCGCACATGTCGGTCGCGGAGAACATGGGATTCGCGCTGAAGCTGGCGGGGACGCCCAAGGCGGACATCCGGGCGCGGGTGCAGGACGTGGCGAAGCTGCTCGACCTCGAGCAGTACCTCGATCGCAAGCCCAAGGCGCTGTCCGGTGGTCAGCGTCAGCGTGTGGCGATGGGCCGCGCCATCGTCCGTCAGCCGCAGGTGTTCCTCATGGACGAGCCGCTGTCGAACCTCGACGCGAAACTGCGCGTGCAGACACGCACCCAGATCGCGCAGCTGCAGCGTCGCTTGGAAACCACCATGGTGTACGTGACTCACGACCAGGTCGAAGCGATGACGATGGGCGATCGTGTGGCCGTCCTTCGCGACGGACAGCTGCAGCAGTGCGCCACCCCGCGCGACCTGTACAACCGTCCGGCCAACATGTTCGTCGCCGGATTCATGGGGTCGCCGTCGATGAACCTGTTCACGTTGCCGCTCACGGAGCAGGGCGTGGTTCTCGGTGACACCGTGATTCCGGTGCCACGACAGCTTCGCGGTGACAGCGCAGAGTCCGAGGTGGTCGTCGGTATTCGGCCCGAGCACCTGGAACTTGCGAGCGAGGGCATCCCGATGGACGTGGACGTGGTCGAGGAGCTCGGCTCGGACGCTTACATCTACGGCCACACCACCGTCAACGGTGTCGGTCAGGAGATCGTGGCCCGCGCGGACTGGCGGAATCCGCCGAGCAAGGGTGAGTCCGTGAAGCTGCACGTCGATCCGGAGCAGCTGCTCCTGTTCTCTGCTGTGGACGGTCGCCGTCTGGGCAGGTGAGCCGGTCGCCGACACGTTCCTGACCGATTCAGGTCGGGGGTAATGCCCCTTTTTGGGGTGGTCCGTGCCACAGTATGTTCCGACACCGCGACAGGTGCCGCAGTACCGTCGTGCCGATCGCGGGTTCATCCGCCTACCAACGGGGAGTACTCCATGGTTCAGATTTCGAGAGCGGTTCGCCGCGTCGCCGTTCTTGCCACGGCTGCGTCGCTGGTGACGCTCACCGCATGTTCGTCCGACAGTAGCGATGCGCAGTCGGAGAATCTCGACGGTCGAGGCCCCATCACGTTCGCGATGGGAAAGAACGACACCGGCAAGCTGCTTCCCATCATCGACAAGTGGAACGCCGCGCACCCCGACGAGCAGGTCGAGCTGGCGGAACTTCCGGGTGAGGCGGATTCGCAGCGCGCCCGGCTCGTCCAGTCGCTGCAGGCCGGCAACTCGGATTACGACGTGATGGCACTCGACGTCACCTGGACCGCGGAGTTCGCCGCGAACGGGTGGCTGCAGCCGCTCACCGACGAGCTGGCGATCGACACGTCCGGATTGCTCCCGGCGACGGTCGACAGTGCGACCTACCGGGACGTTCTCTACGCGGGCCCGCAGAACACCAACGCGCAGCTGCTCTACTACCGCACCGACCTGGCTCCCGAGGCTCCCGCGGACTGGAAGGCGCTGACCGACAGCTGCGGTGTCGCAGCCGAGAACAACGTGGACTGCCTGATCACCCAGCTCAAGCAGTACGAGGGTCTGACCGTGAACACCACGCAGGCCATCAACTCCTGGGGCGGCTCGGTCGTCGGTGAGGACGGCAGCACTCCCGAGGTCGATTCCCCGGAGGCCAAGGCAGGCCTGCAGTCTCTCGTCGACGCCTACGAGGCGGGCCAGATCGCGAAGACGGCCACCAGCTCCACCGAAGAGGAGACGAACCTGACGTTCGTCGACGGCAAGGCGATGTACGCCTACAACTGGCCGTACATGTACAGCAACGCCGAGAAGGACGGCTCCGCTGTACAGGGCAAGTTCGCCGTCGCGCCGATCGTCGGTCCGAACGGACCCGGTGCGTCCACGCTCGGTGGCTACAACAACGCCATCAACGTGAACTCCGAGGCCAAGGCCACTGCGCACGACTTCATCGAATTCGTGCAGAGCCCGGAAACACAGACGTTCTTCGCCGACAACTCGTTCCCGCCGGTCCTGGCCAGCGTGTACGACGACGAGTCGCTCATCGCCAAGTACCCGTTCCTGCCGGCTCTGAAGGCGGCTCTCGAGAACGCCGTGCCGCGTCCGGTCACCCCGTACTACAGCGACATCAGCCGCGCGATCCAGGAGAACGCGTACGCCGCGATCACCGGTGAGAAGTCGGTGGACCAGGCGATGACGGACATGTCGGCCGCCATCGAGGTCGCTTCCAAGTAGTTCGTTCGGATTCGAGAAGAGGGACCGGGTAACAAGACGATGCTTGACACCGCTGAGCGGACGCAGGACGACGAGCCGCTGGCAGCGCCACCCAAGAAGCGGGATCTACGGGCATTGTGGCTCATCGGGCCGACGATGTTCATTCTCGCGGTTGTCATCTTGTACCCGGTCCTTCGTGCGATCTACCTGTCCTTCCAGCAGGACAAGGGGATCGACCCGGCGACGGGCAGATTCACCGAGGGCGGGTTCGCCGGTTTCGACAACTACCTGTTGTGGATCACCGGGAACTGTGGCGCCGGTGCGGGATCGTGCCCACCCGGTGTGCTCGCCGCCAACTTCTGGCCGTCCGTCGGGATCACGTTCTTCTTCGCGGTAGTCACCGTCACGATCGAGGTTCTTCTCGGGCTGTGGATGGCCACGGTGATGGGCCGTTCGTTCTTCGGGCGTTCCCTGCTGAGGGCCAGCGTCCTCATTCCGTGGGCGATTCCGACGGCCGTCACCGCGAAGCTCTGGTTCTTCATCTTCGCGAACGACGGAATCGTCAACAGTGTGCTCGGCACCGACATTTCCTGGACCACCGATCCCTGGGCCTCGCGGTTCGCGGTCATCATCGCGGACGTCTGGAAGACGACACCGTTCATGGCGCTTCTCATCCTCGCGGGTCTGCAGATGATTCCGCAGGACGTGTACGAGGCTGCGAAGGTCGACGGTGCGACTGCGTGGCAGCGTTTCAAGCAGATCACCTTGCCGCTGGTGAAGCCGGCGCTGATGGTGGCCGTACTCTTCCGCACCCTCGACGTCCTGCGAATGTACGACCTCCCCGCCATCCTGTCGGGTATCAGCGGTGCGACCCCGACCACCACGGTGTCGATCCTCGTGGTGGCCGACATGCGAGGTGGCAACTTCAACAGTGCGTCGGCCCTGTCCACCCTCGTCTTCTTGATGATTTTCGCCGTCGCATTCGTGATGGTGAAGTACCTCGGAGCCAATGCCGTCCGCACCCAGGACGATCAACGTAAGGGAGCAAAGTCGTGATGGCGGGCAGGCACCGGTCGCCGGAACTGGACGAGGCGGACGTGGCACGGGAGGACCCGCCGGTTCACCGTCGGCCGATCGGACCGATCCTTCGTACGTACGGTGGTGTGATCCTCATTCTGGTGTGGGGTCTCGCCCCGTTCTACTGGATGGTGGTCACTGCTTTCCGCAGCGTGGACTACACGTTCGACACGACTCCGTGGCCGACCCACGTCACCCTCGACAACTTTCGTGAGGCGTTGTCGACGGAAAAGGGCAACGACTTCCTCGGCTCGATCGTCAACAGCTTGATCATCGGCACGGTGACCACCGCCGTGGCGCTCATGCTCGGAATCTTCACCGCATACGCGCTTGCTCGCATCGAGTTCCGCGGGAAGTACCTGGTCACCGGCGTCGTGCTGGCCGCCTCGATGTTCCCCGGTGTCGCCCTGGTGACCCCGCTGTTCCAGCTGTTCGGTGAGCTCAACTGGATCGGCCAGTACCAGGCCCTCATCATTCCCAACATCTCGTTCGTGCTGCCGTTGACGGTGTACACGCTGACGTCGTTCATGTCGGACATGCCGTGGGAGCTCGAGGAAGCGGCCCGCGTGGACGGGGCGACCCGGGCGCAGGCCTTCCGTCTCGTGATCCTTCCGTTGGCGGCGCCGGCGCTGTTCACGACCGCGATCCTCGCGTTCATCGCCACGTGGAACGAGTTCATGCTGTCGAGTCAGCTGTCGAACCGCGCAACCGAGCCCGTGACGGTGGCGATCGCCCGGTTCTCCGGTGGTGACGCGTTCACGCAGCCGTACACCGCGGTGATGGCTGCCGGCACCCTGGTGACGGTTCCCCTCGTCATCATGGTTCTGCTGTTCCAGCGTCGCATCGTGTCCGGTCTGACGGCCGGCGGCGTCAAGAGCTGACATGCACCCGGCTGCCAAGCGTCAACGCCTCGAACTGCTCGTCGGTTTGCTCGGATTCTTCACGCTGATGGCGTTCGTCTCGTCGGTCGTCGAGATCGTGCGCGGGGATCCGAGTGTCCTGTCGTCGTTCGTCCTACTGGGGTGTGTGGTGCTGACGGGGCTGGCGGTGTTTGCCCTCCGTCGGGCGCGAAGCGGCCGCTGACACACCTCCGCCGTGATGGCGGCGGTGATCACAGTTGGCGAGAAACGGCTAACACAGGTATGCCTGGATGGGATGATCCGTGAGATTCGGATACGCCAACCGGGAGCGTGTAAGTGAATTCACCGACAAATGGGCCACGCGGGGATCGCTCGTCTTCTCGCCCGCCTGCCGGGAATAACGCCAGCGTAAAGGGGTCGGCACGCGCCAGCGGTGGCAGTGGTTCGTCGTCGCGCGCGAGGAAGTCGGGCCCCCGCGGGTGGTCCCTGAAACGCTGGCTGCTCGTGATAGCCATCGTGTTGCTGGTTGTCCCAGCGCTGATTATGTCCATCGCCTACATTCGCGCCGAGGTGCCTCAGCCGTCGGATATGGAAACGAATCAGGTGGCCACGATCCTCGCGGCGGACGGCACGACCGAGGTCGCAAAGGTGATTCCGCCCGAGGGAAACCGCAACGAGGTGGATCTCGACCAGATCCCCCAGCACGTCCGTGACGCAGTGCTCGCGGCGGAGGACCGCAACTTCTATTCGAATCCTGGTTTCTCGATCTCCGGCTTCGTGCGGGCGGCCCGAGACAACGTCCTCGGCAAGGACAGCGCCGGCGGCGGCTCGACCATTACGCAGCAGTACGTGAAGAACGTGCTCGTCGGCGCGGAACGCACCATCTACCGCAAGATGCGGGAATTGGTGATCTCCACCAAGATGAACAACGAATGGTCCAAGGACGAGATCCTGGCCGCCTACCTGAACACCATCTATTTCGGTCGCGGCGCTTACGGGGTCGACGCGGCGGCGCACGCGTACTTCGACAAGCCGGTCGGCGATCTCACCGTCGAGGAGGGTGCCGTACTGGCGGCCGTGATTCGGAGTCCCTCGTATCTGGACCCGGAGGCGAATCCGGACGAGCTCGAGGCGCGCTGGAATTATGTCCTCGAAGGCATGGTCGAGATGGGCGTGCTCGGCACTCAGAATCGCGAGGACATGGAGTTGCCGCAGGCGGCGCCCGCGAACAGGCCGACCGACGCCACCACCGCCCCCGGGCCGGAGGGGCACATCCGCGATCAGGTGTTGGGTGAACTTGCCGCAGCCGGTGTCAGCGAGCAGACCCTGAACACAGAGGGCCTGCAGATCACCACCACCATCGACCCGGCGGCGCAGGCCGCGGCTGTCGAATCGGTGCACGAGACCCTCGAGGGCGAAGACCCGAACATGCGGAGTGCGGTGGTGTCCATCGATCCGCGTACCGGCGGGGTGCGGGCCTACTACGGCGGCGACGAGGGTGCCGGATACAACTACGCGCAGGCGCCGTTGCAGACCGGATCGTCGTTCAAGACGTTCGGTCTGGTCGCGGCGCTCGAGCAGGGCATTCCGCTGTCGGCGCAGTACAGCAGCGCGCCACTCACCGTGGGTAATCTCGAGATCGGCAACGTCGAGGGCGAATCGTGTGGAGTGTGTTCCATCGCGGAGGCCACCAAACGGTCGTTGAACACCAGCTTCTACCGCCTCATGGTGTCGATGGACGACGGCCCTCAGTCCATTGCAGACGCCGCACACGAGGCCGGCATCCCCGAACACATTCCGGGCGTGGAAGGACGCACCCTCAGCCACGAAGGCGGGTCGCCACAGGGTGGAATCGTGTTGGGCCAGTATCTGTCTCGCCCTATCGACATGGCATCCGCGTATGCGACGCTCGCTGCGTCGGGCATCTACCACCAGCCGTACTTCGTGCAGAAGGTCGTGACATCCGACGGCGAGGTGTTGCTGGATCGCGGGCCGAGCCCTGGTGAGCGCCGTATCGACGCCGCGGTGGCCGACAATGTCACTCAGGCGCTGATGCCCGTCGCGTCCTATTCCCGGGGGCACGCGTTGGCGGGTGGACGTCCGTCGGCCGCCAAGACAGGCACCACTCAGCTCGGTGACACCGGCGAGAACAAGGACGCGTGGATGGTCGGTTACACGCCGTCTCTGTCGACGGCGGTGTGGCTCGGCACAGCAGATGGCAGTGCCCTCGAGAACAGCTGGGGTGGGCTGGTCTACGGGTCCAGCCTGCCGTCGGACATCTGGAAGGGCACCATGGACGGCGCCCTCGAGGACACGGATTGGGAAGAGTTCCCGTGGCCGGACCCGATCGGTGGTCAGGCGGGTGTGCCGAGTTACAGCGGAACCAGCAGTGACGACAGCAGTTCCGGCGGCAGCGGCACCACCGCCGACAGCACTACGGGTGACAGCACCGGGACGGGGAATGCGGGTCAGGGTGATGCCCCACCGGCTCCGGAGCCGGCCCCGGAGCCTCCGGTGGACGTACCGGCGGTGCCGGTGCCGCCCGTGGAAGTGCCGAGCCCGCCTCCGCCACCTGAACAGGTGGAGATCCTTCCCGGAGTCGTGATCCCCCTTCCGGGGGGCTGACGCCTGTGCGCGGTTGAAGAGTCCAGGGACTCTTCAACCGCGCACAAGGCCGCCAGGCCCTATTGGATTTCGTATTCGTCCACATGGAAGGCGAGGATCGCCGGCGCACCGTCATCGGTGTCCGGGCCGCTGCCGCGAAACGCGTCGAGTGACTCGCGATCGGTCCACCGTTCGCTGACGTTGACCCGGCTCGGATCGAGTGAATCCGCTCCGACACTGAAGTCGAGGCAGCCCGGAGTGCTGCGCGCCAATTCCACGGCTGCGGAACTGAGTTCGACGTGACGATCCCGATCGGCCGGTTCGAGAGTCAGATGCCCGATGACGATGATCATGCGTACTCCCGTCTGCGGTGTGTCAGGGCCGGACGGCGATCGCCTCGACCTCGAACAGCATGTCAGGCAACGCCAAACTCGCAACACCGACAAGGGTTTGGGTGGGCGGTGTCGTACCCCAGCACTCCTGCACGGCTTCGGCGATGGTTCCGAGCTTGTCGAGGTCGTGGTCGACCACATAGGTCCGGATCTGGACAACGTGACCGTGATCGAGCCCGTGCGCGGCGAGGGCGACGCCGATATGGTGGAACGCCTGCTTGACCTGCTGGGCGAAGTCGGTCGAGACAACCCCGCCATCCGGCCCTGATCCGTACTGGCCTGCCACCAGTACCAGTTCCGCATCTGCGGGAACGACGGCGGTATGGCTGTAACCGAAGTGTGTCGGGTCGTGCAAACCGTCCGGATTGACGATGGTGTGTGCCATGTGGATCTCCTATCGTAGGGACGAGATGAGCTTCCCAGCGATATACGCCACCTTGTGTCGTGTATTCGAAAACGATTGTGCGCGTTCAACGAGTCCAGAGACTCCTTACGTGCGCACAGTCGATTCGAAGATCGTGTACGCCTCCCGGGCCGACATCTCGCCTTCGGCGATGGCTCCGAGCAGCCCGACCAGCCCCCACGAGAGGAAGTTCGCGAGCGTTTCGACATCAGTGTCGTTGGGGGCGCTGTGACGTAGGTACTCGATCAGCGCTTCGTAGACCATGTGTCGGCTGGCCCGCAACAGAACGCCGCTGCTGCGCGGGCCGGCGAGAGCCTGGTAGATGGCCGGGTGCTGCTCGGCCAAACTCAGAAGGATCGGTACCGGTCCCCACGGCCTGTCGTTCGAGCTGGAAGCGTCGGAAATCGCGCCGCGCAGGTATTCGGCGCAGCTCACCGCCAGCAGGTCGTCCTTGTCGCGGTAGTGGCTGTAGAAGGTGGAACGCCCCACGTCTGCGCGGTCGAGAATGTCCTGCACGGTGATTCGCGCGTATCCCCGCTCCAGCATCAGTCCGATCAGTGATTCGTGAAGCAGCCGGCGCGTGCGCCGAACGCGGCGGTCCGTCGAACTTCCCATCGTGGCCCTCCGTTTCCGAACAGTGTGTGCAAACGTGTTCGGAACTGGACTGATTTCTGCGGATTGTTCCTGGTGTACCAAGTCTATTGGGCAAATCATGAACACATGTCTGATATCGAACAACAAGAGTCCTCAACCGGAATTCTCATCACGCGGGTGCGCGGATACCGGTTGTTCAACGCGATCTTCTTTGCCGGCAGGCGGTCGAAACTCGACCGAGCGCTGGCGCGAGAAGCAGACCCGCGGCCCGGCGATCGAGTTCTGGATATCGGTTGCGGCCCAGGAAACTTCACTTCGACACTCGGTGCCACGGTGGGGTCGGGGGGCTCGGTCGTCGGCATCGATCCGTCGAATCCGATGGTCGAGCATGCAACTGCTCGCAGCACTGGCAACAATGTGCACTTCGAAAGGGGTGCTGCGCAGGAATTACCCTATGCCGACGAATCGTTCGACGTGGTGACGTCCACGTTCGTGATGCACCACATCCCCGAGGCCTGCCGCGGCGACGCCCTTGCAGAGATGTATCGCGTGCTTCGTCCGGGCGGGAGTCTGCTTCTTGCCGACATGTTTCCGTTGGATCCGATCCGAACGGGCCTCGTGCGTGCACTGTCTGTGGCGACCACGCATCGTGGCAGACACGAGGGAGTAGAAGAATCGGACCCCTTCGAGTCGGTCGATGTGCACCGCTACATTGCGCCACTCGAGTCGGCCGGCTTCGAGGAGATTCGATTCCGGCCGGTCAAGCCTTCGACGGGATGCTTGCTCGCTCGAAAGCCCGCATAAACGACTGTG